>JAVRLB010000085.1:0-3022 GCA_031961865.1 Thermoplasmatota archaeon | reverse complement strand
TCCTGAGTTTTAGGGGCTATAATCACCACAAAATGCCTGTTGTTATAAGGGCTGATTAATACATTGTCTTCATTACTTTCAAATTTGATGGCCTTAGTATTTTCTTTAAAAACATCTGCATTAATAGTGTTTACCGCACCATAAACAGTAGCGCACATGACGGAGAAAAGCTCTCTGTTCAGATCATTTGGAAGTGCGTCTTCTTCAATTATTCCGCTTCTGTCAATAATAGCAGCTCCTTTTAATTTTAGTTTTTCTTTTAGGTCTTTTACTCTCAATAAGATCACCGCTTAGATGAATATATGTGTAATAATATCTAAATACTTTATAAATTTTCCTATTTTCCATTGAAATTTTAAAGAAATTATCAATTAACTGGTTACTTATATTCTGGAAACAATTTAAATTAAATGAAATAGTTTTCAGCCGTCAAAGAAGAATTGAAAACTTCTGTTTTTCTATATTTTGTATCTACTCTTATAATTTTGAAAATCGAGATAAATAATGCTAAGACATAGTAAGTTTATATACTATTTTATTTTATCAAACTCTGATGAAAGCATCAGAAGAAGCATGCATGATCAATGCCGGGCACAATAAGATTTGCATCTATCCTTCAGAACAGATTCTGAGCATATTTGGAAAGAGGTACACACTTCTTATCATCGCTTTGCTAGGCAACAGAAAAGCTGTCAAATTCAATGATATTTCGAGAAATGTAGGCATGCCAAGACCCAATTTGCTATCGCATCGCCTTCAAGAGCTTGAAAATATGGGGCTGGTCCGAAAAAAAGTGATAGTATCTGCAAGGCCGATATCGGTCGAGTATTCTCTTAGCAAAAAGGGCACAGAATTGAGAAAGGCAATATTGCCACTGTTAGAATGGATCGAGAAAAATGCAAAAAGTTAAAATGGATAATCAGGCATCTGGAACGCTTATAGATGCTATTTTGATCTTTTTCTCTATCTAAATGAAACTATAGAAAAACTCTAAACGTTTCAGATTATCTTCGGAGATTCTGTGTTAATAAAAAATTATATAATATAGAAATGATGCAGTTATATGCAGAAAATCGTTATTATTTTGATTATAAGTATTGTAACAGTATCATTAGTTGCAGTTGTATCTATCCAATCCTGTGTATTATTACATAAGCATGGCAATACCACGGTCACACGAAACTCAGCGAAAAAAGAGATCTAATAGAAAAGCTTGGAACCTCTAAAAAAGTGCAATAAAGCAATCATTTCATTCCATGAGCCATCTTTATTGATTCAGGCATGCTTCTTAGCTTCAACATTGAAAAAATTCCTACAATAGGGCCAATAGCTAGAACGTCAAAGCTCCATTTCCAGCCAATTAAAGACTGCAAAAATCCAACAAGGTAAATAGAAAATATTGTTACTAAAAATCCGATAGACATCTGAAACGTCAAGGCGCTACCAGTTCTGTATTCAGGATTTAGCTCTGTTACCGCGGTTGAAAATTGTGCAGAGTCAGCTATGACGCTTGCACCCCAGATGAGTGCTACTGTGATGGTAATAACCGGCAAATATCTGAAAGTAAATCCGATAATTATTGAGCAAAAGCCACTGACTGCAAGGTAAATTGAAGTGGACAGAGTTCTTCCAATGCGGTCAGCAATAACGCCACCGATCAGTGCACCAAACAATCCAGCTATGCCTATTACTAAAAATGTTATTATTTCAGATATGCCATTATAATTCTTAAAAGGAGAATATATTGAAAGAGCTATAAATGTAGGAATCCATGTCCACATTGCGTAAAGTTCCCACATATGCCCAAAATATCCAATGTTTGCCAACATGGTCGGTTTGTCTTCTACAACCTCCCTTACAAGGTTCCAGCTAAAATTTGATTTTTTAGCGTAATGCGGGCTGTCACGTAATAAAAACAGTACTATAAATGCAGAGATAAGTGCAAGTATAGAAGAACCTATAATTACCAGTGTCCATGAGGATATAAAGTTTAGAGAAAGGATCAGTTCTGGTATAGCAGATCCAACAGTCAAGCCTGCTATAACTGCTCCAACTGCAAGTCCTCTTCTGTTTGGAAACCATCCAGATATAATCTGTACAGCTACAGGATATACGCCTGCAAGAGCCATGCCAGTCAGAAACCTTAACATTATCCCTGCTATAAAAATATGTCCAAATGGCAGGTACAGTACATTAAAAAAAGATCCGAAAACAGAAGATACGGCAAAAAGAGTTTTTGAGTTTACTGAGTCTGGTATGGCCAGGCTTGCACTTATTAATGTACCAGCTACAAAACCAAGCTGAAGCGTGAGTGTTACGAGTATCGTATCTATTGAATCCAGGTTCCACTCGCTCTTTATCAATGGTATAATGGCAGTCGCACTGAACCATAAGCTCATTGACATCAATACTGATATGGTAATTATAATCAGTGCTATCCATCTATATCGTTCTATTTTTATCATTTTTTCAACATTTTTTAGAGGCTATATGATCTGCGATACATTGAAAAAAACTGTTCATCAAACTTGCTGAACGTATTGTTATTGTCTGAATTTATATTTATCTCTTCAATTGCTTGGTCATCTTTGCGTATTGGTATTACAAGCTCAGACTCAGTTGAAGAGAAGCAAGATATAAATTCAGGATTAGTTTTTACGTTTATTTCAATTATTAAACTGCGGATTTCAGATCCTAAAGGCAGTATTTCATGTTCTGTTTTTGCATCAGAGAAACTTTCAAGAACAAGACACGTATTTTTTAAAAGATAGATTTCTCCAAAGCTGTACTTTCTGAGCATATCACATATATATTGCAAGCTTGTACTTTCTACCTCTTCTTTTAGATATCCCGAGAATGTTTCTTTACTGTCCATATAATTCTCTATTACACAATAGATATTAAAAGTTAGCTGATCAAAACTTTTTATTTTTATAGGAATTTAAAAACCATAACTTCTGAATGCTTATGCATCTATTCTAATCTTATTTTCTCGTTTATCGTTTGCAGATCTGCATGGGCT
>JAVRLB010000084.1:0-3048 GCA_031961865.1 Thermoplasmatota archaeon | reverse complement strand
AAGGAGATAAGTAATATGGTAAAAATAGCAGTTGCATCAAGTGATCATGGTGGATTAAATGATATAGTGAGCCAAGATTTCGGAAGATGTCCTGCTTTCACTATTGTAGATGTAGAAAATGAAAAAATAACAAACTTTAAGATTGTCCAGAATCCTGGAATGACCGCTTCTAGCGGAGCTGGAATACAGGCAGCTCAGACGCTCATAGATTTAGGATGCTCGGTAACTATTGCTGGGAATATAGGACCCAATGCACTTCAAGTCTTAGCGAACGCAAATATAGATGTAAGAGAGAGCCCAAGATACACTGTAGAACAGGCAATAATGGAGCATTTAGCAGGAAAGTTAGCGCCGTCTAGCGGTGCTGGCAGACATGGCTTTGGCAGAGGGCAGGGACATCACAGATTTTAGCTGCTGCCGGAGATATCAACTATGACCGTAATCGGCGTGTCTGGAGGCAAAGGTGGAACAGGAAAGAGTACTATTGCAATAAACCTCGCTTATTTTCTATCTCAATCATATAAGGTAGTGTTGATAGATGCAGATGTAGAATGCCCGAACGATCATATCCTGTTATCTGTTAAACTGGAAAACGCTAAAGACGTAAACATTTTCAAGCCTGAATTTGACTATAAAAAATGCGTGAAGTGCAAACTTTGCAAAGATGTTTGCGCTGAAAACGCAATTGTTACATTTAAAGAAGGAACTCCGTTTCTGATGCCTACTCTCTGTTCTGGCTGTAAAAGTTGCATTTTAGCGTGTCCTGTGGATGCAATACTTGAAAGTAGCAAGCACATAGGAATCGTTTATAAAAGCAATGTAAACAAAAACCTTACGCTGGTTACAGGGGTTTTAGATGAGGGTCAAGAACGCGCCTATCCTGTAGCGTTAAATGCAAAGATGATTGGCTTGAGCAGTGAAGCAGATATATATATAATAGACACCTCTGCAGGATCTGGAAGCCATGTAGCTATAGCTCTTGAGGATGTGGATGCTGTAGCTCTTGTTACCGAACCCACACTATTCGGTATGCATGATCTAGAGATGATGCTGAAACTCTTAGTAAAACAGCACAGAACTGGTTATGTTATTGTGAACAGAGCAGATCTTGCCAGTGTAGATTTAAATTCGGTCCTGAAAAAATATGATGCTTTGAAGATAGGTGCCATTCCTATCAACGAAAAGATCGTGGAAAGTTATATCAAGGGAGTGCCTTTCATAAAACTTTACCCATCTGAAAATTTTTCCAGAGAACTAGAACATATAGCTAAAACGCTGTTGCAGAAAGGAGGTCATTGAAAATGGAACTGGTAATTGCAAGTGGCAAGGGTGGCGTTGGAAAAAGCAGCATAGTGGCATCTCTGACCTCAATACTAAAAGATAAAAAACTTGCGATCGTAGATGCAGATGCAGAAGCCCCGAATCTTCACATATTGTTTAAAGTTCAGCTTTGGAAAGAGATAAGAGAATACAGGGACAAATCTGTTGCAAAGATCAATTTTGAAAAATGCAGCAGGTGCATGGAATGCGTCGATATTTGCGTTTATAAAGCGATCTCGATTAAAGATTCCGCTCCGTTCATAAAAGATTATTTATGTGAAGGTTGTGGTGCATGCAAGATTGTCTGTCCTGCCAAAGCCATAGACATAGACTCTGATCTTTTTGCAGGGTATATCAAAATTGCAGACACCAGCTACGGCCCATTTGTCAGTGCAGAGCTGGATGTGGGACAGCATAACAGCGGAAAACTGGTATCTGAAGAAAAAAAGATTGCAAGAAACTGGATTAAAGAGTATGCTTTAAAAAATATAATAGTGGATTCTGCGGCAGGTATAGGATGCCAGGTCATTGCATCTATGAGCGGCGCTGATCGTGCTATACTGGTAGCTGAACCTACCGAATCAAGTTTAAGTGATCTTTCTAGAGTTTATTCACTGGCAGAACACTTTAACATTAAATCGTATCTGGTAATCAACAAATCTGATTTGAATCCAGATTTTAAAAATTTAAAAAAATTTGCAATTGAGCATGATATTGAGATAATTGGAGAGATCCCATATGATCTCGCTGCTGCAAGAGCGATTGTAAATAGTGTACCTGTGGTAGAATCAGAACCTGATTCAAAAATATCAAAATCGCTATTCAACTTAGCAGATGTGGTAAGGAAGTTCTTAGACTGATCTTGTCAATGTAATAGAGCTTCTCTGCCTTTTAATCTCCTGATATAATAATTGTTGTTCTGGTATTCAACCTTCATAATCTTTTTTTCATTGATTAAATTCTCAATATCTCCAATATTTTTATTATATTTAGATAAAAATTCAAATATAGCATCCTCGCGCATAGGATGCACAGATACAATGCTCAATAAATTCTGCTCAAACTCATCAGCAGTTGAAAATTCATTACCTTCATACTCTATAAGATATTCTACTTTCTTTACTTTTTTCTCAAATACTTGATATGCATAGTTTATTATCTTTTCAGTTGGAGGAATAACCCAGCTTTCGCTTGGAGGTCGGATCGGAATGGCAATATAGGAAATTTGAGGATCCAACAATGCCAGAAACTCAGATATTTTTGAAATTTCGAGCTCATAATCAATTTTATCTATAAGCATAGTTTCAGTAACAATTTTGCCCTTAAATTTATGTTTGAATTCCAAGATCCCGTTCAGGATGTCTTTTAAAACCAGCTGTTTCTGAGGCCTATCTACAGATCTCCATATATTTTCAGATACTGCATCCACCTTAAAAGAAACAAAATCGAAGTTTAGCAGATCTTCCTGCACCTTAGTATCAGAGATAAGTGATGAGTTTGTAATTATTGCAAGCGGTATCTCCAATTTTTTTAACATTACTGCTTCTTTTCCCAGGTTTAGATCTAAAGTGGGCTCTCCGTCAGGTACAAAAGTCAGGTAGTCAATGTTTTCTCTTCCTACAGTTTCAACTTTATGTCTGACCTCACTGTATATTTCCTCAGGAGAATAGAATGATTTTCTGGATATTTCCTGCATAATAGTATTACCAAGCTGGCAGTAAACACAGT
>JAVRLB010000083.1:0-3095 GCA_031961865.1 Thermoplasmatota archaeon | reverse complement strand
TTTTTTCATAACAACCAAACATGGCAAATAAAAAAGAGCTATTAAAATTAATGAAAAAAGATCTGGTTCATGGCTCTTCCTGGTACTTTGACAGAGCTTTAGAATTGCTGAACGATACTGATCTTGATGATCTGCCTGAAAATCTGGAAAATATTAAAATGCTTAGACCTATGGGAACACTGGCTAATATTGTAGCAGTGCTTCAAAACACTAAAAATATGCAAGAGCTGAATATAAAAATCGAAAATCTTAAAAAATATAGAATAAACGCAACTAAAAAACTGAAAAAAGTGCTGTCAGAGCTTGAACTCAGATCTTTTATTACGATCAGTTACAGTGCTGCAGTTCTCGCTCTGTTAGAGGTCAGCAGGCCTGATCATATATATTTGATGGAATCTAGGCCCGGCTCAGAAACAAGAAAGGCTCTGATAGAGTATGCTAAGTATGCAGATATAAAAGTTGTTCCAGATTCTGCAATATGGGAGTTTATAGAAAAATCAGAGGCGGTCATAATTGGCGCTGATGGCATTTATTCAGCAGGTTTTGCAATTAATAAAGTGGGTAGCAGACCTTTAATTTCCTGCGCAAAGATGCTGAACGTGCCTGTATACGTGGTCATAGAATCATATAAAGCCTCTGATACAGCCCCGCCAACTATTACAGAAACGGATTTTAGATATTCGGGGCAGAGAATAAAAGTGCCTTTATTTGAAAAGATACCGTTAAATGAAATAAACTATCTGATAACAGAGTCCGGCATTTTTACAGATCCAGAACCTTCAGATATAAAGCATATGCACGATCAATTTATACGGTCTGTAAATAGCATATAAACAGATTTATTAAAGAAACAATGAAACGAGCCGGACCATGAAATTTGGAAAATATCGGGGAAACATCACATCGTTAACATAGATAGTTCCTACTTTATCAATTACTTCAGAGATACGAGCTAAATCTTTTTCTCCGAGCTCTAAATTGATTGCACCAACTATATCTTTTACCTGGTTTACATTTTTGAAGCCGGGTATTGGAAGCACTCTTAAATGCGCTTCATATGCAAGAACCAGCTGTGTGATCGAAACATTATTTTGTAAAGCAATCTCTTTCAGTACTTCTAGAAGCGGTTCGTATCTTTTCATGTTCCGGTCGCTAAATAAACTGTTTATCTTTCTGATTCCGCCAGAGGGCCTGGTGCCTGGACCATATTTTCCAGTGAGAAATCCCTGGGCAAGAGGGCTCCATGCAATCAATTTAATGTTTTGTTCGTTCATATACTCTTGAAGATTTTTGTCGGGTCTTTCAATCAGATTGAATTTTATCTGGTTGCTTTCAATTCTGTAATCTCTGAGCGACAATGATACTTTTTTAAGAGTATTAAGAGAAAAGTTGGATACTCCTATATGCTTTATCAATCCCTCTTTTGCTAGCCGTTCTAGCTCTTTAAATAGCTCTTGGAGATTGGTATAATTGCTGGGCTCCCAGTGAACCTGATATAGATCTACATAATCTATATGCATTCTATTCAAGCTTCCTTGCAAACTTTTACTTACTCTCTTTGAGGTAGCATTAAATCCTGCTACTTTTGTTGCTATGTAAATATGTTTTCTGGCTGACTGCTCAAGAGCCATACCAATCAGCTCTTCTGACTTGCCAGCACCATATATCTCTGCTGTGTCTATAAAATTGATACCGTTATTAATTGCATATTTGAAAGCTTCAATTGAAGAATTGTAATCATAGTCTTTACCCCATCCTTTCAATCCCATCTGCCAGGTTCCTAATCCTATCGCTGTAGCTTTGCCATCTAAAAATATACCGGTCATAAATTTCATAACACGTTAAACATTATTAATATTTTTGTAACTATGCTGAGGAATTTGTGATTGCTTTATAGAATTGCTCAGATCAAATTTATTTTATATATGAAAACAGTATCTGACACAGTGATAAAGTTTAGATGAGAAAATCGTTCTTAATTATGCATCTTGCATTGTTTTCATTCGGTTACGGTATGGCAGTGTTTGCATTGCCACCGTTCGTGACAGTGTTAGGTGCAGGACAGTTTTATCTGGGAGAATTCGGCTTTTTTTTGATGCTACCTAATATGGTGTTACCTTACTTTTTCTCCAAGCTTAAAAATCTAGATACTGTCTCAAAGTTTATAATATTTGGAACTTTGATAACCGGTTCTTCGGTTTTTCTCTTAATAATCGAAAAATCTCTGGCCCTGTTACTTGTAATTACTCTAGTTCTTGGAATAGGCCAATTTATCTGGTGGATCACAACAGAAATTTTCTTTACTGACATCTCTCGCGGAACTAACCTGATCAATATATACAGTGTGGTGTGGGGCACCTCTTATTTTATAGCACCGCTACTGGCAGGATATATGATCCAGAAGATCGGATATGCATCTGTTTTTTCCATCTCTTTTATTTTGATAATTATCGCTGTACTAATGTTTCTCGTTGCAATTAACCGTGAGAAATTCAGAAGAGCGGATACTGCTGAGGCGCCAAAAGGTACACAGATACTGATTGAATCTTTTATTCCTAGCTTTGGTGCCGGCATTGTGATCGGAACATTGACTTCTATATTTCCTGGATTTTTGCTGCATAATAACATTACTGTGCTGGAGCTTGGTATACTATCTTCTGCCATGGCACTGACCCGGTTAATAGGGTTTATATATCTAACCAGGATCAGCAATGTGAAAAAACTAAGAACCATGCTAAACTTATCATTTTTATTGTTAATTCCGATAATAGTGCCGTTTCTGATCATCAATTTCTATATTTTACTTGCAATGATGCTCATTATAGGGTTTAGCACGGCATTAGGCATATCTGCACCGCTGATCTATATATCTAACATAAAACAGGCAAATATCAGCAAGAATATTGCCTTATACGAACTATCGTTCGGAATAAGCGTATCTTTATTTGCATTAATAGGTGGCTATATATCTCAGGAACTTGGAAATAGATGGCCTTATTTTATAGATTTTCTTGTGATATGCGGACTGACAATATTTTTTATCAAAGCTGGTAGCTCCAGATAAAAAAATTGTCAAAATTAATTATAAGCTAAAA
>JAVRLB010000082.1:0-3139 GCA_031961865.1 Thermoplasmatota archaeon | reverse complement strand
AAATTTCAATTAAGACTTTAAGATATAAATAGGCTAATTATGCACTAGCCATAAAAATGGTTATTTTTATGATATTAATTTAATATTATTCAACAATACCAATAATTTTAATAGATAGTATTTATTATCCGTCTCCCATCATGAACTCTACAGTAAGAACTGTTGAATTATTCATAATGTTAACTTTGCTATTCGTATTTGTAGGATATATTATAGGTAATTTATACGGTAATATTATAATTACCTTGCTCTTGTTTCTAGGAATATCTATCATCATAAATGTTTTCAGCTATTTTTACAGTTCTAAGATAGTATTATGGTCTTATCATGCTAAAATAATTGAAGAACAAGATAATCCAAGGGTATTTAGAATTGTGAGAGACCTTTCTCTAAAAGCCAATATTACAATGCCAAAGATTGCCATCATTTCCACCGAAGTTCCTAACGCATTTGCAACAGGTAGAAATAAGAATCATGCATTTGTTGTTGTAACCTCTGGTATATTAACTACTTTAAATGACGATGAACTTGAAGGGGTTTTAGGCCATGAACTCGGGCATATTAAAAACAAGGACATGATATTGATGACTGTTGCAGCGACTATTGTTGGTGCGCTGACAATATTGTTCAGATTCTACTTTTTCGAATCATTATTTGGTGGGAATGGTAAAAAAGGAGGAAATAATATATTAGTGCTCGTAGTTTTAGCGTTGGCCGGTATAGGCGCCACACTTTTACAGCTATCTATATCTAGACAAAGAGAGTATAAAGCCGATTATACAGGCGCGCAGTTATCTGGCAAGCCCCTTGCCCTAGCTTCAGCATTACGCAAAATAGAAGCATCAGTTTCAAAGAAACCTTTGAAGAAAGGAAATCCAGCTACTGCCAGTTTGTTCATAATTAATCCATTCAGAGGAGAACGATTTGTATCTATTTTTTCAACGCATCCAAGTACAGCATCTAGAATAGAGAAGTTAGTAGAATACTCTAAAAAAATTTAGATTAAAGTCATATCTTCAATCTCTACGTCTCCAACTCCTTTAACCTCTCTTATTGTCTGCTCTAACTTATCAGATGCACCATCCTCATCTTTTGTTATTATGGCTATATTTATTGCATTTAAGCCATATGCAATAGGTCTTACTTGAATACCCCTAATCTTTACAACAGGTTCTAAAGTTTGAACTATTCTGTTTTTTAGATCTTGAATATCATCCTCTACATTTTCAGGCATTATCTTAAATATTATTGATACATTTCCCATAATAAAGTCACATCCTTTCATGGACCTACAAAGCCACAGTGAGGGCATGTGTAAGGCACACCCATCTCTCTGCAGTTTTTACATCTACCTATTTCTGCTTCTCCGCAGTTTGGGCATTTAAATACAGTAGTTCCTTCGCCTACCAATCCTTTACCGCATGAAGTACAAAACTCAATACTCATTAAATTCACCTTTTTAATATGGAGAAATAATATTAATAATAAATACTTTTCTTATATAAAAGAGCAATAGTTTTTTTTCATAAATTTTGTCTGATATTTATAGTCTTTCCGAAAATTGTTTAAATGTGGATAGTTATATGGGAAGATGTGAATGAATTTTTGAGCAGAGCAAAATACATTGCTGAACAGATAAAAAAAGAGAAAAAAGTGAAAGTGGTATCGCATATTGACGCGGATGGTATCTGCGCAGCAAGCATTGCTGTAAAAGCTTTACAGAACGCTAATATTGAATATGACGTTCAGTTCGTAAAACAATTTGACAATGCAGTAATTGAGAAATTGAAAAATGAGAACGCACCAATGGTCTGGATCACAGACTTAGGAAGTGGAAGCATCCATCTCCTTGGAGGTATAAATGCCGTGGTTACGGATCACCATGCCCCAAGTCAATTGAGCATTGAAGTTCCAAGAGAAAAAAGGAAAGACCTGAAAACATTTTTTGAAGAAATTGAAAGAACCGAAATATTACATTTAAATCCGCACTTATTTGGTAAAAACGGTGCAACTGACATAAGCGGAGCCGGAACAACATATCTAATTGCCAGAGAAATGGACAAAAAAAATGTAGAGATGTCAGCTATGGCTATAGTAGGTGCAGTGGGGGATCTACAGGATACCGTATATTCTCGTTTAACAGGAACAAATAGAATTATATTGAAGGAAGGGAAGGAACATGGGTTTATTGATTACTTTATTGATGCCAGATTTTTTGGCAAAGAAACAAGGCCAATATATAAGATGTTACAGTACAGTATGGATCCCGTCATTCCAACAATATCCAATGATCAGAATGGTGCAATTCAGTTTTTAGAAAAATTAAACATACCTTTAAAAAATAATGAGAGCTGGGTTCGCTGGATAGATATATCAATTGAAGATAAAAGAAAAATTTTATCTGAGTTAGCGATCTTGTTGTTAAAGATGGGTTATGGATCTTTAACAGTAGAGAGATTGATAGGAGAAGTATATATTTTATCCAAAGAGAATTCAGGTACACCACTCAGAGATGCAAAAGAGTATGCTACATTATTGAACTCATGCGGGAGGTATGATCAGGCAGAGATAGGTCTTAACGTTGCATTAGGAGATCGTGAGGAATACTACAAAAAAGCCATTACATTGTTGAACAGGCACAGAAAGACAATAGTGGACAGTATAAATGTAGTAAAAGATGTAGGTATAGTGAAGCTTGAAAAAGTACAATATTTTCATGCCGGCAATAACATACCGGAGACAGTAGTAGGGACTGTTGCTTCAATGGCACTTTCTTCGGGCATTGCTGATCCTGACATCCCTATAATAGGATTTGCAGAGACAGATAACGGAATGATCAAAGTATCTGTAAGGGCTCCTAGAGGTATGGTAGACAGGGGCTTAGATCTGTCAGAGGTAATGAGCTATGCCGCAAAACAAGTAGGTGGATATGGTGGTGGCCATAACGTTGCGGCAGGTGCATCTATTCCACGTGGTAAAGAAGAGGAATTCATCTCAATTGTGAATGTAAAAATAGGCAAAATGATTGAAAAAGTTAATTAATATTGTTGATTTTAGAGATTTTATAGGGCCGGTAGATCAGCTGGTAGATCGTTTGCTTCGCAAGCAAAAGGCCTCGGGTTCAAATCCCGACCGGTCC
>JAVRLB010000081.1:0-3219 GCA_031961865.1 Thermoplasmatota archaeon | reverse complement strand
GAATATTAAGAAATGTTAATATAGTAAAAAAACTATGATAAAAATTATGAAATACGTAAAATATGGGAATACCGGAACGTTTGTGTCAGTACTTGCATTTGGAGCTATGACATTCGGCGAGAAAAATATATGGAAACTTGGTGGTGTAAATCAAGAGTTATCAGACAGAATGATAAAACGCTGTATTGATGCAGGTGTAAATCTGTATGATACTGCAGATGTATATGATGCTGGAGATTCTGAGATAATACTGGGGAAGTCTATAAAGAAGTACAGGGATCAGGTAATGATCGCTACAAAGGTCAGAGGCAAGATGGGCAAGGGAATAAATGAGCTAGGGCTTTCCAGGCATCATATGAGCATATCCTTAAGAAAGAGCCTTGAAAGACTTGGCACATCATGGGTGGATATATACCAATATCATGGCTGGGACAGTGAAAGCAACTTGAAAGAGATGGTTGAGACCATGCAGTCTTTTGTGGATCAGGGAAAGGTAATATATCCCGCATTATCTAATTTTGCAGCATGGCAAATGGCAACATTGCAGGCAATGGTTGAAGAGCGAGGGTTTGCAAGATATGAAAGTGCGCAGATGAACTATAGTTTAATTAACAGAGATGTTGAGTATGAAATCATGCCATTTTTAAAATACAGTAAAATGTCACTTTTGTCCTGGAGCCCATTACATGGTGGGATTTTAACAGGCAAATACAAAAGAGGTGAGAAACCTACCAGCGGGACAAGGATGGGTGATAGAGGATTTTTCTTTCCTTATTTTGATGAGAGCAGAGGCTGGGATGTTGTTGAGGAAGTAAAGAGAATTGCAGAAGAACAGGGTTGCACGCCATCTCAGGTAGCGTTATCATGGCTCGTTAACAAAAGAGTTATAGTGCTGATTGGAGCTAGAAACATGGAACAGCTTGAAGAGGATTTAGGATCAATAGATGTAAACCTGAAGGTAGGGCAGTTAGAGCGGTTGGACAAAATATCAGAAAACAGGGCTATGTATCCAAACTGGATGATACAGAGACAGGGTCAGGACAGAGATTACGAGATCTTACGCTGATCTTTTTAAAATTACTTTTTTTGTCTCTATTTTTTATCAAGCAGGTAAATTGATTTTAGATTGAGTTATATGAATTAACATAATTTTAATATAAAACAAAAGTTATGCTGGTAAGCATGAACCCAATAAAAATAGGAAAAGTTAAGGAAATATATGATTATAATAGTGAGCTAGAATTTTACTTTACAGACAATATATCGGTATTTGACAAGATTATACCAAACAAGGTGCCTGACAAAGGCGCATCATTGTGTCGCACCTCTGCGTACTGGTTTGAAACATTAAAAAACATTAACATACAAAACCATTATATCCGGACAATAGGAAGCAATAGAATGAGGGTACGAAAATTCGACATTATTTCTAAGCCTAATAAATCCTCTAAAAATTATCTGGTACCGCTGGAATTCATAGTTCGATACTACATTGCTGGATCTCTTTTCGACCGTCTAAAATCAGGAAAGATTAGCCGTGAGAAAATAGGCACTAATGTAGAGTATGGAGCAAAGCTGAGCGATCCGTTCTTTGAAGTGACCACAAAATTCGAGAAATTTGACCGGGAACTGGATATGAACGAGGCAATGCAGATCAGTGGGTTAGATAAGAAAGAGCTGGATGAGATCAGAGAGCAGATACTGAAGATAGATGCCCTGCTAAATGGCGAAGTGCTTAAAAGAGGATTGATACATGTGGACGGCAAGAAAGAGTGGGCGCTGGACAGTGAGCGTGTGCCTGTGCTTGTAGACACGTTCGGCACTGCTGACGAAGACCGGTTCTGGGATCTTGAAGCTTATAGAAATGGTGAGCACATAGAGCTAAGCAAGGAATATGTGCGAAAATATTATCGAGAAACAGGGTATTATGACAGACTTATGGAAGCAAGGGCACATAATATGGCAGAACCAGAGATACCACCCATGCCAGCAGAGCTGATACTAAAAACATCACAGCTATACAGGGAGATGTACGAAAGAATCACCGGCAGAAAATGGTGATCATAGATTTTTGCTAAATCCATTCACAATTATTTTGAATACTGGAATCCTGAAATATTGAGGAAATAGATCAAATTGGGCAATATATTTTTTTAATAGAATCTCTTCACTGGCACTACCATTTTCTCTTATAACAGCGTTCCAGTCGTTGAGTATTCTCAATCCTTCTGATATTATTTTTCTTGCCTCAGGATCTGATACTGCACCGTAATGCGAGAATCCTACAATATCAAAGTCCAGATTCAGAATATTTTTCATAGACTTCAGATAGTTTTCAAATCTGAAGCTTGGAGGAAATGAGTTTGGCAATAATGTTGAATATTTCCCAGAAAACAGTCCTGCTCCATCGCCAGTGAACAAGAATCTGCTATTAAGCTCAAAGAACATAAAATGGTCAGAAGTGTGC
Organism: Thermoplasmatota archaeon; assembly: GCA_031961865.1. GTDB lineage: Archaea > Thermoplasmatota > Thermoplasmata > Thermoplasmatales > ARK-15 > JAVRLB01. The sequence continues at coordinate 752 of JAVRLB010000081.1, read as the reverse complement.
CCTGGCGCATAAATTGCTTTGATCCTGACGTTGTTACCTAGATTGAATGTATCTCCATCATTTATCGGTACAAGCCTTTCTTTCTCCTTAACAGGTTCTATTGGCTCTGAAAGATTGCCGTAGAGCGATATTGTGGCATTGTTAATCTTATCAGGGTTTGCCAGGTTTTCTAGAGTTATGGGATTTGCATAAACGTTCGCATTTCTGCAGATTTTCAAGAGCGGCGGAACACCGCCAAGATGATCATTATGCCTGTGGCTCACAAAAATATGCGTAATAGATTCTGGATCTATACTGTATTCATCCAATTTTTCCACAATTTTTTCTCCGGAACTTTTTCCTCCAGGATCCATTATTGCAACCTTGTCTCCTTTAACAATAAATGAAGATGTGGTTTTCTCATTGTTCCAGCCAAAAACATCGAGCATCAGTAAATGCTCATTGATATATCCACTATCGTTGTAAATGGTCATATGTTATCACTGCATGCGCAGACATATTTAAAAATATATAAAATCTTCTCTCAGCTTGCGTATGGAAATGATCTAAAAAATCCTCTTTTTTAAGAACTCTGAAAAAAAGCTATGCGCTAACCTTATACTAGCCTATATATTTATTTAAAAACAGTACATTTTCTCTTTTTGATACAAAATACAGTATCGGTACGATAAATAATTAAAGAACAGGTATCTTTTGAGAATCAAAAATGGCATGGATACTGATAAGGTACTAAAGAATATACGGGTCTGTCG
>JAVRLB010000080.1:0-3328 GCA_031961865.1 Thermoplasmatota archaeon | reverse complement strand
ACTATGCCTCTTTTCTTTACAAGCAATGCTCTCTATCCTATCAGCGTTATGCCAGTCTGGCTTCAGGTGATTGCATATGTAAATCCATTATCCTATGGAATAGACGCTCTGAGATCGCTACTATTGACCGGGAATATGAGTGGTATATGGACCAATTTTTTGGTGCTCATAGCAACATTATTTATCTTGAGCTTTATTGCAGGAAAGGTGCTGAAAGGCATAATGGAGTAGCCCTATTTATTATGCACATATTCAGCTATTTTTATCTATAGACGAAAACATCGGGTTACGTGTAGCTCTATCTATTGCTCGCTTATATCCAATGAACCCAAGGACTATTACAACCACGATTACCAGAAAGAATCCTATGTTTAAATCATCAAGATTGTGAACTTTTATTCCTGTTACTATCCCGTAGTTTAATATTGACGGAAATGCCACTATGAATGCTCCAGCTACTATAAATGCAATGCCACCATATTCCAGCACGAAAGTAGATATGCTCTTTCCCACAAACGCTATTCCCTCTTTTGTAAGCTTTTTAATGTTGCTTAGCCATTTTCCAAACAATGTTCCAAACATGACCTGCATGGTCATTGTTCCAAGTCCAAACAGCATCCCTGGTAAAAATCCCAGATATATTGAAGGCATAGAAGGTGCAAGTACAGTATAAATGATCAGAGCAAACGCACCAAACCCGAAACCTGCTATAAAACCATGTGCAAGTGCCAGTTTTACAGGTACAGGTTTTAAATCAACACAGTCATCAGCAACACAAGCAGGATTTATCCTATGTTCCAGCTCTCCTTTTTGCACTTCACTGCCCTTCTTGTGTATTCCTGTCAAAACTCCTAATTTTTCTTCGAGATAGTGCCAGTGCAGGTATTTTCCTTTTTTGGCTATGTATATGCCTGCAAGTGCCATCGCCAACCCAACAAAAATGTAGGTTATTCCAAAAACAAGACTGCTCATAAATATAGCTGCCAATGCCATATAGCTTAACTCTGATAGTATGGCTCTCTGTACAGTAAATCCAGTAGAAAACATCAACCCGGACTTAGCACCTCCCTTAGTGCTGTAAGATCCTACAGCATATGAAAATGTAATGGGCCAGGTATGTTCATCAGGTGTAATCCCATGAACGATCCCCAGCAGGTATGAAATGATGATAGCACTGATAAAGTCTACGTTTTGAGGATTCCACAAATTAATTACAACCATCTTAATCACCCTATTCTATATTTTCAATAATATTATAGCCATGAGGACATTTGGTTGGATTTCCCAGCTTGGCAAGGATCATTTTTGCAGTGTCGGTATCGATCATATAATCAAAGTTGCTGATTTTTTCACAGGCATCAGATACAGATACTCCACAATCTACAAAGAATGTTTCAAGAACACGATGACATAAGATAATGTCCGCATATGTTTTTTTTCCTAGTTTTGTGAGCATGATCATACCTCTCTTTCTTATGATCATATTCTTTTCTTCTAGTCTGGACAGTAACTCTTCAACAGTTGGAGGCTTAACTTTCATCGATTTAGCCAAATCTAAAACTCGAATTGGAAATTCTCCGATTGAACCTTTTTCTATGAGTATTATACAATCTCTTTCTTTTTTGGTCAAGTTATGATTAGTATTATTAGACATAAATTAGGGTCATGCTAATCGAGTATTTAAATATTTCATCCAGCACAAATATTCTACGATTCTGAAGTTAAAATAGCATATAGATTGCGTATTATGAGTAATTTTTTAATATACTGAAATAATAAACAATCTATTTTATTTCATAATGTTACTGCATAATCTGGATCGGTTACATCCAGCTATTTTTAAGAACATAGTTAAGGTGAGACATATTGTATTCATTAAAAATATTCCAGATTTTTGAGAAGTCAATAAAATATTAAATTCTTTGAACAGTAAAAAAAGAAAGATTAATAATACCATTTAAAATATTATAACTTATTTTAACTTAGGGATTTGAAGAGAGGTTGAAAAAATGAAATATTGTATAAAATGTGGAGCTCAGCTGCCTGATGAAGCATTGTTCTGTAATGTTTGTGGCACTCCTCAACCGAGTTTGAAACAAGGTAGTGCGCAAAACGTAGTATCAATAAATGAATCAGAGAAATCTAAGATATTGACTGAAATGAAATGCCCAAATTGTGGGGCAGCATTGAGCCCGATGCAAGGAGAGGCTATGGTGGTATGCCAATACTGTGGCACTTCAATTTCACTCAGTTCAGCAGGGTGGACTAATGTACAAAAGCATTATATTCTCGACATAAAAGTAGCGTTACAGGATCAGGCTTTGGCCATAGCAAGAACTTTTCTGGATAAAAGCATATTTCATAAACATTTATTTGAAAAAAGTACCATACAAAAAGTTACATTATCCTATGTTCCTTACTGGATCATAGTTGCAGGCTATACTTCTCAATATCAATACCAAAAACAAGTTTCAGCGCAGTATGGCAGATACAATTCAATTCAAACCATAAATGAGAGTGGTACAGATACTGGTACTGTCAGTTATCCGATAGTGGCGGTAGAGAATCTGAACGCCTATCAGCCACCAGATTACATTTTTAATCTAACTGCAAAAAGAGAAATCACTCCGAAAGATATTTCTAACTCTGTAAAATTGTTGAATGGAGACATCGGAGAAGAAAAAGCGAGAGTTGAAGGTAAAATCAGGATCCAGGAATGGGAAATGAGAAAGTTGAAGAAAAAATATCATACACTTCAGTCTACTCAGACAAATATAGATATTGCAGAAATTTATCTGGTTCATATACCTGTATGGAACATAGAGTTCAAGCACAAAGATCAGAAAATGGTTTTGTTAATAGATGGGCACAATGCTATGGTAATGGAAGAGCTAAAAGACAAAGAAGTGTGAATATCATGAAAAATAAAATGATAATTTACGATATAATATATGCTCCGGCCGGGATTTGAACCCGAGTCGTCGGCTTTCTTCGCTTTCTTTAAAAACTCGAAAGGCCGATATGCTTGGCCGGACTACACCACCGGAGCTAAATAAATATTAAAAAATGAGAAGTCAATACATTATATTATATTTACGCTTTTAAGAATAGGTTACCCAACAGGCCACCAAACTTTCATCAGCTCTACAATAATTGCTGCAACAATCCCCAATACAATAATCATCTTTGGATCTATTTTCGGGCCCTTCGATTTCTCTTCTTCAAAGTAACGTATTAAACCTGCAGCTGATTGAAAACCAGAGCCTTTACTTTCCTGAGTCATATATCATCATATAACTAAATTTAATATATAATATTTTCTTTTTGG
>JAVRLB010000079.1:0-3721 GCA_031961865.1 Thermoplasmatota archaeon | reverse complement strand
AAAAATTAATGGGGTTGCCCGGATTTGAACCGGGGTCTTCGGCTCCCGAAGCCGATAGGATGGCCAAGCTACCCCACAACCCCAACCATAAAGAGATAATCCATGGATATTATTAAACTTATTTTTCACCTGCTATAATAAACTTTTTTTAGTGATTGTCAAATATAATCTGAAAATATAGCAAAACAGCTATTTTTCATCTTTATTTACGTTATTGATTTAAAAGTTTTGTGTTTGTAATAAAGTCATAGTCATATACCATCATTACCTCTGTGTCACGCTCTACCTTTTTTGCTTTTTCAAGATTGTCTTTGATCTCTGCTATAGAATACGCAACACTGACAAATATGCCTGCATTATCGTCCATAATTCTAAGGATCCATGAGCCCTTGATCATGTTCAGTGCAGAAGGATTCTTAGTAATGATCGCGTATATAAACAGGTCTACTTTAGAAAGATCTATGATCGGGACTATGCTGAAAACCAGGTGACTCTTCATTATTTCAAGCCTTTTCTTGATCTTTCCAGAGCTTATGCCTGTAGCTTTTGAGATCTCGTACACTGAGCTTATAGGCCGGTCTTTCAATATGTTCAGGATCTTGAGATCGGCAGGAACGAGAGAGATTAGGTTTAATGGCGCTTTGGGCAAATACTTCATTTTCAGGTCTCCGTTCATTCTGACCAGCTCTTTTATTCTTTCTTCAAGAGCATTCAGATTCTTGCCCTGCAGCTCAAAAAAATACAATTTTTCAAGGCACTTGAATATTGAAGTAGTATCTTCTGTTATAGAATTAGCAGAGCCTTCAAAAGCCAGAAAAATGCTTTTAGCATTGAAATAGTAGGGATTAAGATGCATTTTAAAATCTTTTATTATGCGGTTTTCTATCATCTTTTTTATTCTGTAGTTTATAAACTGTGGCGATAAGCCCATTTCTTCAGCAATCTTACTTTTTGAGTATCGTCCGTCTCTTAGCAAAAATACAAGAATTTGTTTATCTATACTGTCCATCTAAGTAAGTAAAAAGTTAAAAATATTTAAATCTTCACCCTCTTTTAAAGTTGGCTTTTAGAACTTTCATCATGGCTGGAAAATAAAACACTCTGATCACGAACGTGTCTATTATCAGCGACACAACGAATGCTATTCCCATCTGTTCCAGAAATGAGACTGGTATAAGCCCAAGTGCCCCTAAAGACCCTGCAAGTATCAGTCCTAGCGATGTTACAATCTTTCCAGATGACTGTAAGCCTCTGTTTATTCCCTCCACGTTTCCGTATCTGGCCTGTTCTTCTCGTACTCTTGATATTATGAATACAGAGTAGTCGTTTCCTAAAGACATCAATATCACGAACAGTATTACAGGAATCAGGTAAATGATCGCTTCATGGAGCAGGTATGTGGATATAAGGTACAGAATGCTCAGTGCCCATGAGATGCTGATAAACACTCCGCTCAAAGATATGATCGGGTACTTGATATTTCTGAACGATACTGCCAGCACCGCAAAAACCGCAACAGAGATCAAAATTGCAAGTTCTGTAAAGTCCCGGTTATTCTGGGCCTGCTGATCTATTACAGAAGAAGTCAATCCACCAACAAGCAGTGTTTTATTGTCTCTCAGGGTCTGTGTGTAAGATATTGCCTGGCTGGAGTATGGATTGTAATTTGTATAGACGATAAAGAACGCGTATTTATTATCATAGGTCAAAAACTGTGAAATGGTAGTGTTTGAGGAGATAGCAGTACCATTAGAATATGGTCCGACCACCTCTTTTGTGCCTTTATACGAAAGCAGGTACTTTGCTGAACTTATAAGTATATTCTGGTCCTGCAGGCTAGAAACGTTGTGGTTTGGAAGTGGCACGAGCACATAGGTCGGATATAGCACACTCTCTCCAAAATAGCTGTCAAGGTAATTGAGCCCCTGCACTGAAGAAAGGTCCTGAGAAAGTCCAGCATTGAAATCGTAAGTTGTAGGTATAGTAACAAAAAACAGAATTGAAGGTATTGCAAGAACCAGTATAACTAAGATCACGATTGCACTTTTCTCAGTGGATAATTTCGAAGCTTTGTAAAAATAAGAAAATGCAATGTCTATTTCTGTTTCTTTTTTCAGGCCTTTTTTCATGAAAAATTTAGGGGTAATGTATGATAAAATTGCAGGCATGGTAGTGACGACCATCACTACCGTTATGATTATGCTTAAGAAAAGTACCGTTCCCCAGGTTTCGAAATTACCAATAAACGCAAACATGCCCAGGCTCACTGCTACAGTCACACCGCTAATAAGAACTGTTTTTACAGAGTTTTTAATGGGCTCTTTCAATATGCACTCTCTTCCTTTTCCCCTTCTTAGTTCGCTGCGGTATCTGTAAACCACAAATACCACATAGTCTGTGGTAATTCCTAACAACACTGCTGTAAGCGTATAGGTTACAATATAGCTAACTTTTCCAAAAATCAGGCCGCTTATAACTATTGCAAGGTATCCAATGACCACTGTTATCGACACCAGAGCAAGGTTCAAAAGCGAGAGTTTATATGAGTATAAGGTTAAGAATACAGCAATGAACAAGATGATGTATATAGCTCCAAAGAACGCACCGGACTGTGAAGTTTGCTGTTGAGTCTGATAGTTTATTGCTCCGTTTCCAGTCAGATACCCTGCAGATCCAAAATACTGTTTAACAGCAGGAATCAGGGTAGGAGTAGCCGCTGATGCTGGATAAAATCCTGATGGAGAAATATATCCCTGCCTTACATTGAAATTTATAAATATTAAAAATGCGGTACTGTTAGAATTTATGTATCTTTGTGATATGAATGAGGGTATGCCAGACAATCCAAAATGCTCTATATAATTTATTCCAAAATCCCCTTTTAAAGTACTGGTATAAACTATTGAAGGAGAAATGTTCTGGCCTGTCAAATTTGAGATAAATTGAGCACCAGCATTTAGTAAATCAGATGGAAAAACAGTAACATTAACATATTTTAATACTGAAAATGCGTAAAATAAGCTATTATTCTGAGTGTAGTATTCAGAAATAGTATTAGTAACTGCAATGTTAATTCTCTGAGTTAAGCTCATATTATTTGTGCTGTTGAAATTAGACAGAAACAGAGATTCATATTTACTGTTATTATACCCGCTCTTCTCAGCAATAACCATGGTATTTTCATTCAGCGTATAGTTTCTGTAAAAGCTTGCAGGAAACTGCATGATAAACGTTGCATAATCAGTGAAATTTAAATATAAACTTGAGATCTGAGCCTTTTTATTTCCGAGAACTTGATCGAGAAAGCTTGCATATTCTGAATATGGAGATGAAGAGCTACTAAAATTTTTAATTTTGTCATTAGAAATGCTGTTCTGAAAATCAAGAGTTTTATTTGCCATTGATATATTATATGGATTGCTGATCACAATCACATAAAGAGAAGAATTCTGAGTGGAAGTGTTTGCAAGAATGTTCTGAACAGTCTGAGACTCTGATGTGGCACTGCTGCTTGCATTACCATAATTCACGTAGTTTGAATAGTTCATTGTCAAAGGTATTAAAAGCAGTATGAATACTAACCAGATAACCAGAATGATCAATCTTTTCTTAATTAAAGCTTCGTAAAGCATAATATAACATAATTTATCTATCTATTAAAATTCAGTTAAAAAAATATTTTAATAAGATTTAAATAGTACATTTTTTAGAAATGATCACA
>JAVRLB010000078.1:0-3765 GCA_031961865.1 Thermoplasmatota archaeon | reverse complement strand
GGAGGCACTACAATCAATTTTGTCTCACCCTGGTACATTCCAATAACACCCTGGTCAAACCCTTTGATCATCTGCCCTGCCCCTACTGTAAAGTTTAACGGCGCAAAGTTGCCAGAGTATGTATATGTGAGTGTTTTTGGATAGCTAACATTATTTTGTGCTACGCTCTTAATATTTGTATCAAATACTCTTGGTTGCCCGCCAGGATAATATATATACCCATAGTAAAGCACAGACACATAGCTTCCGTTTTCCACAATAGGCTCAGTTGAAGTTTTAGAGAATGTGCTATTGTACCATGCATAAGCTCCTGAGCTGGCTGCAATTATCACTGCCACTACAATTAATACATAGACTATGGTTTTCATTATTCCGACCATGATCAATTAGCATATATATCTTACGCTCCATCCATTTTTATAACGTTTTTAGATTCTCATAGCATTATAAAATCCATGCTTTTAAGAGAGCACTCAGAAATGTTAATATTCTACAAAATATTATCCCCGTGGTGAAAATCATGGATGTATCTAACCGATTTTCTGATATTGCGACTAAGATGCGTGGCTCTGAGATTAGAGAGTTATTAAAATATGCAGACAATCCTAATGTAATCTCTTTTGCAGGAGGATTGCCCAACCCAAAATCTTTTCCGCTCGATATTTTAAAACAGATCTTTTTGGATCAGCTGCAGGACAGTGGCTCTAAAATCTTTCAGTATGGCACAACTGAAGGATTGCCAGAGCTAAGAGAAGAGCTGTCTAAAAAACTGGATAAAGATTATAATATCAAAGCGCCAAAAGAAAATATTTTAATGTTAACCGGTTCTCAGCAAGGGCTTTATATGGTAGGAAAGGTATTGATCAATCCCGGAGATCTGGTAATTACCGAGGCACCTACCTACATTGCGGCACTTAGCGCTTTTAGAGCTAACTATGCTCAGATAAAAGGCATAGAAATGGACGAAAACGGTTTGAAAACTGAAGTTTTAGAAGATACATTGAAAAACTTAGATGTTATGCCTAAATTTATATATGTCATTCCTACATTTCAGAACCCGGCAGGAGTAACAATGAGCCTGGACAGGAGAAAACATCTGCTTGAGCTTGCAAGCAAATATGATCTGCTCATTTTCGAAGATGATCCGTATGGACATCTGCGATTTTCTGGAGATCCAATACCGCCTATTGCAGGGCTGGATAAAGAGGGAAGAACACTGTACATGGGAACATTTTCGAAAGTTTTGGCTCCAGGGCTCAGAATCGGATACATAGCCGGACATCCGGACATTATAAAGAAACTGAACATAACAAAGCAGGTTACTGATCTATGTTCTAATTCGCTATCTCAGTATCTGGCTTATGAATACTTGAAAAATGATTATATTGACGAACAGATTCCCAAGATCATACAAATGTACAAGAGAAAAAGAGACCTGATGATAAACACGTTGCAGGATCTCGCTCCGAAAGATACAGAATGGACCAGACCAGACGGCGGAATGTTCTTATGGGTAAAAACCAATCCTAAGATCGATGCAGAAAAGATGTTTCCGAATGCCATAAAAAACGGTGTTGCATACGTGATAGGATCTGCTTTTTATCCGGATAGAAACGGCAAGAATACAATGCGCTTAAACTTTACCTATCCTACAGATCTAAATATCGTGGAAGGAATAAAAAGATTGTTGAAAACAATAAAAGAAGAAATTCAATAATCTATTATTTTTTCTAATAATAGAATTATATTTTTCAAGTCTGCAATATGCACCATCTCTACCGGAGAATGAGTGTACTTTACGGGTATGCACAGCGCAATAGAGTTCAGACCTAGCTCAAACGTGGCTGCGGCGTCAGTGCTGCCCAGTGCATAAAGCTCTTGCACAGGAATATTTTCTTTTTCTGAAACCATTTTGATCTTCTTTCTGAGCGTTTGTGAAGAAACTCCTCGTGAATCTACAAATCTTATAACTGCTCCCTTTCCGGTCCTCGCCGGGCTCAGATGAAACTGCATGTTTGCAATGTCTCCTGCCGAAACAGTGTCTATTGCATACACTTCTTTAAACTGCTCTCTGTAAAACGTTTTTGCACCTCTCAACCCGGTCTCTTCCTGCACTGTGAATATAAAGGTCAGTTTCTTGGTCAGTTTTTTGGATGCCAGGCGATCGATTAACATTAACAGCACTGCACAGCCGGTCCGGTTGTCCAATCCGCGAGAAGCCACGTATTTGTCGTTTAAGATCAAAAACTCTTTTTTCCATCTTACTGGATCTAGAGGCTTGATTCCTAATTTAGCCACCTCTTCTCTATTAGCTGCACCTATATCGATAAGCAGCTCTTCTGTGGCAATGACTTTTTTTAAGTCATCTTCTGCAGAAAGATGGATGGGCTTTAACCCTATCACACCATTCACTATGTTACCATTATCTGTAAAGATCTCTACTGCCTTTCCATATTGATATCGAGAATCTACACCGCCCAGTTTTCTCATTCTCAGATATCCATCATCCTCAATGTATGAAACTACCATGCCTATTTCGTCCATGTGCGCTACAAACGCGAGCTCTTCACCCTCTCCAATCGAAAAATACAGGTTTCCTACCTCATCTTCCTTTGGCTCTCCATATTTTTTCAAAATGCTTTTAATATGCTCTCTTACAGGCGCTTCATAACCGCTCACGCCTGGAGCCATCACCAGCTCTCTTAATGTATCTATCAGTTCCATAGCTATCACCTTTGCGCTATTTATCGAAATACTCAATAATAAACTTTTTCATAGATTCAAACAGATCGTTAAATACGTCTTTATGTGCATTTACCATCAGAAAGTTTCCTTTACCTCCACCTTTCTGATTGTATTTTTCTAGCAATTTATATATTTGTTGCAAGTCTATGCTCAGTGACTTCGAAAACAACAAAAATATCTTCTCTTCACCCTGATTACCATACAATACTATTGCAATTTCGCTATTGACCAGTTCCTGCGCACGTTTTTCAATGCCCTTAAAATCTCCCAGATCAGATTTGGACCAATAAAAATTTATATTGTGAAAACTGATATTATCAAACTTGAACATTTTTGAGGTCAGGTCATAATACTGTTTTTTTAAAAGCTCAAGCTCATTTTTCATCTTATCGATCTTCTTTATTAGCTCTGGACCTGTTTGGTTAAATAACGTTTCTATGTTATACAGCTCTGTGACCGCGCTTTTGAGATACTCTCTTGCAGAATCACTCACCCTGAAATATATCTCTAAGTATTTTGACCTTTTCAGTTTTGTTGCTACAAGTATCTCGATCTCTTTAGTATTTTTTACATGTATGCCCGTGCAGGCACTTTTATCATACTTTTCAATTTCTACAACCCTTACAGAATCATCTTTTATTCTGTCGCGCTTCAATCTTATGTCTGAGCTGAGCTGATCAGGTTCCTGAACATAAATATTGACATTTATCGCATCTCTGATCTTTTTATTTGTCAGGTCTTCTGCATCTTTAACCTGCTCAAAACTCAAATTTCCACTGACGAATAGTACCGATTCTTCTGGCTGAAACTCTACTTTTTCAAAGTGTATTGGATATAACAGTTCCAGTGCCCTGTAAAACAGGTGCTCGCCAGTATGCGATTTCATCAATGCATATCTGCGGTCCCAATCTAACGTTATTTTTACAGCTCCTTTTTCCAGTTTGCCATGGATATTTGACAGGCTGTGAACTATGAGATCACCCTGCTTTTTTGCACCGGTTATGTCTGCTTCAAATCCCG
>JAVRLB010000077.1:0-3808 GCA_031961865.1 Thermoplasmatota archaeon | reverse complement strand
TGTTTAATTTGCTATTTTAACGCTGTTTTTAAATTGAAAAAATATCATCATCTGAATTGTAAGATCAATAATGAAACAGAGCAATCACAAGACCTATAAATACAGCTACAATACCCACAAGTTCTATTTTGGTATATCTCTCTCTCAGAATAATTATAGCCAAAATTACGGATACAGGAACTGATAAAATTGTTATTACGCCAGTTAAAGCAGTACCATATTCAGATATAAATATTCCGTAAGCAGCATTTCCAAGACCAGAAAAGAACCCTCCATAAATTGCAAACATTTTCATATTTCTATGTTCTGCACTTGATTTTTTTACAAATGCTGCATTAACAATAAATAATAGCAAAAAAATAAAAGAGTATAAAAGATAAGTATAAAATATTGGAGAAGTGGAAGAGACAAAGGAGAAACATACCCATTCAAGAGCCCAGAGCACAGGAGAAAGAGTGAGGAAAATAAAAGATTTATCCACTTTTATTTTGGTTTTGTTCAATCCTTTAATTCCTACCAGATAGAGCCCAAACAATGATACTAAAAGTCCTACTACTATGCTGTACCCAGGAAAAATGCGATATGCGATCGCGCCTATAAATGTAATAAGCAGTCCTTGCAAATTGAATATGGTGCTTGAAATACCAGCAAATGAGCCTTTTAGCCCTACGTATCCAAAGAAGTATCCTAAGGCTCCAAAAACCGAAGAGATCAATATTATTATAACATCATGGTTCCATAGATATCCTATTTCAACCTTCGGGCGAATAGCAACTATTTCAAAAGTCATTACTATTACAGCACCAAATATATAGTACATACTGAATCTCTCAGGTCTCATTTCTTTCAGTGACACTTTAGAGAACAATACTGCGACAGAAAATCCAACTGTGACTAATACAATAAGCGTTATTCCTATTATATCCATTCATCAATCAATAGCAATTTCGATATTTAATAATTTTCCATTTTGATTTTTATCATTGAAAATAGAAAGGTATATAATTTATGAGGTTATCCATAATCATAATATGAACAGTACAGAAACAATCGTGATTTCACTCGGTGGTTCGGTAGTTGTGCCTGATACTATTGATACTGGCTATATTGAAAGTTTTACTGCACTTTTAAAATCATACAAAAACAAGAGATTTTGCATTGTTGTTGGCGGTGGCAAAACAGCCAGAGTATATATTAAGGCTGCTCGATCGCGTGGCGAGAACGAGTATATGCTGGACAAGATTGGCATATTTGCCACAAGATTGAATGCATCAATACTTTTAACTTATTTGAGGGATCTGGCATATCCAAAGATCCCTGCAACAGTTGACGAAGCTGCTGAAAATGTGGATAATTATCCAGTGATCGTGATGGGTGGCACGGAGCCTGGCCATACTACAGATACTGTATCAGTGCTTCTGGCAGAACGCTTAAATTGTAAAAGAGTTATAAATGCAACAGCCGTGGACGGAATATACAATATCGATCCAAAAAAGGACAAAAACGCAATGCTGTTAAATAATATTGATTATAAAGAGGCGGTTTCTTTGACTGTTTCAGAGACAATTAATGCGGGTCCAAATGTTGTTTTAGACCTGTTATCTATAAAATTGGCAGAGCGAAGCAATATAGAGATTGATGTAATAAACGGAAAAAACCTGCAAAATTTTAAAGACTGCATTGAAAACCGGCATTTTTACGGTACAGTGGTTGGCAATCATCATTTAAAGAAATAGCCAACTATGTTGACTATAACAGCCACGATGATCCATGAGATGAGTACTGACTCTATCGTATAGATCCCAAAAAACAGCTTGTAAGAACCAAGAATCAATACCAGCATCAATGATCCATATGTTTTGCAGCCAAACAATGCGTATGCTCTTTTCCACTTTACCTTAATGGTCAGGTACCCAATAAGCGTGTATAATAACAGTGCTAAAAAAACGTTTATTGGCAGATTTATAGAACTTAACAGTATTATAAAGCTTAAAGTATTAAAAAACACGCTGCTCCATGTTACTCTTTTACGTTCAACTACTATGCCATAATAAATTACAACTAAAGCGCTAAGAATAGATGCATATTCAGGAGTTAAAAAAATCATGAAATGGTTTTGGTAATTTTATCCAAAACCTGTTCCAATGTCGGTGTGCCTATCTCCTGCAATTCGTACCTTACTCTTACAATGGGCTTGTTTATTTTTATTACTCTGGTCAGATCAATCGGCGTGCCTGATACTACTAAATCTACAGGAGTGCTGTTAATAGTTTTCTCTAGTTCTTTTATCTGCTGATCTCCATATCCCATAGCTGGCAGATAGTTGTGAATCTGTGTATATTTCTCATAAGTTTGTTTTATAGATCCTACTGCATACTCTTTTGCATCAACAAGCTCTTTTGCGCCATATTTTATAGATGCAAGCACTGCTGCGCCATAGGCCATGCCGCCATGCGTTAATGTTGGGCCATCTTCTATAGCCAGCACTCTTTTGTCTCTTATCACAGTTGGATCATCGATGAAGAACGGAGAAGCCGCGTCTATTACTATCGCTTTAGGATTCAGCAAGTTTATGTTCTTTCTGACAATTTCAATATTGTCTGGATTTGCAGTTTCTTCTTTATTAATGATAATAACATCTGCCATTCTCATGTTTGTTTCTCCGGGATGATATGTCATTTCGTGACCGGCTCTGTGAGGATCTGCAACAACAATATGTAAATTTGGCTTGTAGAATGGTATATCGTTATTTCCGCCATCCCATATAATAACATCCGCTTCTTTTTCAGCGGCTCTTAATATTGCTTCATAATCCACACCTGCGTATACTATGGTTCCCATCACAATATGTGGCTCGTACTCTTCTCTTTCTTCGATTGTACATTCTTGTTTTACGAGATCTTCCATGCTGCTGAATCTCTGCACTTTCTGTTTTACAAGGTTGCCATATGGCATTGGATGCCTGATTACAGCTACCTTCAATCCTTTATCTTTTAAAATCTGGGCTACTTTCCTGGTCGTCTGACTCTTACCAGATCCAGTTCTTACAGCGCAGATCGCCACGACAGGTTTAGTGCTCTTAAGCATAGTTTTAGCACTGCCCATCAATCTAAAATCTGCACCAGCAGCATTTACAATTGATGCTTTATGCATTACATACTCATGACTCACATCACTGTAAGCGAATACTACTTCATCAACTTTAAATTTTTTAATTAAGTCTACAAGCTCAGATTCTGGGTATATGGGTATGCCTTCAGGATACAATTTACCCGCAAGTTCTTTTGGATAGGCTCTGTTTTCTATATTTGGGATCTGAGTAGCCGTGAATGCTACAACTTTATAATCCACATTATCTCTATAGAAAACGTTGAAATTGTGAAAATCTCTTCCTGCTGCACCCATTATCAATACATTTTTCATAATGTTATCACCTTAGAGGGATATGTCTTATATTTATATATATTTTTCATCTGGATTTTTTAAATAGTGAATAAATTTAACATCCTGCATTTTCAATGTCATTGCGTTAAATAAGTAAGCTGAAATTGCCAAGAAAATTACTATATTCTCTATTTTCCTGTTTTTTATTATTAATTACTGTATCAATTAATTCAATCTCTTTCCTCAACAAATCTCATGAGATACAAAACTCATTATTAAATAAGGGGATATGTACAATTGAGCATAAAACACCAAATGCTGTCTCTATTACAGCTGATTTCACAAAAGACTCTGATTTGTTCTGTGAGATCTATATGCATTTAATTAATGTTTTAAGTGAATACGTATTTTTACCACCGGTTAA
>JAVRLB010000076.1:0-3981 GCA_031961865.1 Thermoplasmatota archaeon | reverse complement strand
AAATGCATCTAAAAATAAGCAGACTTTTCAAATAGAAAAAGTTTTCTGATCGTTGTAAATAAATCTATGATTTGTGGCTAGATCATAGGCATGCTTAATTTTAAAAATATTGTGTCTATTTTATAGATCCAATACATAAAAATCAGGTTACACAAAGTTAAAATATAGATATTTTATAGAGTAAATCATGGTAGATTCTACTGATTCTGATTCTAAAGAAATATTTAGAAAACCTAAATCAAGTGACTATTCTCTATACACCCTGAAATGGAACCCTGGTGGCAAGCTTAATACCACCCAATATGTATTATATGCAATACAGATTGCAGTTGTAATATTGTTGTCTTGGCTTGGTGTGATCGCAACGCCAGTTGTAGGCCCGGGTATCGGCTTTTTGTACTGGGCATACCCATTCTTTGTTGTCTTTACACTCTGGTGGGGCCTATGGGGCGTAATAGCTGCTGGTATTGGCTGTTTTGTAGGCGCAGGACTGCTGACAGGTATGCCTCTGGTTCCAGCTCTAGCCTTTAGTGTTGGAGATTTTGTGCCTGCACTATTAATACTGATACTTTATCGTGGTGTGCTGGCAAAGAGAGGCATTGATCCGCTTGGCAGAGATATATTGAAAAGTAAAAAAGCAGCGTTCTGGTTCGTGATATGGGTAATGGGAATTACCAACGTTATCGGTGGTATGTGGGGAGTTTGGAACCTCACACTTCTTGGATTCGTTCCGAAAAACGCATACTGGTTAGGTGCAGGATTATGGATTTTAGGAGACGCAATTGTATTGCTCATAGCACCGTTCTTAATAGTGTCTTTAACACCAATTGTGCGTAGATACGGATTATTGACAAAAGGATTGATTTCATAAACATAATATACTTACACTCATTTAAAGTGAATATTCATGATCAGTGATAGAGAAAACTGGAGCGGAGAGAAGAAATTTGTAAAAACTATTTTATTTTATGCAAAAACAGATTCTGTTTTTGTACGTCTGAATCCTATCGCAAAATTTCTTATTTTTGTAATTGTATCAGTAGCGGTAATAAGAGCGATCACTGAATCTTACCCGGACCTGGTATTTTCATTAATTGTGTTTTTAATCGTGATTGTGTTTTTTATAGACTCTAAAACCATCAAATATCTGGTTAAAAGTTATCTGGTATTGCTGATCATTGCACTTTTTGTGCTGTTTATATGGTGGCTGTTTTTCAATCAGGTCGGATCATCTGTCCTGTATCAGACTTCTCTGTACACAATAAAGTTAAAAATAACTACAGAATCTGTTTATGTTGGGCTTTCAAAGGTATTTGGTTATGCGGCCATGGCTTTCTTAACATTGTTGATTATCATGACTACAAGGGATATCGATGTGGTTGCAGGCTTGACCACTGCAAAATTTCCGTTTAAGATCGTTTTTTTTATATCCCTGATATTCAGGAGCTTGAACATAATGACCGAAGATCTCGAATCTATCAGGCATGCACAGTATGCAAGAAGTGGCAAGATTAAAGGATTTAGATTATTAAAAAAGATCAAAGAATTTATAGCATTATCCATTCCATTAACTGCTTCCATGATCAAAAGGGCTGTAGAAATGGGCTCTGCACTTGAAGCACGTGGGTTTTCAAACGCAAAAAAGTTGTCAGAGCCTCTGGATCAGAGAACGTTCAAATATTATGATTATCTTGGTGTATCATTAGCGGTTATCGGTCTCGTGATCGTATACTTTTTTAATCTCTCGATAATGGCAGGTAGATATATATGAGTGAGAAAGCTGTAGAACTGATAAACTTTTACTGGAGATATCCAACATTTACAGAAGAGATGGGAGATTACACTTTAAAAAATATCAATTTAGAGATCTATAAAGGTGAATTTTTTGGGATAACAGGACCTACTGGATCTGGAAAAACCACACTATGCTATTCTATAGCAGGGCTGATTCCACACCAGGTAAAAGTGCCAATGGATAAGATAAATGAGCATATGAGCGGTAAAATTCTGGTGTTTGGAGAGCCTGTATCTGACATTGTAACAACCGATAATACAGTAAAGATTGTGGGAAAGCACACTATGGCACCTACTATCGGCATAGTAATGCAAGACCCTGAAAACCAGTTTTTGACAATGAGCGTGTTGAGTGAGCTGTCTTTAGGATTGCAGATTATGGGGCTTGACAAAAAAGAGATCGAAGCAAGGATCAAGGATGCGCTTGAGCGAGTAGGAATGGAAGACCTGTATCCTGTTGCTTCAAAGATTCATCCTAGCGAGCTGTCTGGAGGTCAAAAACAGAGGTTGATCATTGCAAGTTTTCTGGCAATGCATCCAAAGATATTGATTTTAGACGAGCCTACATCAGACCTGGATCCGGCGGGAAAGATGGAAGTGATTCAGGCCATAGCAAAACTGAAAGAAAGAGGGGACATAACCGTGATTTTGGTAGAGCATGATCCTGAGATCATGAAAAAATTTGTGAGCCGGATGGCAGTAATATACAATGGCGAGATCGTGGCAATTGATACTCCTGACAGGATTTACTCAGATCCAAGAACTAAAAACTATATAGAGATTCCAGACATTTTGAACATGAAAGAAGAAGAGATAATAAATAGCGTGGATGTAAACATTGCAAGGACTTTCAGAGTTAGCAGGGCCATTAAAGAGTCTGGCACGCTAGCTATAGATGTGAAAAACTTGCAGTTTACGTACAATGATGGCACAAAGGCCATTAATGGGCTGGATCTGAAGGTTAACAAGGGCGAGTTTATAGCATTGATCGGGCAGAATGGATCTGGAAAAACCACGCTTTCAAAAATTTTGTCAGGCTATGAGACTGGCTGGAGCGGGTATATAAGGGTACTGGACATGGACATCAAAAAGAAGAGTGTGAGATCTGAGCTTCCCAGATATTTAGGATATGTATTTCAGAATCCAGACCATCAGATTTTTAATAGGTCTGTGCATAATGAAATAGAGTACGGCCTGAAAAATTTAGGCATTCCGAAGGATGAATCAGAAAATATAATCAAATACACATTACAGAAGGTGGGGCTCTATAAAAAACTTGATGAAGATCCACTATTTTTAAGTCGTGGCGAAAAACGCAGGCTTGCAGTAGCAAGTGTCATGGCAATGAAGCCTGAAATACTGATAGTAGACGAGCCTACCACGGGCCAGGATTACAGAATGTCCAGAGAGATCATGGAAATTCTGGACGAGCTTAACAAAGATGGCAGAACAATAATAGTTATAACGCATGATATGAGACTGGTAGCTGAATATTGCAGGCGTGTAATGGTAATGAAAAGAGGAAAAATCATATTTGACGGCCTGCCTGAAGAATTATTTGAAAATGAAGAGCTTTTAAAAGATTCGTCGCTAATAGCTCCGCCCTCTGTTCGAATCTCAAAAAAGCTAAAGGATGCGGGTGTGATCCAGGACCTTTTGATCAATGCCCGAGACTGGTTCGAATTTTTCAAGTTTGAAAAAGAAAAAAAGAGATATGTTGCATTGAAATTTGACATGTTAAAACACTATGCAAAGTCTCTTGCAAAAGAGATATTAGAGAAGTATGGAGCACCAGAATCTATCATATACATTGAGCGCGGGGGCATGGTAATAGGCAGATTGCTCAGTGATTATTTGCAGGTAAAAGAGCTGATTGGAATAAGGGCAAGTTACTATCTAGAAGACGGCACTCCCAGCACTGCTGTAAGCATCGGCTCTTTCGAATATTTGCCAATCACGCAGAACGGATATATTTTGCTTGTAGACGATATTGCAGATACTGGCAAGACTCTTGAGCAGGTTCTGATAAAGATCAAAGAGAAGGTTAACAAAAAGATCGTGGTTGCCACTATTGCGTTCAAGCCGCAGTCTATAGTGAAACCGGATGTGTATGCTTACACTGTTGATAACGAGACATGGATCATATTTGATTATGAAGAAAATGAGACAAAATTGAGATTTTTAAAA
>JAVRLB010000075.1:0-3992 GCA_031961865.1 Thermoplasmatota archaeon | reverse complement strand
TATGGATTTTATAGAATATTATTGTATATAAGGCTATGCTGGCCATAAAGAGCACAGACAAAAGGGAAAGTAGAGAACTCGATAAAATAGCTCAAAATCAATTTTTTTTAAAAAGAGCTCATTTGCATCAATATTGGATCTGAAGAGTAATATTATAACTGGCTAAATAAAGTGAATTCAAAGATTCTTGTAAATAAAGCAGAGATACCATAACAGAGGATCTAAACAGCATATTATCTAATATTAATAATACTCAGAGCGAATGTGATAGGTAATCTAATCTTCCTCCGTCAACGACTATAACCTGTCCGGTAATGAAATCTGAATCATCTGAGGCGAGAAACAATGCTGCTTTGCTGATGTCCTCAGCAGTTCCGATCCTACCTAGCGAGGTACGTGAAGATATATCTTTCACTACCTTTTTCCACTCTTCTTCACTCTTTGGTTTTCTTGTAAGGTCTGTATCAATATAGCCAGGAGCGATCGCATTCACATTCACATGAAATTTTCCAAGATCAAATGCATATCTTCTGGTTAGAGCAATTACTGCACCTTTCGTAATTGAATATAAAGTGGTACCTTCCAGAGCAGTTCCTATGCCTGCAACGCTGGAGATATTTATTATTTTTCCACCATGAGATTCAAAGTTGAGTCTGAGCTCTTCGATCATATAAACCATAGAATATAGATTTATTTTTACCATAGCTTCAAGATCTCTGTAATTATTGGTATTTGTGGTCATTATTCCTGCATTGTTAACCAGAACATCCACTTTTTTATATCTCTCCAGTACTGCATTCACTATCTGTTTAACATCCTGAATATTTGAAACATCCCCTTGCAAAAGCATACAGTCAGAGTTCAAGTCTCTGATCTCTTTGCATGTGCGTTCTGCCATATCATGATTTTTATTATAATTAAGTGCAATGGTAGAGCCTTCTTTTGCATATTCAAGAGCAATTGCTCTCCCAATGCCCCTAGAACTACCAGTTATCAGCGATATTCTATTTTTCAGTTTCATATGGTTAGATAGGAACTTAAAATATTAAAAAGTTATCTCTTATAGATTTCTTCAAGTAAAAATTAATAATTTATATATCTATCTAGAGTTAGGATTCAAGGTTCTATTACAAAGATAAGATCATGCATCTGAGATTAAAGAGCTCAACTTTAAAAAGCAGATAAAACATTTGTAGCAGCTATAAAAAGTAAATTCCACAAAATTTTAGGCAAGGGTTTTTTTAATACCTAAATTATAAAGATTTTAAGTGTCTGCATAAAATACAAATATCATCAATTTTCTGACTTTAGAAAAGAGGCAAAGTTATTTTATGTGTGTGGTATTAAGGTGGAATGACAATATTTTTGAACCGAAGTATAAAATCGAAATTATCATATACTGGTTCTGTATTGAGGAATATAAATCTTAAGATAGATCAGGAGAATATAATTATGGCTACAGTTTATGATGTACCTCCAGAAAAACTAATCGAAGAATTGGCTAAAAAATTTAAAGAAGCAAATGTAGAGATGCCAGATTGGGCTATGTTCGTTGCTACAGGAATACACAGAGAGAAAGCGCCAGTACAGGAAGATTGGTGGTATACAAGGCTTGCATCTGTGTTAAGAAAAGTATATATTATGGGTCCTATAGGAGCATCTAGATTAGCTTCAGAGTATGGTGGCAAGGTGGACAGAGGTACAAAAAAATATCATGCGGCCAAAGGAAGCAGGTCTATAATCAGAAAATCGTTTCAGCAGCTTGAGAAGTTAGGGTATATTAAGGTAGAGAAGAAAGGAAGAGTTGTTACAGATCAGGGTAGAGCATATTTAGATAAATTATCAGGTTCATTAATCGAAAAAAAGTGAGAGTATATGGAAGATGACAAAGAGTTAGAAGAATTGCGAAAAAAGAAGCTTGCGCAGATGATGGCACAACAGCAAAGCAGTGAAGCGCAGGAAGAGGAAAAGAGAGAGCGAGCTCAGAGAGCAGAGATACTGAGAGCAATCCTAACTCCAGAGGCAAGAGAAAGGCTTACAAATGTAAGACTGGTAAAACCAGAAATAGTAGAGAATGTAGAGAATCAGCTTATATACTTAGCACAGTCAGGGAGATTGAACCATATGATCACTGATGGAGAGCTTAAGAGTCTACTATCAAAACTTACAGAGAAAAGCAGAGATATCAAGATAGAGCGGAGATGATAAATAAGTATGGCAAGAAACAAGCATGTATCTAAAAAAATTAAGTTATTGAAAGTCATAAATACAAATCAGAGAGTTCCAGCATGGGTAATGATGCGCACTGCCAGAAAAGTGCAACAGAATCCACAGCGGAGAAGCTGGAGACGTGGCAGGTTGAAGATTTAAGGGAGTTGAAACTAAGATGGTTGAAGGAGAGTTAATTTTAACAGTGCCGCTTCGAGAAATAAGAAAAGCAGAACGTTCTAGAAGGGCTAGCAATGCCATTTACACAATACGGAAATTTGTGTCTAAAAATATGAAGGTGCCGATAGATAATGTTTGGATAGATCCTAAGGTAAACGAGAAATTATGGACTAGAAGCATAGAGAAGCCGCCATCAACTATCCAGGTCAAAATTGTAAAATTTGAAGAGGATGAGAGCGTAGAAGTATTGATACCGGAGTAATATAATGCTATTGAAAGGAGAACTACACAACAGTCCATTTGTGGGTATTTTTGTAGAGTGCAACGAAGAGCTTGCGGTTGTGCCGTCAGATTTGAGCAAGGCAGAGCTGAGATTAATAGAGAACACTTTAGACGTACCTGTTCAAGAGACTATGTTTAATGGTTCACGGTTAATAGGCAGCTTAATGGTTATGAACAACAAAGGTGCGGTAATCACTGACTTTGCAGCAAAGGAAGAGGTAGAGTTTTTAAAAGATTACAATCTGCTTTTTATTGAAGATAAGATAAATGCAGTGGGCAACGATATTCTAGCAAACGACGTAGCGGCAATAGCGCATCCTGATTTTGAAGAGCAATCTATAAAAGAGATATCTGATGTACTGGGGGTAGAGGTAATCAAGAGAGACATTGGTGGCATAAAGACGGTAGGTTCTGCAGCAGTGATCACGAAAAAAGGAATGTTAGTAAATCCTCAGGTAACGGATGAAGAATTAAAATTTCTATCTGATTTTTTCAAAGTTCCGGCAGTAGTTGCAACTGCTAATTTTGGAAGCCTGTATCTAGGAGCTTCCATTGTAGCAAACTCGAAAGGAGCTATAGTTGGAAACTTATCTACAACTATCGAGATAGGAAAAATAGAAGAGAACTTGTTTTAGAGTGAAAAGACCCAGACGCTCAGCTCTTTTGAAAGGTCTTCTTTTTCAAATTCGATCATATTGCCAACATTTTCTATTTTTTCTTTTGGAAACAGTTTTGTAAAGTCATCTACGGGCCTGAGCCCCAAGCTCAGATTTTTAACTTTATAGTGCATTGGCACTACCACTTTTGGATTTAGAGATTCAGTAACTTTATACGCTTGTTCTCCGTTTATAGTATAATTACCGCCTACTGGCAAAAACAGGAAATCTGGATTTTTGAGTTCTTTGATCATATTTTCATCTAAAAGATGGCCCAGATCACCTACGTGCACAAACACAAACCCGCCGGTTTTGAACCTGAATATGCGCATAGTTCCTCTTTTTGAGCCCTGGCTATCATCGTGATAAGCAGTTATTACTTTTCCTTCAACATCTTCAAACTTAAAATCTCCAGTTTTATCGACAACTTTAAAGTTTCCAGAAACAACATTTATTGCGTTATGATCAAAATGTTCATGAGTGACAAATACGAGATCAGCATTAGGTTTTGGAACGGGCAAACCAATAGATTTACCGTCATGGGGGTCGATTACGATCTTTTTGTTATTTCCAATTTCAAAGCAGGCATGACCATGCCATTTAATATACATATTAGACACCTCTAACAAATAATACAAAATTCATTATTTAAAGTTTTATACTTTT
>JAVRLB010000074.1:0-4155 GCA_031961865.1 Thermoplasmatota archaeon | reverse complement strand
TGAGGTGAGAAGGCGTATTCCGAAGTTTTTTCTAAATGAGAATGGTTCAAATCCATGTGCTCCCAGAACCGTTCTGAATGCTCCCGTCGGGATTTGAACCCGAGTCGAGGGAGTGAGAGTCCCTTATGCTTGGCCGGACTACACCACGGGAGCTTTGAGCTGCCTATATAATCATCTTAAATATATTATTTTTCATGCCTCAGTTATAATAATATTCTCCTTTTTCTTTTTGTTCTCTGTCGTTGTAAGAGCCCGGCTTATTAATTCTGGGCCTTTTAGACTCATCATCCCTTCTGAATGTCACATTCACAGTTTTCAAAAAGCTGTTCATGCCTTCTCTCATCGAATAGGGACCGTTTGAATTGCCTTCTTTGCCGGGTATTCCTGAAAACACGAGCATGGAATCAGAGATCAGATCCAGAAAATAAACATCATGATCTACTACGAGAGCAGTCTGCTTATTTTTCTCTATGACTCTCTTTATAATTTTTGCCACAGATATTCTTTCAGCAGAATCCAAGTATGCAGAAGGCTCATCAATCAAGTACAGTTCTGCCTCCATAGCCAGCGACAATCCTATTGCCACTCTCTGCAGCTCTCCTCCAGAAAGAGCACGCAGAGGCTTGTCCATCAATAGTTTCAGGTTTAGAGGATTTTCTATCTCCGCCTTGTAAAAACTGTCATCCATTCTCTTTTCCAGTTTTTCTTTATATAGATCATATACTGTCATTTCATCTTCAAACTTTATATATTGCGGTTTGTAGCTTACTTTGATCTTGTTATCTACCATGCCTTCAGAGGGCTCGATCACGCCTGCCAAGATCTTCACAAACGTTGTTTTTCCAGTCATATTCTGGCCAACAACGCCCACGACCTGACCGGCTGACAGAGATCCAGCATTAACATTAAGCTTGAAATCCGGATACTCTTTTTTCAAGTTCCCCCAAGAAATCAAGCTTTTCATGTTTTTTAAAGGGCTGGGCGGATGTACTGAAAAGCTAATGTTCCAGTTTCTAAATCTCATGTTCTGTTCTCTTATATACCCTTCAAGGTATGAATTAATACCGTGCCTGGCGCTCAACAGACTTGATACAATTCCGTAAGATGCCTCCTCGCCGAATAGTATGTGCACTTCATCTGCGAGAAAGTCGATAATTGCCAGATCATGCTCGATCACATACACACTTTTTTGTTCTGCCAGATTTTTCAGTATTTTTGCAAAGTTAAGCCTCTGCGCTATATCCAGATATGATGATGGCTCATCAAAAAAATAGACATCCGCATCTTTCAAAAGTGTGACTGCAATTGCCAAGCTCTGCAGTTCTCCTCCAGATAAATCGTCAATGTTTCTATTTAATGAGTTATTTAAATTCAGTGAACTGGTCAGTAATTCAAAATCTGATTTTTCAGACAGGTCTTTTAACAGAGATCTCACAGATCCCTGATACTTTTTTGGGATATTGTCAACATACTGTGGTTTCAAAGCAATTTTCAGTTTTTTGTCTCTAACTTTCTTAAAGTAATCTGCATATACAGATCCAGAATAATAGTCAAGAACCTTATCCCATGAACCTGCATGATCAAAATCTCCAAAATTTGGTATTAAAGTTCCAGATAGTATGTTTAATGCAGTAGTCTTGCCCACACCGTTCTGTCCTATCAGCCCTATAACTTTCCCTTTTTTTATAGCCGGTAATTTATAGATTCTGAACCCGTTTTCACTGTATTGGTGCACCAGATCTTTCTTTAGTGCTTCTGGCAAGCTCAATATTTTAATTGCGCTGTACGGGCATTTATGAACGCAAATACCACATCCCACACAAAGTTCTTCATATATCTTTGGGTAATCATCTTCAAACACAACCGTTTGAGTGCCTATTCTGTTTTGCGGGCAGTAATATTGGCATTCATGATTGCATTTTTTAGGATGGCATCTATCAAAATCGATAACTGCTATATGCATAAACTATTACTCTCCTCTGTTCCAAACATCTTCTGGCATTTCGCTGTAAATATCTGTTTTTATCTCTTCAACAACATTTTTCTGCTCTTCTCTAAGTTCATATACTCTCTTATAGTTCAAGATCCAGTAGTGTATTCGCCACTCTCTCCCGTCATATAATGTAGTTTCTTCACGTTCTGTTTCCAGAATTCCTACATCTTCCATAATATAAAATATATCACGATCATC
Source organism: Thermoplasmatota archaeon (assembly GCA_031961865.1). Classification (GTDB taxonomy): domain Archaea; phylum Thermoplasmatota; class Thermoplasmata; order Thermoplasmatales; family ARK-15; genus JAVRLB01. The sequence goes on along the minus strand of JAVRLB010000074.1, from coordinate 1,964 downwards.
AGGCTCTAAAGAATTATCAATAATACGATTTTGAAATCCGAAAAAGTTGAGAATGTGCAATGCTGTTAAATATGCTTCTTCATAGCTCATTTTCCGCTCTTCACTTTTAATACCGTTCTGTATAGCTCTAGCTAATGAATTCGCATATACTATCTTTGCAGATTCCAATTGATCATCTAGTTCTTTAGTCATATTTTCAGATGCCATAATAAATAGAACATATTATTATATAAATTTTATGTGCCTTGTATTACCATGTCAAATAGATATAGATCAGATAATAACATTTATTAACTTGTGCTTATTACTCATTTTGATTAGGAAAAATAATTAATGATTAAATTCATCATAATTCAATATTACGCTAAATTGGCATAAATATGTCGAGAGTTCGGATTAGATTTAAGTGAATAAATCACCTATTTTTCCTAATTTAAAAAAGTATGAACTGAGGTGAAAAATATGAACGTAGATCCTAATGCAGCTAAATATCTTATTAAAGCTAAGATTTCTGCAGAGGGTGTAGTTGAGAAGCCTGATGTGGTAGGTGCCATATTTGGGCAAACAGAAGGTTTATTAGGCGATGAGCTAGATCTTAGAGATCTACAAAAAAGTGGACGAATAGGCAGAATAGAGGTTGATATAGACTCTAAAAAAGGCAAGTCAGAAGGGGTAGTATACATTCCTTCCAGTTTAGATCAGGTAGAAAGTGCGATCTTAGCTGCGTCTTTAGAGACTATTGACCGTGTAGGTCCGTGCAAAGCTTCTTTAGAGATACTATCTATAGAAGATATCAGACTCATAAAAAGACAAAAAGTTATAGAACGTGCAAAACAGCTTTTGAGCAGTCTGATCTCACAGGGTAAAAATGTGAGCGAAGATCTGATACAGGTAGTTAGAGACACAGTGGAAGTTCAGGAAATTACCACTTTCGGAGAAGACCATTTGCCAGCAGGTCCCAATGTTGCACAATCAGATGCAATTGTAATAGTAGAAGGAAGATCTGATGTTATAAACCTGTTAAAGTATGGAATCAAAAATACTGTAGCAGTAAATGGTACTAATATTCCAAAAACGATCGTCGAACTGACTAAAGAAAGAATCGTCACTGCATTTTTGGATGGAGATCGTGGTGGAGATCTAATACTGAAAGAGTTATTGCAGGTTGCTGAACTGGACTTTATAGCACGTGCTCCGCCAGGAAGAGAAGTGGAAGAACTGACTTACAAACAGATCGTTAAAGCATTGAGAAACAAGATGACTATAGAACAGTATCTTGCCACTCATGGCATGGAAGAAGAGCTGAAAGCATACTCTGAAAAAGAGAAGGCTTTAGAGGTTCAGGAAACTGTATTTGACAAATATGCAGAGCCTATAGACGATGAAAAAGATGAACCCACTGAAAAACCAGAGGTCAAGGAAAAGCAAGACCCTAAAACACCGCAATATTCTATCGATGAACTATTAAATAATGCCTTCCAGAAAAAAGAGGCTCTCTTGTTAAACTCTGATAAAACAGTAATAGAGAGAATCCCTTTAAACGAGCTTGTGGATAAGTTAATCAAGGAAGATAAAAACAATATCAAAACTGTGATTACTGGTGGCATAATATCACAGAGGCTTGTGGATGTATTATACGATAAAGGAATCAATGAAATATACGGTATGAAAATAGCAAATTTGACAAAAAGACCTGCAAATCTAAAAATTGTCGCTAAAAATCCCTAACCGCCAGAAAAAACTCTAATAATTTGGATAGTATCAGAATCAGAGATCATTTCGTCTTCTGGTACTGGTACACTATTTTTTAAAACTATGTGCGTTTCAGCTGTTAACGCTAGCTCTTTTAATATCTCTGACACTGACCTGTCTCCTTTGATCTTGACTGTCTTTCTTGGTGCGCTTATCAACTCTACTGTAGTCATCACATACTTAAATATGATTTAACATTTAAATGTTTTTTA
>JAVRLB010000073.1:0-4253 GCA_031961865.1 Thermoplasmatota archaeon | reverse complement strand
AGAACAACAAAATAAAAAGAAAAAAATAATAGTTAAATTTTTTAGCTTGGCACATTGGTAACAGTTAACACACTAACAATGCCCGATAACAATAAATAATAAATAGTTATCTCGCTTATGTAATATAAAAACGGAGAATAAACAGATGCCAGATAACATTAAAAGCTATGAGTTTAAAAAAGCATTAGAGGCTTTGACGAGTTTCGAAGGCAGAGGCACAGAGCTGATCTCGTTATATGTGCCTCCTAACAAACCGATATTTGACGTTATATCATATTTAAGAGATGAGTACTCTACATCATCCAATATAAAGAGCAAGGGTACTAGAAAAAATGTTACCAGCGCTATAGAGTCGATGATGAGCAGGCTTAAAATGTACAAAGTTCCGCCACCTACTGGATTGGCAATGTTTATAGGTAGTATACCAACCAAAGGGGACCAGACAGAGATGGTCACTTTTATTATTGAGCCACCAGAGCCAATAACCTCTATGATCTATAGATGCGATTCAAAGTTTTATCTGGATCCTCTAACAGCAATGCTGGGTGAGAAAGATGTGTATGGGCTGATCGTGATAGATAGAAGTGAGGCGACTATCGGATACTTGAGAGGCACCAAAATTGAGGTCGTGAAAAATATACAGTCTCAGGTTCCAAGCAAACATCATCAGGGTGGCCAGTCTTCACGAAGGTTTGAAAGACTGATAGAAATTGCAGCACATGAATTTTTTGTTAAGGTTGGAGAGACTGCCAGCAACGCTTTTTTAACACAAAAAAATCTAAAAGGGATATTTATTGGTGGCCCCGGCGCAACTAAAGAGTTTTTTGCAGAAAAAGAGTTTCTGCATTATGAGCTTCAAAAAAAGATAGTAGAATTGTTCGATACCGGGTACACGGATGAATACGGTTTAAAAGAGCTCGTTGAAAAGGCAGCAGATGCAATAGACAATCTTGAGATAGCACATGAAAAAAAGATTATAGATCGTTTTATGGGCGAGATTAAAAAAAGCACTGATAGCCACGCTACATATGGTGAAAAAGAGGTTCGTGCAGCATTGCTTGCATCTAAGGTTGATACGTTGATATTGTCTGAAGGGCTAAGAAAGAACAAGGTAGTATGGCAGTGCCCAAATTGCCATAAAGAAATAACAGAAACTGTAAGTGTGATTAAAGAAAAAATCTGCCCGGACTGCAATGTACCGATGATTGTAAAAGAACAGCACGATATAGTTGAAGAACTTTATGAGCTCGCTGAAAGCACGAACGCTAAAATAGAGTTTATTGGCAATGATAGTGAAGAAGGTAAAATATTCCAAAATGCATTTGGCGGAATCGGAGCATTGTTGAGATATTAAAAAAATAAAAGAGAAATAATTATTTAGTTTCTTTAAGCTCTAATACTACCACGTCTTTTACAGATTTCATGCTTTTGAATGGCAGTATTAATCTGCCCTGATGATCTTTTTCATAGCCTCTTGCTTCAAGATCTTCAGATGGTACTACCAATAAATGTTGTATTTGCCCTGTATCTGTATCAACTACAAAATTGTCTATAGTCCCGAGTATTATTCCATCATTGGTCATTACTGTTTTGCTTCTCAATTCTGTCACAAACTTTTTCATAGTTTTTGTCCTCCATTTACCTAAAATATTGCAATTCTTCTTTTTTATTTGCATCTACGTTTTTTGATATCAAATCACCAATCGCATTGTAGTATTTTATACTTTCCTCATTCATAGACGGTTTTATTATCTGCATTGCAGTCTCAAAATCCTGTGCGGTTACTTTTGTCCTGTTCTCTCGAATAGCTACCATTCCTGCCTCTCTACATAAGTTTTCTATATCTGATCCCACATAATTCTCCAATCTTGTAGCCAGATCCGACAAATTCAGATTTTTGTCAAGCGGCATTTTTCTGGTGTGTATTTCCAAGATCTTAAGCCTGGCCTCTTTATTGGGTGGTGGTACATAAATCAAACGATCAAACCTCCCGGCACGTAAAAGTGCAGGATCTATTATCTCGGGCCTGTTTGAAGCAGCAATGATTACTACCCCCTCTATATTCTCTATTCCGTCCATGGACGTAAGCAACTGATTTACCATTCTCTCAGTTACCCCTGAATCTGAAAACATACCTCTTCTCGGGGCAATAGAATCTATCTCATCCAGGAATATTATGGCTGGCGATGCTTGCTTCGCTTTTTTAAAGATCTCTCTTATTGCTTTTTCTGATTCTCCAACCCATTTGCTGAGCACTTCTGGCCCTTTGATACTTATAAAGTTCATCTCACTCTCTGTCGCTACTGCTTTTGCTAATAGCGTTTTACCCGTTCCTGGTGGACCATACAGCAATATGCCTTTGGTAGGCCTGATTCCCATCGTTTTGAATTTTTGAGGCTCTTTGACAGGCATCTCTACCGCTTCTTTTAACGCCTGTTTTGCATCTTCCAGATTTCCGATCTCGCTCCATTTTACATTTGGAACCTCTAATAAGACAGATCGCAATATGCTGGGTTCTACCTCTTTCAATGCCTCTTTAAAATCATCTTTTTCTACTGTCATTTTCTGCAAAATGTCAATGGGTATCGGTTTGTCTAAATCTATGCTCGGCAAGTATCTTCTCAACGCTTTCATGGCGCTTTCTCTGGCTAGTGAAGCAAGATCTGCGCCTACAAAACCATGTGTGATCGAGGCCATCTCCTCTAAAAACTTGTCTTTCTCAGCCTCATCTTTTAAATTTAAAGGCATAAGCCTGGTATGAATCTGCAAAATCTCCTTTCTTCCTTCTTTAGTCGGTATTCCAATCTCTATCTCTCTATCAAATCTGCCAGGTCTCCTTAATGCAGGATCAACATTGTCAACCAGATTTGTGGCACCAATAACAATTACGTGCTCTCTCTCTTTTAATCCATCCATCAGCGTCAAAAGCTGAGCTACAACCCTCCTCTCTACTTCCCCTTGCACTTCTGCACGCTTTGGTGCAATTGAATCTATCTCATCTATGAATATTATGGAAGGCGCATTTTTCTGCGCATCATTAAATATATTCCTCAACGTCTCTTCACTTTGCCCATAATATTTGCTCATTATTTCTGGACCATTTATTAAGAAAAATGATGCGTTTGACTCGTTTGCCACAGCTTTTGCTATTAATGTTTTACCCGTTCCTGGCGGGCCATGCAATAATACCCCTTTAGGAGGCGTAATGCCCAGCCTCTCAAATAATTCTGGATGCTTTAGTGGCAGTTCTATCATCTCTCTTACTTTTCTTATCTCTTCAGTTAACCCTCCAATATCTTCATAAGTTACTCCGGTCACCTGCTCAGAAACTTCTTCAACCGACTCTTCTTTAAGCTCTACTTTTGTCATCTCATCAACTATCAATATCCCTTTTGGATTTGTTTTTATTACCTTGAATTTCGGACCGGTTCGCCCCATCAACGTAATTCCTGGAATTAACAGTACATCTCCTTCTACAATAGGCCTTCTTTCTAACATTCTTGCTACAAAATCTTCTATTCCCTCTCCAAATCTCAACTTTTGACCTTTTTCAATTATTGGAGAAAATACAACAAGCTTAGCTGGAACTGCATTAGCTTTTGCAACTAACACCTTTTCTCCCAAGGTAACACCTGCATTTCTTCTGATATCTCCCTCTATACGTATTATCTTTTTTCCTTCATCTTCACTGGAACTTCTGTAAACTAATGCCGCTGTAGTTTTCTTGCTTGTTAAACCCGTAATTGATATGATGTCACCAATGGAAAGATCTAATTTTTCTCGAATGCTTTGATTGATTCTTGCTCTCCCTAAGCCTACATCTGTGCTTGGAGCTTCACCAACGGTTAAGATCATTGAATTTTCATTGTCCATGATTTACCACCTATTGATAACAATAATAAAATTGGTTTAAAAATATTTCTATTTTTTAAAAATTGCAAAACAATCTACGTGTGGTTCAATCATTTGTAATACTGTGCTTCATAACAGTGCAGGTGTCGGGATTTGGACCCGAGTCGAAAGCTTGGAAGGCTTTAGTGCTACCATGCTACACCACACCTGCAAACTTTTTAAGAGAATTCATATAAGATATTTTAAAGTTTTGATTGATATTAGCCATTAAGATAAAAAAATATTAAATATAGATTAGTATTTATCATTTTAAGAGAAAAATTTTGGGGTTGTAGCTTAGCATGGTTGGAGCGTCCGGCTGATAACCGGAAGGTCGGCGGTTCAAATCCGCTCAGCCCCAC
>JAVRLB010000072.1:0-4676 GCA_031961865.1 Thermoplasmatota archaeon | reverse complement strand
TATTCCTTTTGCGTCTAAGATAAATATTGATCTTTTTGATGCTTGTAAACCTTTTATTTTTGCAAAATCATTATGCAATACATCATATTTTTTGCTGACTTCCTTATTGAAATCGCTGAGCAGGTCAAAGTTTAACCTGTTTTCTTTTGCAAATGCAGCCTGAGAAAATGGAGGATCAACACTTATACCTACAACCTTCGCATTGAGCTTGTTGAGGTTCGCTAACGAATCTCGAAATGTGCAAAGCTCTTTTGTACAAACCGAAGTAAACGCTCCTGGAAAAAATGCAAGCACAGTCTTATTTCCCAGATACTCAGACAATTTACGCATTTTTAAGTTATAATCTGGCAGCTCAAATTCTGGCGCTCTGTCTCCTATTTTTAAAACCATAAAAATACACCTCTATTCTCTATATATAATATGTAATATTTAACTTATTTGTAGCTTTTGATAGCAATTTTTTGATGTTATGCCAGACAAAATACATCTATTTTAAATTTAAAAACAAAAACTATTAATATGTTTTAAAACATTAGCAATAACTATAAAAAAAAGGTGTCAATATGATTCCTATAATAAGACATAACCTGATATATATCGCTTTTCAAGAACTTTTGATCCATTATTCTGAAATGATTGCGGTAATTATCTTATATATATTCTGGCTACGTTTAATGTTTAAAAAATTCGACCTTACAATTTCCAGAGCCTGGAACTTTGTAAAACATAATTTCTGGCTCATAATCAAAAGATTGTTTATATTTGCATTTTTACAGAAAAAGTTTATCAAAAACAAATATGCAGCAATAATGCATTATTTCATCTCTTATGGACTTTTGTTTCTCACTCTCTCTACTGCATTTGTATTTCTGGATAATGATATTCTTACTCCTTTTCATATTCGCATCCTGGTTGGAAATTTCTATATCGCATTTATGTTATGGTCCGACACTGCTGGATTACTATTTATTACAGGATTATTGATGGCGCTTTATCGCCGGATCAGAAAAAAAGTGTTGTTAGAAACTACCTGGGCAAATGATTATGTTATATTGCTGGGGTTTTTGTTAATTGCGTTTGAAGGCTTTTTTTTAGAGGGATTAAACATATACCTTTCAGGGTTCTGGTTTAATGAATATCGATATATTGGCTCACTTTTTGCAAAAATATTCTTGGCAGTAGGGTTATCACATGCACAGGGTGTTTTAATATACCAGATCCTGTGGTTTGCACATTTTACAACAGTGTTTATCGGGTTAGCATATCTTCCTTTTTCTAAATTATCACACATCATTTTGTCACCTTCCTACGTTGCTACGACCAGAGATAAACCGCGGGGAGAGATGTCCACTCCGTTTTTGTTAGAAGAAGTTCTGGCTAAAGGAACCTTTGACATGAAGTTTGGGCTGAAAAATAATAAAGAGCTTAATACTTACAAAAGACTGGAAACTGCAGCATGCACTAACTGTGGGCGCTGTGAAAGAGCGTGTCCTGCATTTGCTGCAGGCAGAGATCTATCGCCGAGAGCACTTATGCAAAATTTGAAGAATCATATAGGAGAGGATAGAGAGGTCGTGCCGCTTTCTATATCTGAAAATGCAGTCTGGTCTTGCACTACATGCCAGGCTTGCGTTGAAGAGTGCCCAGTATTGATTGATCCTCAGAGCTTTATTGTTGAGACCAGAAGAAGCCTGGTGTTGGAAAGCAAGATTGACAAAGAAAAAATCAATTTGTTAAACAATCTAACATATACAAAAAATCCGCTCGGAAATACGCCTTCAGATAGAAACTATCTGTTATCCAAGGCAGACAAATATAGTTCTGACAAAGAATATCTATACTGGGTCGGCTGTTTGCCATCCCTGGATCCGAGAGCTAGAGCCACTGCTGAAGCGCTTATTGAGCTGCTAAAGAAAGCAAATGTCAGCTTTGGAATTTTAGGAGAAGAAGAGCATTGTTGTGGAGATCCTGCAAGAAGACTTGGTGAAGAAGGAAGGTACCAAGAACTGGCTTTAGAAAACATAGCTACTTTTAAAAACTATGGTGTAAAAAAGATCATAGTATCGTGTGCTCACGGCTTTAATACTATCAAAAATGAATATAAAAAATTTGGATTTGAAGGAGAAGTATATCATCATACAGAAATAATTAACAGGTTAATTTCTGAGGGAAAATTAGAGCTGGACAAAAGCTCAGATCTTGTAACTTATCATGATCCTTGTTATCTCGGGCGCATTAATGGCAAATATGATGATAGCAGAAATATTTTGAATAAAGTATCAAATTTAACAGAGATGCCCAGATCTCGAGAAAACAGTTTTTGCTGTGGTGGTGGCGGTTCTAACTACTGGTACAAAGTTACTGAAAAAGAGCCGATAAGCCAGATTCGCCTTAAAGAGGCAATGAGTACAGAAAGCAATACAATAGCAGTAGCATGCCCATACTGTCTCACTATGCTAGAAGATGCAACTCGTACCATGGGCGTGGATGAGAAAATCAAGGTTAAAGATATCTCAGAAATTGTACTGAAAAATATTAAAAAATAAAAAAAATTTTATTTTTTTAGTAATTCTATCAATGCAGGCACTACCTGGTACAGGTCTCCTACCATGCCATAGTCACATTCTGAAAATATAGGTGCATTTTTATCTTTGTTCACTGCTATTACCATTTTAGAGCCTCTCATGCCTGCAATATGCTGGATCTGCCCGGATATGCCTAAAGCAATATAGAGCCTTGGCTTTACTCTCTTTCCAGACAATCCAACCTGCCGTTCTTCTTCGAGCCAGTGATAATCAAGGCAGATAGGTCTGGATCCAGATACCTCGCCATGTACCACATTTGCTAAAGATCTTGCAAGGTCTATTCCCTCTTTCTTGCCTATACCCCTGCCCACACTCACAAGTATATCTGCTTTCTCAATATTCACGCTTCCTTTTTGCTTGGGCGTGACCGCCTCAATTTTCAGCTTTGTGTCAGGTACAGTTTCGAGCTTGACCACCTCGCTTGTGTCTGAAACAGGAACAGGATCTACCAATCCCGGCATTACTGTGAACACTCTGGCTTTTGACTGTTCAGTGATGATGGTTTTTCCACCATAGAAAAACCTGGTGGTTGTTACTTTTGAATCAGAGAGCTCCATGCTCAGTATTTCTGATATCATATCAAAGCCCATAGTTTCAGCAACCATTGCTGCAACTTCGCGTCCTATCGCAGTAGATCCGGCCACAAAATAATCGTAATTTTCTTTGTTAATCAAGCTTGTTACATAATTTGCCAGGGCATCAGCTGCATAACATACTTTTAAATTAAGCTGCCTTTTTGCGCCAAAATGGGTCATCTCCACATTTTCTGAAAATGTCAGCAAGTCAATGTCAAATTTGGTACGAAACATTGTAGCCATCTGCATTAATATATCTTCTTTATCTGAAAATAACAGTGCTTTCATTTTATCTCCCCCTTGATAATTTTTGCAAACTCAGGCAGATCGTTGCTTACATCTTCAAAAATCTTGCGCTTTCTCTCACTTTTAGGTGCTTTATTGCTCATGATCTCAATGCTTTTTTCAATATTTATCTTTGTATCTTCAATTTTCATAGGCTTTCTGCCTGCAGCCATGATCTGCAACAGTGGCGGTAGCCTGGGCTCGTTTATTTCTTGTTCTACAGATACAATGGCAGGCAATGTTGCACTTTCTATAACATTGAAATCTTCAAGAGTCTTGGTGATCTTTACTGTTTTGTCTGAAAGTTCAAGTTTTACAGCATTGCCTAACAGTGGCAATTTTAAAAGAGTGGCAAGCCTGCCAGGAACCTGGCCAGTATATGCATCTGCAGATTCATTGCCTAAGATTATCAGGTCCGCATTCAACGTCTTGATCTTTTCTGCAAGAACCGATGCTGTATATTTCGGGTTGCTGCCTTTATACCCTTTTATTATTATGCCTTCATCAGCACCCATTGCCAGCGCTTCTTTCATAGCCATAGTTGCCTGATCAGCGCCGAATATTAGTCCTGTTACTTTACCACCATGTTTCTCTTTAATTCGCACAGCCTCTTCAATCGCATTTTTGCTCAGATCTTCTATCTTGTACGGCAGATCTTTTACTATCGGCTCTAGCGAATTAGCATCTATTTTCATCTGGTCTATATCTATAATCTGTTTTATGCAAACTACTATATTGTAAGCCATTAGCGATACCTCCATATCTTATTCTATCTTTTTTAAGTTCTTCTTGTATCTTTCAGTGAAAGATACATATATATTTTTAAAATCAATCCATTGCTTTTTATATTCTTCGCTTACTACACCTTTAATTTCTGCAGGCACTCCGACCACTATCTTCTCATCTGGAACTATCTGCCCTTTCTTTACAACCGCTCCTTCAGCCACTACTGCCCATGTTCCCACTACTGCATAATCTGTAATTACTGCTCTCATGCCTATTACTGCATAATCTTTGACTGTTGCAGTATGTATTATTGAACCATGACCAACTGTTACATACTTTCCAATATGCGTTGCTTCTTTAGGCCTGGCATGTACCACACAATTGTCTTCGATCGCACTGTTTTCTTCAATAGTTATTGTTCCATAGTCTCCGCGCAATATTGCTCCTGGAGCAATAAATACGTGATCTTTCAGTTCTACATTTCCTATTACAACAGCAGAAGGGT
>JAVRLB010000071.1:0-4749 GCA_031961865.1 Thermoplasmatota archaeon | reverse complement strand
TTTCTAACTTATTTTAGATCTTTCTTTTCAATTGTGCTTGAAGCCTTACTTATAGATACGCTTGAAATTATATTGGTTATTATTATGATCATAAAAGAGATATAAAAAATCTCGTTAAAATAGGAGCCTCCGATAGATAACAATATGCTTGCCAGTACTGCTACCGTCAATCCTCTAGGCAACAATGACATCATGAACCCATGATACTCTTTCTTTCTTACCACTATCTTTATCTCTATTACACGGATCCCTACTAAGATTAATGTTATTAAAAGTGCGTAAAGAAAGTATGTAACTGAAATAATGGCGATCAACCCTATAAAAACAAAGAAAAATGTCCTGACGAGAAACTCTAATTCATCTTCTACAAGATTCATCTCATTTTCATGTATATCAATTTTTAAATTCAAATGTTTGCCTATGGTTTTATAACTACCTATAATGATCGCAAATATAAATATTGATACTACTGCTGCACCACCTAGAAAATCCACTATACCGTATAGTAAAAATGCGATGCCTATAGTAGCCACATATCCTTTATTACTTTTAAGTATATTTAGTATAAATAACCATATAAATCCTACAATAAATCCTAAAAACACCGCCACACTGAGATAATCTATCACGTATTTAGTATATGAAGATGCTACAAATGTAGACCCTGTCACCAATACCAGCAACAAATAGAATACCAGGATATCTACAACAGAGTTAAACGTAGCCTCAGTAACTGCCATATTGTAAAGATCTCCAGGAATTTTTACTCTCGTAGCCACGGGTACAATTACCACAGCGGTAGTCTCTCCTATTATAGCTCCCAATATCGCACCATAAATTAAAGGCCAAGAAAATACGTATCTCATCACAAACGCTACAGAAAGCATTGATAGAATTATATCAAGAGTGCCAAGCAATAAACCAATACCGCTCGCGGAAACAGAGGTGCCGATATTTATCTTTCTGCCACCATCAAACATTATCATGACTAGAGCAATGCTGCCAAATAATGGTACAAAATCACGTAATATATCCACATATTTTATTGGAATCAGATGCCCTAATGGAACTAAAATTAAGCCAATGAACATCAATATCAATATTTCAGGGATTCTCGTTATTCGAAACAATGCATCACTAAAATAGCCAATTATTATTATAACGGCGATGGCAATTAAAATCAGATAACTATTTATCATCCCATTTTTTATATACTTTATTTATCTATTTAAAGTTTTCATGAGTTATTTGTTAAAATTTAAATACTCATTTTTATTAATTAGAAAACATAATGAGATTTAGATTTCATCCACCTATTTACAAATTAATAATTATATCTGCGCTATTTACAATTTTCATTGGTACTCTATCTCTGTTCACACCTATCTCATTCAGTTTTTTTAGCCAAAATCTCATAAAAGAGCGTGGAATATTTACAATATTTATAGGATTCTTCTTACTGGTAATAAGCTTTGGCCTAAAAAACAAGTCCCGGTTTGCCTGGAGAATAATCGTACTGTTTTTGCTGTTATCAATATTTGTCATATTTTTAAAGGGGTTTACAATATACTATATCGATCTATTTGTGGTGGGATTTGATATTTATATATTGATCTTGCTAATAATACACAGGAAAGAGTACAACTACCCTACCAGATTTTTCAACAGACCTGAAATATCTGTAGCATTGGTTACAATAATATTTACAGTATCTTACGGTATCGGTGGCTCTTTACTATTTGGCTCTCAGTTTAAGCCTGAAATCAAAGATTTTTACACTGCATTATATTATACTATTGAAACTGTAACCACATTGGGATTTGGAGATATATTGCCAGTAACTACAGTTTCTAGAATGTTTACAGCGTCTCTTGCTGTAATGGGACTTGCAAGCTTTTTTGGTGCAATAACTATATTACTGGCTCCAATATTTCAGCAACGAGTAAGTGAGGTGATAAATATTATGGAACGTTACGAGTCAAAGAATTTTAAAGATCATATCCTGATCTGCGGATATTCGCCCATAATTTCAGATTTTCTGGAAACACTGAAAGAGCAGGATAAATTATTTGTAGTAATCGAGAAAAATATGGAAAATGCAACAATATTAAAGAATAAAGGATACATAGTCATCAATGATCACGCAGATAATGAGAAACTGTTGAAAACGCTGAACTTAGAAAATAGTCAAAAGATTGTGATATCCTCTGATGATGATGGATATAATCTACTGATTGCCATTACTATCCAGCAACTGGATATAGGTAAAAAGTTAAAAGAACGAACGATCGTCGTAGTAAACGACTCAAAAAATTATAATAAGTTTAAGGATTTCTCAGATTCTATAATCGATCCAAATAACATTTTCAAGAACTATATCTCAAAATTGATCTAAATCTTCTTTACAAATCTGTAAATTTCCAACCCTACATTATGCATGTTTCTAACCACATTTTTCTTAGACCACATAATATCATCTTTCTCAAATATTATAGGCCCCATATACCTGCCTTTCTTCAAAACATTCTGGTTCAGCTCTTTAAGTTGCTCTTCAATTCTCTCCTTCAAATTATCGTCTACTATCATACCCCTTTCTACTCTTAGTTTTACCAGTTCCAGTGCAGATTTATAAGTAGCATAGGCTATATCATTTTTTGTCATTTTGTCAGTTTCATAGTTCAAAAAATCAATCCATGTATCATTACTGTTCAGCAGATTATAATGATCTTTTAAGGTTTTTGCTTTTATCTTCAACCCGTATAGATCCGATTTCTCGAATGCAAGACTGCCAGGATCCACGAATGGAGATATAGGAGATATGAAAGTAGATAGATTCTTAGGGAATTTTGCGTACAGTTTTTTAACATATTCAACATCGTTATCTACGTCTGAAACACTTTGCCCTGGAATACCTACCGAAAAGAATATATCCATTCTTCGAGCATTATATTTCATGGCATACTCTATATTTTTTTCCAGTCCTGCATTCGCATAATATTTACCAGATAGCGCTCTTATATTTTCGTTAGAAGACTCTGGAGAGATCTCTACCGTGAACTCAGATATATTCTTAGCTATTGTCTGATAATAGCTTTCTGGCGCAGGAGTAAAAATCTCGAACAATATAGGAATATCTATGCCTTCTCTCTTAATAGCTTCCAGCAGTTTAATATCGAAATCTTTACCGGCTTCATGAATATCGCCAGTAATAAAAGCCGGGCTACCCAGATTCTCTTGAATAGATTTCAGTTCTGATACAATGGTATCTATATTCCTAACAGATACTTTGTTTCTGCAATAAAAGTTTTTGTATGCAAAATTAGATCCCCCGCAGATTGTACAGTTATGATGACATCCTTTCTGTATCAATGTCATTGCTGATGGATTCTCAACCCAGTCTCCATATGGTAGATGATCTTCAGCACTCATAGTTTTTACAGCATTCCTATAAATTATTTGATAGTCAAGAGACACTTTATCAATGTCCTTGTCTGGATCTCTGCATTGGTTTTCCACAATTTTAGAATTATCGCGCCATGCCAGATTCGGTATTGTACTCAAATCTTTATTTCTTTCTACCGCGTCTATCAGCAACGGAAAGAATGGTTCGGTTGTATCTCCTTTAAGCACAAAATCTATAAATTCATAGTTTTTTAATAGCTCGACCGCATAATATGTGGATGAAAGACCACCAAATACAATCTTCGATTCTGGATGCTCTTCTTTTATAATTTTTGCTATCTCTATAGCTCCCTGCACATGAGGTAGCCAGTGCAGATCCAGCCCATATATTTGTGATTCCTGTTTTTTAATGTAATTTCTAACATCAAAATTTTTGTGATAAATCATCTTCAATGCTAAATTCACTATTTTAGCTTTAAAGCCGTTAGAGATGACATTGTTCAGAATGCTCATAAATCCGATAGGGTACATCTCAAATATTGGTGTTGATGGTACCACATCACTTATAGGACCTAGATTTGTACTTTTTTTTCTGAAATCGTATATACTTGGGGAATGTACTAATATAAGATCATACATCAGAAATGGGATATAGCATGAAAATATAATAAACTATTGTTTGGCTTTTTAATACTGTATAACTTCTTTTTTCATGTTTCTAATATGCACTAGTGAATGATTTGGCAAAAGTTGCCATAACAATTGATCAGATTTGAATGGCTCTGTAGAATATATAAATGCCCCACTCACAATAGATTCGTAGATGGTATAGTACTCTTCTTTTTCATTTGCATATCTGAAAACATAGAGCTCTTCTTTATTGCCCATCATGAAATTAAAAGATGTAGCATCTAAGCCTTTATTTAAAATTTCTGAAATAGTATCTTTTATTTCTTTACCATTTCTCAACTCTTGGACGAGATAATGAAACAATTTTTCAGAATCTGTATCTCCTTCCAATCCTGTCACTTTGAGTTTGTTAGCTTTATTAATAGTGCCATTATGGCAAAACCCAAAGCCACTGTATAAGAATGGATGCGCATTTTTGTCAGATCTTTCTCCTACTGAACTCTTTCTTGCATGCATTATGAAAAAATCAGTAATTATCTTGTCTTTAAATTTCTCATTGCTCTCCAGATCTTTATCAATGCTGTTTTTTGTTTTATACAGCTTTAATGAAGAACTTTCTGAATACAATACGCCAAATCCATCAATATGTGGCGCATGAGAACCGTTTAAAGCTTGGTTTTTTAATTCTTCAAGATATTCACCTAATACAAAATCATT
>JAVRLB010000070.1:0-4753 GCA_031961865.1 Thermoplasmatota archaeon | reverse complement strand
GCAAGAAATAACATGAAAACCGTAACTATTATTAATACTGCCCAGGTAAGCACTAAGCTGATATTGCTTAGATGTATATATCCCGCAGCATTTTGTGCTATTTCAGCAGAATAGGTGGTTGGAGATATATAGGATAAATATCTGTATGGATATGGAATATAACTTATTGGATAGTAAACTGGCGGAATCGTAGTTAATAATGGAGAAAGTATGCCAGAAAATGCCCAGCTCTGAACAATGTCGGATGAGAGTGTAGAGAGCAAGAATCCTAGAGAAACTGAAAAAGTAAATATTAGTGCCATATCAAAGAAAATAGTTATTCCGCCTAATAACGTTATTTTTACAAAAATAATGTTCAATATTACTAAGAGTGTAATAGTGGGTATTGAATATACTATCTCCGAAATTGCCATGCCTAGAACATAAACACTTGCAGGAGTTGGAGAACTTACTATCATGTCCTGTAATCTCATATCGTTTTTTAAGTGTGATAAATCTCCTTGCATTGATATTCCACTTGAAACCATGTTCATTATCAATGCCCCTTCTGCAGCTATAGGTAGCAAAGTGCCATGGCTCGCAAATGTAACTACGGCAAGCAATGATAACGGTGCCAGTAATGTGTTAATAAGCACTACCGGATAGTTTAACATAGCATATATCGAATTTACAAGTATAGATGCTGTGGCTTGGTAAAATAACTTTTTACTAATCTTCAATGTGATCACCTACTAAAAACTCAAAAATATTTCCCAGTGAAACTTCTTGAACTGTAAACCGGATATTCTCTGTTATCAACTTCATCGCTATTTTATAAACCTGATCTTTTGTTGTATATACCTGTATCTCTCCATTGGCTGATTTTTTTATTAACCCGTCTTCCACATTTATATTGATGTCAGAATAAACTTTCAAGCTGTATGGATATTTCATTTTTTCTCTTAACTCATCTATATTGCCTATTCCAATTAACTTTCCTTGATCAAGAATACCTATCCTGTCTCCCAGAATCTCGGCTTCCTCTAGGTAGTGAGTGGTCAATATTATCAATCGATCCTTTTTCATGGCGGATAATAGATCCCAAAGCTCTTTGCGCGAAAGATAATCTAGACCTGTGGTCGGTTCATCCAAAAATATTAGTGGTGCATCGCTTGCTATGACTGTTGCAACTAAAACTTTTCTTTTTTGTCCTCCAGAAAGCTTTCTGTTTTTTTCATTTTCTACCTCTCCTAATCCAAGGCTTCTGAGTGCATCTTTTCCCTTTTCCTTCGCTTCTCGATATGAATAACCTCTCCACATAAGATAGGACAATACAGTCTGTATAGGTGTGAGCCAGGGAATAGCTCTTGCTTCCTGTGGCACTGCAGCTATAAACTCTCGTATATTTTCAGCATCCTTCACTACGTCATATCCATTTACTGTTATTTTTCCGGAAGTTGGTAAAAGCTGAGTTGACGAGATTCTTATTAATGTTGTTTTTCCTGCACCATTCTTCCCTATTATAGTGAATATGCCATTTAAATTAATATCAAATGAAACTTCTTTTAAGGCATAATTTTTGGAACCGTATATTTTAGATACTTTTTCAGCTCTGAGATCCATATGCGGTTATAGTATACTCTGGATATTTAATATTTTTTCTTGGCTACATCACGTTTTAATTAAATTATATATATTCGATCTATATACTCTTTCACTTATGATCGATATCCTGAGCATTATGAATAATTCTTTTGTTCCTCTTGCAATCATTACTGGAATTGCACTCTTAATTTTAGGCATAAATGAAAGATATTCAAGGGTTATGGAAAGTATAAGGTCATTGCACAGGGAATTGATCAGAGAAGATATAAAAAATGAAGGCATTATAAAATGCTACAAAAGACAAATATCCACTTTGATTCGAATGGCAAAAGTATTGCGTACTGCACTATTACTAATGTATATTGCCATTTTTTTCTCTATTGCTTCCAGTATTGCAATATTGCTCTCATCTCTTGAAAATTTACAAACTACTGAATTTATGATTATTACAATGATATTTAGTTTGGGCTCTTTATTTTTTGGTATAGTTTTCGTTATTATTCATATTTTTATATCTTTAAATGCAATAGAGATAGATTTAAAAGAGGAGATAAAATAGATCTGAAATTAAAAACAGAATCTACGTCCTCTTCTCTGTTGCTATGAAAAATAAAGTACTTCCAAAATTAGATAAAGGCACTGGTATCTACTATATCAAAATTTAAATGATCGTAAAAAAGTTAAAAAATTATTTTTTTATTGTGGTAATAGGTATAAGATTTCTTTCAAATTCATAAAGGGCTATGTCTACCGGATCTGTAATCTTTTCAGGAATATCTATAAGTACAGGAGCTCCCATCGATATTTGTAACGCTCTGGCACCAATAATTCTTGCCTTTTCAAATCTTGTAAACTTCATAAAATCACCAAAATCAGTAGAAATAGGTATATAGTAATACTATATATAATTTACTTATATTTTTCGAACCGTTTCAAATACAACAATTAAACCATCTTTACAAATTGTGCATAGGGTACATTTTTTAAACGAATCACATTTTCCTTATTTACATATCCTTCTTCTATCGCTATTGATACAACTTCTTCCCCAACAAGATTTGCAATTGTAGCCATTTTCAGAGCATTTATAAAAGTTCTTGAATCCACATAAACTTCATAATAAAAGTCTTTTTTTATATGTAATTTAAGTTCACCATCTTTCAGAATTTTTCCCAGCAATTTTTTGTCGCATGCTGCCAAAAGTATCTCTGAACCTGATTTTATAACATGCATTGAGATCATATGAAGCTAGTATTATAATTACTCTTATTAAATTTGTTAAATATCTTTAATCTTAACTGTTTCTTATAACATATTTTTTCTCCAGGATGCTTCTACAGTAGGCGCGTATAGTTTTTTCAAACTGAAATTTAGAAGCAGATCTAGATTACTCGATAGATCTTGAGATACTGCCTGCCATACTTTTATATTATGCCTCAAAAGTATTGAAAAAGTGATCTCTCCAATATTAATAATTATGACATCAGTATACTCATTTTCAGCTAAATATTCCATAAATTCAGCTCCAGCTAGATTTTTATTACTTTCAAAAAAGATATTTTTTACTATCTCCACATCTTTAATTTTTCTGTCCTCTACGATTACTTTCGCAAAAAATGGGGCTTTAGTAAAGTTATCTGAGATAATATATGGTGGATCATTGTTTTCCAGAGGTACACCTATTTTAAAGTTATTTCTGATATTTGGCTCTATATGTATCGAGACACTTTCCAATGAAGGAAAGTTTTCATAAAGCTTATTCTCTATTCTATCTGTAATAGTATGCGCATCTTCTATAGTTAATTGCGGGTTGAATTCCAAAACGAGCTCTAAAAAATTAACTGGTCCCGCCCACCGAACTTTAATAGACTTTGTATTGTAAATCTCTTTAAAATCGCTCAGGATATTAATGATCTGTGAATTCAGCTTTTTGTTTTTTGGAATATCAAGAATACTGTAAACACTATCTTTAAAAATATCTATGGCGATGATAAACAGAGCTAAAATGGCTACGATCAGGGCAAAATAATAGTAAATCTCATTATGCAGAATTGCAGCTAAATATAAGCCTATGCCTACTATCGATCCTTCCAGCACATCTGTAATTACATGAAATGAATCAGAGTGTAAAGAGGGAGAATTTATTTTTTTGCCAGCAATGAATTTTACATATCCAGACAAAAATAGTGGTATTAAAGAAACAAACTCAAAGATTGATGAATATATAGAGAGTTTTGGAACTGCTGAAAACATGCTTTTTGCAAAATCTAAAGTCATAACAAATATCATAATGCTGATTAAAATTGCAGTTAGATCCTCTATCTTGTAGAGACCATAAGGGTATTTTTTGTTAACAGGTGATCTTACAAAATATATTACAATGATTACCAATATTGTAATTATCACATCCATTAACATATGTATTGATTCAATGTACAAAGCATAGTTCTGGAACAGTATATAGCCAGCAAATCTAATGAGCATAGCTGCTATTATAAATACCAGTGATAGAATTATATAGTTTTTTATGTTTGCCAGCTCCAGGTTTTTTCTTTCCATGTGTTACTAAACTCCGCACTATAATATTTTATTGGAAATTTCAACTTATTTTTTATATTATTAAGATCATGTAAGTTCAAATCGTATTTAATTTTTCTTTAATTTCCTTAAATCTTTTATATAGTTCTGCATCACTCTTTAATTTTTCCTCATTTTCCTTCAAGAATTCTGCAAAGCCATCCATCAGATCTATTGTGTCCCTAATATTATCAACTCTCTCATAAGCTCTATATCTCTGTCTAGGTAGCCACAGCATCTCTTCCAGTATAGATGCGCCTTTTTCAGTCAAAGAATAATATTTTTTGTTTAGATCTTCTCTCGATTTAACATATCCTTCTATTTCCAGGTCTTTTAAAATAGGGTATACACTCCCGGGCGAAGGTCTCCACATACCCATAGACAGCTCTTCAATTCTCTCCATTATCTCTGCTCCAGTCATTTCTTTCTTAGAAATCAGGTTCAGAATCCAGAATCTTATCCCTACAAATCCCCTGGCTCTATGATGTATAGGTTCTGAGTAACCACGCATTCCAAACATATTAATCACCTCACTATCTATTAACAGATATCTATATACCGATATACTATTTAAATATTTCTAAAAAACCAG
>JAVRLB010000069.1:0-4878 GCA_031961865.1 Thermoplasmatota archaeon | reverse complement strand
GTACTGGTATGTTACTCCCGTGCTTATCTTGTCCACGCCTTCTGAAAGTTCCATTTGTGTGTGTAATGCACCAACTCAATATAACCTTTTCTATATTAAGAATATAGATAAAAATTGCCAGCATATACTCTAACTATTACGTTTGCTCATTTATTTACTTTTAAATTTTTGGCTAAAAAAATTTTCAATAACGTCTATGGCTTTGATAGTAGTCTCTTTCTCGTACAATTTTTTTGAATAATCATAAAGCTTTTTAGAATCTGTTTTCAACTGTTCACGATTATTTGCTAATTCTAAGATCTTGGTTTTGAAATTTTCGATGTTCTCAATGTAAATGCAATCTTTTATCTCATTAATATCAAAACCTCTTAATCCTATCTCTGTCGTTAGGGTCGGCACTCCATGCATCATATAATCCACCATTTTCACATTTCTTCCAGAGCCGAGCTTAATAGGGTTTAAAGCAAGCAGTGAGCTATTTAAAAGTGCATCTTTCTCTTTTTCGTCAATCATGCCATGATAGATGATATTTGGCAACTTTTTCTTATTCGGATACTTATTTATATTGCCAATAATATGAAACTCAAACTGTTTTAAAGCGATCGCAAAATTCTCTAGTTCTTTTAATGCATCTATATTTGCTGCGTACATCGAGCCTATAAAAACTATCTTGTTAGAATCAAAACCATGCCAGTTATAATCTTTTATCGATAATTGCTGTGGAATCAAAACTATTTTTTTAGAGTCTGCATTATGGATAGTGATCATATTTTTTAAATCTTCATCTGCAAAAACAAAGATAATATCTGCTCTCGCCACCATTTCGTGCTCGAGCTCTTTCACTTTATCATAATAGACATTATTAGTTCTCAAATATGTTTCAACATTATGTGCATCATAAACCACCAATTTATTTGCAACTTTATCTTTCGTAAATGAAAACTGCCAGGGTCCTTCATAAACTATAACATCGCTTTCAGCAATCAGTTCATTCAACCTTTTAATATATTTTCGTCTCAAAAATTTTCGATCTGATAATAAAATTTCAAATGCTCTATTTCCTTTAATTACAGAATATAAAGTTAATAAAAGAGCTCTATATTCTTCAATTTCCTCAGTGATCTGGTCTCTGATTGTCAATCCTCCAACAGATATGATCTTTCTATTCTCATTTCTCAAAATACTGTAACATCTGGCAGTGTAGCCACTCGTATATTCGGGTATAATCTTTCCGTGCGCTATTTGCAAGATCTTGAAATTCATAATGTTTTCAATCCTTTTAATTTAGCTATTAAAATAGTTTTCTATATTTTTCTTTTTCTTTTAATGGCATAGTTGCATCTATTCCCACTTTGGCAGTCATATCATTTTCATATCTGCTCGGATCCAGAGAGCTGCCATGCTCTCTAAATATTATCAAATCACGATCTGCCTGTACTCTTGTAGCAATAGCCCATTCTATCTCTTCATTATTATTTATATCTATATCATCATCTACTACCACTGCATGTTTTAAACTTTTATGACCTTTAAACGCAGCCTTTAACGTTTTCAAGCCGTCGTCCTCATGTTCTTTTTTGATCTTAATAACACAATGTAGCCAGTTACTGCCACCATTTGTAAGTTTTAAATCTAAAACATTAATGTTTGCATCTTTAATTTCTTTATAAATTGTCGGCTCTCTTGGCAATCCCATCAGATTATAGTGCTCGTATCCGCCGGGCAATAGTAGATGAAATATCGAGTCATCTGTTTTATACAATCTTTCAAATTCTACGATCGGCTGGTTCTCTTTAACATCATAAGTTCTCATAATATCCAAAAACGGACCTTCTACATCCTTTACCATTTTTGTAAATTTGCCTTCCAGCACATACTCTGAATTAACGGGAACCAGTATTTCGTTTTTCAATTTTACCATCTCTGCAGTTTTGCCAAGACAATAATAGTTTAGTGCGCTGGCAATCTCGCTTTCATCAATCTTATAATCTACAGAGGTAGCAGCAGCAAGCAAAAATGCAGGCTCAGCGCCGATTACCATTGCGAATTTCAGTTCTTCTCCTCTTTCAATTGCAGTATTGTACATTTGATATAAATGTCTGGGAACTAGTCTTACAGCCGCATGCGTATCATCAAGAACCATCATTCGATGATATGATACATTTTTTTTGCCGTCAAGTTCAGAGAACACAATGCCGCTTGTAATATAGTTAGATCCGTCCTCTTTAAAATATTTGGGAATAGGTAATTTTTTCAAAGAGAACTCAACAGTTTCATGATCTAAAAAAGGTGCGTGATCTATAACCTTTACCGGTTTTGGATGTTCTAAAGCCTGCAACATCTTCAACTTCAGCTCTTTTTCTTCAATGTTCAAAATATTAGCAAAATTAGTTCTGTTTGCCCACATATTGCCTACAGCCTTATAGCCGTCTAGATTCTCAAAATAAACAGCAGTGCCAAGATGTTTGATCAGATAATTTGACAGTTCTAGATTCTTACTCACTCTCTCTTTTACAGTAATATGCTCTATTTTTTGCAGATACTCTTTATACATATGAATATGATAAACACTCATTCAAATTAAAACTTTTTTATCCTACTTGCATATTATACTTTATATGTTCAAGATCATTGACACTGACTCAAATGCGAGACTTGGATTATTAGAAACTCCACATGGCAGTATAGCTACTCCTGTGTTCATGCCTGTAGCGACAAAAGGAGCGGTCAAAACGCTGACTGTCAAAGAGCTGGAAGAGCTGAACACAAAAGTGATAATCTCAAATTCATTACATTTATATCTTCATCCAGGGCTGGAAACTATAGAAAAGCATGGCTCATTGCACGAGTTTATGAATTTTCATAATTCTATCTTGACTGATAGTGGCGGATTTCAAATTATCAAAACTCCGTTTTTTGTAAAAGCATCAAGCGAGGGCATAACATTCAGAGACCCCAAAGATGGATCTCTGCATCTAATCACGCCTGAAAAGAGCGCAGAGATACAGAATCGATTAGGGTCAGATATAGCGATGATGCTCGATTACTGTGTTCCGTACGGCACAAACATCAAGACCATTGAAAAGAGCCTTATATTAAATAAAAACTGGGCTGAAAGATTTAAAAGTAGCAGAAAAGGGCTCAGTTTTGGAATAGTTCAGGGATCTATCTACGAAAAGTACAGAGATCAAAGTGCTGCAGAGCTGTTGCCTCTTGATTTTGAGGGCTATGCGATAGGCGGGCTTTTAATAGGAGAGCCTCTGGACATAATGATCAAAATTGCAAGGTACACAGTCTCGTTATTGCCTGAAAACAAGCCAAGATACTTAATGGGTGTGGGATCAATATCTGAAGTGTTCAATTCTATAGAGAGCGGCATTGACATATTTGATTCTGTGTTTCCCACGCGCAATGCCAGGCACAAGATGGCGTTTACTTCAGATGGTATATTAGATTTTCGAAAATCAATATTCAAGGATGATACAAGACCAATCGATGAAGAATGTGGCTGTTATGCTTGCAAAACATATACAAGATCTTACATATATCATTTATTCAAAGAAAAAGAGATGCTGGCAATGCGCCTTTTAACGATCCATAATCTCTCTTTCATGCTCACGCTGATGAATAAGATCAGAATCTCGATCAAAGAACATGAATACAATAAGCTCAAAACTGAGATGCTGAAAAAATATAAGTGATTAATGAGAAATCTCATAGATATTCAATTTTTCAGTTTTACTGCAAAAAAGATCTTTATTAGAATCGTATATGGCTGAAGATAAGATCAAGAACTTTTTTCGATTTTTATATCTTTTGCAGAACGAGTTTACGAGCCTGTTAATTTTGGCAGCGTTATCAATGATCAATGAAACGTCCTCTTTGGATCTCAGAACGTATCCAAATCCATCAGTATCTTCCAAAATCGCTCTTTTATTTACGAGCATTTTAATTGTTTCAAGATCCGGATAAAAATAGCTCCAGTCTACAAAAATCGGGGTTTTACCGTAATTGGTCATGGCAAATATTCGCTCTGCATCTTTTGCAAACTTGCAAGTTTCATTTTTATATTTAAAATTGTCAAGATTGATGAATATGTAGGTATCTATCAATTTTGCGCCCAGTTTTCCAGCCAGGGTCTTAGAAGGCTCATTCCAGTCAAAAATAGACATTCTCACCTTTGCATATTTTTCAAGAACATAGGAGGTGAGCATGCTGGCAACTCCTTTTCTTCTGTATTCAGGATCTACTCTCATACCCTCAAGCCATGCACTGCCGTCTTTGTAAGGATTGATATTTAATATTGCCACCGGTCTATGAGCTATCTCGGCAGTAAGCATCGATTTTTTCCGGACCCATGCATCATATACAAAACTGATATAATCATGCTGTGTATCAGCAACTTCGGTTTTCATACTTTGCCAGGTGTTCTTGCAAAATTCCAGGATCTGCGATTTATCACGCATTGTTGCATTTCTAATTTTGATCTCTTGCATAAACAATAAACATCAAGAAATCTATAATAAACTTTTCTCGTATTTACAAAAATTAAAATAAATATTGCACATTTCCGTATTATGGATAGCTTCAAGACCAAATACCGGGTTTCATGGGTGGATACGGATGCGCTAGGCGTAATGCATTTTTCAAATTATTTTAGAGTCTGCGAAAAAGCAGAGGAAGAGTTTACAAATTCGTTAGGAGTATCATTCAGTAGCTCTGAAGACATATCTTTTCCGAGAGTTAAGGCTACATGTGACTATAAATATCCGCTCAGATTTAACGATATTGCAACTGTAGAGCTAAAAATCAAAGAGCTTGGTAAAAAACATATTACGTACCATTTCGAGATATTCAACGAAACAAGCCAGAAAGTAG
>JAVRLB010000068.1:0-4917 GCA_031961865.1 Thermoplasmatota archaeon | reverse complement strand
TTTAAGGGCACAATACTATCATATAAATGATGAATACTTCTATTACACAAATTACAATGGTACGGTTTATGTTAGGGATATTTACAACAACTCAAAACCTTATATTATTAATAGTAATACTAATGCCTTTGATGTCTATGCAGACTGTAATTTTTTTACTGGGCAATATTATACATATTATCCATTAAATGGATCAGAAGAATTTACTGTATGGCCAAGTAAAGTTATCGTAAATTATATTGGCCTAGGAATTTATTCAGAATATGGTGGTACTATAAAGTTCAGTATTGGAACTGGTCTCTGGCAGGCCAATATTTTAGCAAATCAAACAGTTAGTGTATCAGCAGGTTCTTATTTCTGGATTTTTGCTATACCAAATATTGTTTTATACAGGAATAATAACTATTATCTTAATGTCTACAATGTTTCTGGCACTAATTATTGGTTGGACACTAAACGTCCATATATTTACAATGAATCATATAATTACGTACAGGATTACTACTATGCTACGCCTGGAAATTCTAATAATAAAAAGCTTGAACATGACAATTCATATCCAAACCTTTTTTCAATAGCTTATCAGGGATCACCAAATATTATATCAACTGTTGCCTATTATAACAAATATTTATATGGACTGTCATGGAACGGAACTGTGTGGAATTTAACAAAAGTATGGCCTGCAGGATGGCAATCATATTCTTATATTAACAATACCAACGGTGGTTTTAAAGGAATAACTTTACAGCAGGGATCTTCCCAGAGCAATTCATATCTTTATGTTATGAACATTTACAATAATACACCTTTGAACGTTTCATCAATAATTGGTCATATACATATGACATTCAATGCAATAAACTCAATTATTTCAAATTATGGAACAAACGAAGCAATAACGTATGATGTAAAAACAACACAGTTCAAGTTCATTCAGACGAACGGAACGGTTGGGTACAGTGGATCAACGACCCATGGGACATATAGCATATCCTGGAGTTATGTTAATCAGGTGATTGGTAGGCATTATTTATACCCGACAATTCTCCAAATAAATTCAACATATTCAGTGAATTTTTATGCCTATGCTTATCTCCTTAAAGCAATAAACTATACATACCTTTATAACTTTAGTTTATATTTCACTGGCTCGAATGGAAAATTAGGATTACAGCTTGCTTACCAGTATGGATCCCGCCTGAACAATTATGCATATCCTGTCCTTCTTAATAATTTAAAAAATGTTCTGATAAATGTGACAATGAAAGCAAATATGGCTTTCAATGCAAGATTCTATCTTTACATTGTTCTTTACACAAGCCAAAATGGAATTGTTTTATATTATGTTCTGAACATCCACATAATAAATCATTTTTCATATATTACAATTTGAGGTTTTGAGCTATGATATATTTAAGATGGGATAACCTGATCGCGTTCTTGCCCCAATATATAATTGGCATTATCGTTGCATATTATGTATTTAAAAAGTTCAGTGCCAAAGCTCCTGTAAACAACTTAGATTTCATAGCTATACAGAAATTCAACCAATATATCAAGGATCAGGCAGCTTTAAATTCTGACTTATATAACCTTTCTGAAAAATTAGAGGCTTTGCCAGATCTCACATTTTCAAAGTTTGCAAGTTATGTGAAGAAACACAGTGCAGAAGACTCAGACAAAAGATTACTCACAGAAAATATTAATAAAAACCTAAGCAAGATCTCGGATCCATTATCTACAGATGCAATCAAGAAATATAATGCAATATCAAATAAGGATCTGGAACTAAATGAAGATCTGGCAGCTTTATCAGATAAAGTATTGAATCTTTCTGGAACAGGACACACTATAGGCAAGTTCATTGATCATACAAAACATCAAAAAACTGAATTTTCATTTTTTGAGCGGCTTAATAATAGATTGACAGAGCATCTTGAAGATTTGGATATATCCTTATCCTTGTTTCTGGGGCTAGTAACAATGCTGGCAGTATTATTATGGGCATCAATAGTATTAATTTTGACCCCATATCCGCAGGTATCAATATTCACGCCGCATTTTTCAGTGCTGTTAAATTTAATCTTAAACGTAATTTTAGGCGTGTCTATTTTCATAGCGTTGATCTCGATAATCTCTTTTTTTATAATATTCACAAAAACACAGATTTTAATTGCAGAGGCTCTTGTGTTTTTAGGTGCTGTAATTTCGTTTTTCATGCCAGCAATGAACTGGATTAGAAACAACACGTTTGCATACCAGCTAATAGTACTTTTAGTTATTGTATCTTTAGCGTTACTGATCACTTACTTTATCATGAAAATAAAAGATAAAAATCATAATTTTATGATCTCACTATATTTTTCATATACTGCATTTTTAATATTTAGCCTGATCTTGACCGACAACTTGGTAACATTTATAATGATGCACAGATAAGGTTTAAAAATAATAAGAAAAAGGTGAATAAAAAAATGGTAAAAGAAGTACGAGCAAGCCATATACTTGTAAAATCTGAGCAGAAAGCTAAAGAAATATTGGAAGAGCTTAAGAATGGTGCTGATTTTGCAGAACTTGCCAGAAAACAGTCAATTTGTCCATCTTCTAAGAAAGGTGGAGATCTAGGATACTTTACAAGAGGAAAGATGGTCAAGCCCTTTGAAAATGTAGCATTCAGCTTAAAAAAAGGAGAAATAGGTGGGCCTGTAAAGACGGAGTTTGGCTACCATATTATCAAAGTGACAGATCAGAGATAAGGTTTAAGGTGGATACTTGGCTTTTAACAGTTTCATAAACTCTCTCATCCAGTAAGGATGATCAGGCCATGCTCTTGCTGAAATCATAGATCCGTCAATCACGACTGCGCTGTCTTCAAATATAGCACCTGCACTTTCAACATCTTTTTTCAGGGCTGGATAAGCTGTGCTCTTTCTGTTTCTTAGAACATCCACGGCGCTGAGTATCAATGGAGCATGACAAATCTGTGCCACCGGTTTATTCTCATTAAAAAAGTGTTTTACGATTCTTTGAAGATCCGGATCATTGCGAATATATTCTGGAGCTCTGCCACCCGGAATGACCAATGCAACATATTCTTCAGGATTAACATTTTTAAAAGCTTTGTTTGCCTTAACTAGATATCCAAGCTTTTCAGTGTAAGTATCAAAACCAGGCACAAAATCGTGTACTACAGTCTGAACATATTTTTCGGATGGAGCGGCAATGTCCACTTCATATCCTTCTTCCAGAAGCCTCTGATACGGGTACATTACTTCCAAGCTCTCTCCTGCGTCACCTGTAACAATCAATACTTTTGTCATATTCTCACCTCTTTATAATCATATACACTCTCTATATTATTTAAAATTTTATCTTTTCAGCGTATCAAACAATTGTATGAATAAAACTAAAATACAGATATATGCAAAAAGTATCTTGCTCCATAACCGATCAGATACGTTGCAATTGCAGCACCGATTCCTATTAGTATCATCTCCGTTACTTTTTTACGCATGCTCACTCCGCTAGTAATTGAGACCAGTGCACCAACTATTCCTAGTGCAAGACCAGAAAGTAAGAATGAAGTAATTACACCAAATATGCCCTTTATTGCAAGAATGTATGGAATAACTGGAATTATCGCACCGAAGAAATATGAAACACCTGTTCTTATAGCAGTCGCTTTTGGATTTTCCAAACTTTCTTCGGTAAATCCTAGATATTCTTTGGCCATTGCGTCAACTAATCCTTTCTTTTCAGAGCCCATAACCGTAACAATTTTGTCTGCTTCTTCTTCTTTTACTCCCCGCTGTAAAAACAGTTCTTTCAATTTCTGTCTCATATCTTCATACGCTACGTTTACCTGCACCATCAATTTTTGAATATCTGCAGTTTGCAGCTCTTTTTGCGATTTTGAAGACACAAAAGCACCTGCAGCCATTGATAGTGTTCCAGCCACACCAACAATCAATCCTGTCATTGCAATTACTACTGAGTTCTCTATCAGCCCTGCAAATCCTGATACTGCTGCCAGCACTTCAACTAACCCATCGCTAACTCCATAAATTGAATCTCTGACATTTTCTACGTTCATCTCTTTTTCGTCCCACACAAAAAAAGCCTCATGAACTAATTCGTCCACAACCAAACTCTTAATTGATTTAAATTCTGGAGTATCCAGAGCCTGTGACTGTAAATACTCGTAATATTTTAGTACTGCATTATCTTCGTTACCTTCAAGAAGTTTTATTGCTATTCCCAGCCCGAACAGTCTTCTCATCAGTATTAAACCAGCGATCTTGATTTTCGAAATCTTTATTTTTGAAAAATCCAGCTTTTTATTTTCTCCATACTTTCTCCAGAAATTAGCATGCGATGCTTCTATCTCTGCCAGCTTTTCAAATGCTGATTTCAGTCCTTTATTTTTCTCATACTTGGCAAACTTCCTATACATCTCAGAATCTAGAAGCTCGCCTTTATAAAACTCTAAAATCTGATCCATTGTACGTTTAGATTGTTTTTAAACTTAAAAACTTTTTGCTATGCCCGTTATGAACACCCATTTTCACTTTTTTATTTTTTACCGTTTTTTTAGAGCATTACAGTGAGTTACCCGGGTTCTGAAATGTACTGTTTTCATTTGAACTTTAAAAACAGTTTTTTGATGTTTTGTATGATCTATTATGATCTTTGTTATTGGCCATACATCTGTATTTATGTTCATCTTGGCAAGTACTTGAGAAATATCCACATCGCTTAAGCCAATATCCAGCAATTTATTTACATATGGAAGCAGTTGTTCAGGTTTAAGCTCTTGCTTTGTTTTAGGACTCTTACCTAAATATCCAACATACTTAGAAACTACCTCCCCCTTGGCCCTTCCCCACAGTTCGTAATAGATCTTCCCTGTTTTTC
>JAVRLB010000067.1:0-5179 GCA_031961865.1 Thermoplasmatota archaeon | reverse complement strand
TTTTTTTAATATTGCTATTTAAATAATAAAATAATAATGAAGTATCATTTCAAAATATTACAAAAATATTTTATAGATTTAAATTATTTCCTTCCCTTGATATTCACTGAGGGGGGTTTCATGAATAAAAATTTTAGAATGTTAAAAAATAGAGCATTTAGAATAAAAAAACTAGTATCAATATATAGATATGTATTTGTTTTATTTATTATCTTTTTGTTGGTAGGAACAAATCTCACAGTTTATGGAAACAACACAGATAAAGGATCTAATGATATTTACTGGTGGAATAATGCATTTAAATATAGAATACCTATTAATGTAAATATACCTTCGTGCAGAAATGTAACAGTACAGGTTACTTTAGATAATCAAGATTTTTATTATAATGATACACCATCAAACGGTACTGATCTAGCATTTATATACAACAACACTGTTTTACCTTACATAGTTGATTCTTGGCATTATGATGGTACTTCTAATCTATCCATTTTTATTCATTCTAAAAGATCTGGAGAAACGGTAATATGGCTTTACTATGATGAAACAGGAAATAAACAATATGATCCGGGTTACTCTAAAAATACGATGCTACAAAACACCACTTATGTATTCAATAACAGCGTACCTGAAAATGTTTCAGTTAAAGGCAAATATAATTTTGAGAACATACTTGGCAATATAATGATCGGTGATGAGATAAACTCAGGCGAAGGAAAATTGATACTAACCTTTCCTGCATCTGGATTTAACGCGATCAGTTTTAACTATTATTCTTCATATAGCAGTTATGGAAAAATTACAGTTTTTACAAATAAGACAATATCAACAATATCAAATTTTAATGGATTTAAAACTTATTTTTCAAATTTTAACAGCTCTGATAATATATCTATAGAGTTATCCAGCTATTATTATTCTTCAGAATTATATATAGATAATGTATCTTTATATACTTACTCAAACATCACTATAGATTCATTTACAAATTCAACAGTTCCTGCTTCAGAAGGTAACTTTGGCAGTGTACAAGTTAATGAAAATGGATATATTGGCAGTTGCCTTCAGATCTCGCAAGTGTCCATGCAGCCGGGTTCAGGAATCATCTCTACGTTTTTCAACTCTAATAATATAAATACTTTACAGTTTCAATACAATATTTCAGGATATCTTATAAACACTGAACATGCAGAATTCGGTGTAAACATTACTTTTTCAGATAAGAAAGTATTAGAATATATCCTGTTTAATATTAATTCTACAATCATTTCTGATAAAAATTTAAAAATAATTAATGTAAGCGCCAATGAAACAGATCGATGGCTTGATTTTAATAAAAATATTTACAATGACAGCAAAGGATTTGATGATTCAAGTGTTGAAACAGTATCATTTTTCATGACCAGCAAAAGCTATGGCTTCATATCATTCACAGCGGGTATAGATGATTTAGGGATATTATTTGCTAATTCATCTTTTTCTACATTAGATACAAACCAGATATATCATCAGCCACAGCTGTACATTGATTATCCATATTCAGGCGCGACCGAATCTATGCAGATTCAGATATATGGTAGAGCATACGATCCAGTTGGTATAAAGGCAGTTTATGTATTATGGAACAATTTTACTTATAATCTTAGTTTGGTTAGACATTTAGAAAATAACAGAGAGATAGTATTCTGGAGCTTTTTGTTATCTAATAGCTCTAACTTACAAAACCAGAGCTTTAAAGTTGTAGCATACAACAATTACAATATCAGCAATGAAAAAAGTATAAATATAAATCTGATCCAGACCGGTATTGCTACAGTACAGATCAATTCTATTAAGAATGGCACAATTATAGCAGGGTCTGAAAATACCACGATTTCCGGGTCATCGTTCAACATACAAAAACTTGAGTTTCAGATCAACTCTTTTAATTACGTACCAGTTAATATCAATCCATGGTCCATAACTTTTAATTTTAGTGCCTCGAACAGCAAATATCAAAGCGGGTGGTATGTATTGTACATTGTAGGCACAGATAAGTATGGCACTGTATATGCATACAGATCCATAAATTATATAAACGTATGTCCATCAATAGAATCAATCTATTTTTCGCCGGCAGTGATCACGGATAAAAGCAATGTTACGATAAACACCAAGATTGTCTCAGATTCTCAAAATGTGACAGTGATGGCACAATTTGGCATTAATTCATACACACTTTCTCATAGTGTCATATTGACAGATAATGAGTCGATGGTATTCAGTGCATCAATTGGTACATATTCTCTTGGAACAGTCATATATTTGAGAATAATAGCGACAGATCAGATAAGTACAGAATATTCTTCAATGTTGAATATAACCATAAATAAATCTTATGCAGTAGGTAGCATCAATATTTTGGGGCAGAGAGAGCTAACCAGTTTTCAGACATACAGGTTCTGCACAAATAAAATTTATAGTTATTCTGGAGGCTTGGTTGTTAATAATACGCCGTTTTATGTGAATGTAAGTGCAGGGTCTGCAAAATCTATAGTATATTCAAATAACGGCTCTTTACAGTTCAACTATACTACTCCTCTGATAATGACCACATTATCTGAACTTATATATATTAACATATCTGCAGTGCAGGGCTCTGCAACTGGATTTTATGTTGCAACAGTAAACTATAGTTCATTTCCTGCCTCTCCGATCAATCTTACCTCTTCTCATAAATACCAAAATTATCCAGAGTTCAAAATTTGCTGGATTGATCCACTATCTCCTGTAAATATCACAGGTGCATTTTATAAAATAGGTGCAGAGCCTGTAAATAATACAGATTATTCAGGTTATGTTGCCGGGGTAGGAATAACAAGTTTAAGTCTTAATGTATCTCCAGGAACACAGAACATATACATTTGGCTTGAAAACAGCCTTGGCAAATACAGTTATACAGAATATTCGCTATGCACCGTAATATTTGAAAATACCTTACCAAAAACTGGAACAGTAACAGTTAATAACGGTGCAAATTATTCACTTACAAAGCAGTTAAATATCTCTATTTCTGGATTTTCAGATAAATATGGCATAGAAAGATATTATTATGCAGCATTTACAGCATATCCTGAAACATTTAATGTTAGCAATTCAACTTTATTTTCAATAGAAGTGCCATATGATGGTTATTTTATTATTGAGGTAATGGCTCAAAATTACGCTTTGACAAACAGCACGCCAGCTTTTGCGTTTATCACAGTAGATACCGTAAACCCGTCCGGCAAATTAGTAATTAACAATAATGCAACATACTCTAATTCCACAATTCTGTCTCTTAATATTATAGGGATAAAAGGAGGATCGCAGATATCCTATATGCGCATTAGCCAGAATATTACATTTTCTGGTAGCTCCTGGATTCCATACGATCAATATTATAATTATAGCATAGAAACTATCCAGGAAAATATAAGTATATACGTCCAGTTAAAAGCAGCATCTGGAAGAGTATCAGACATATTTAACAGTTCTATAATCTTGGATCTTGCAGCACCTTTTAACACGAAAGTGATCATAGATTTCAATTCCAGATACACAGACTCAAATAACTTAACTTTACAAATATTCGGCACAGACAATATCTCTGGAATCATAGCAATGCGGATCAGCACAAATTCCAATTTCACAGATGTGAAATGGCTGCCATATGAAAGCTATTATATTTATCATGCTACAAACATATCTGAAGGATTTATATTCATTTACGTGCAGCTAAAAGATGCAGCAAACAATACAAGTCCTATATTCTACTCTGATATTGCTTATTTGCCTGCCCCGCCAGAAGCGACAATAGGAGTGCGAGGAAACATGATAAATGGAACCGCATATGTAAACAGCACAAATATATCTCTTATGTTTAATGTATCTGATGGTAATATCCCTATTCAGAGCATGGAAATAAGCAATTATCCAGACATGAATTACTCTACAGGCTGGATCGCTTACCAGAGAATGTATTTATGGCATTTGTCTCAGGGTGCAGGACTAAAAACAGTGTACGCACAATTTAAGAATGAGTTCGGGAACAGCACAGGTTTAGTCTCTATTGAGATATATGTAGTGCCTCAGATCCAGGAATTTAACGTAAACATTCCGTCAGGATATCAAAATTCCAGCTACTACAATCAGACAAATATCACTATTTCTGGATATTATATCGATCCTGCGCCAGTAACTATATCCATTAATAACCAGACAGTCATATGCGATAACAATAGATTCAACTATGATCTACAACTTAACGAAGGTATAAATAACGTAACAATAAGAATTACCGATGCTGCTAACAATAACGAAATCATAGAGAAACAGATAATAGCATCTTTTAGTGCTCCAGTCATAAATATTTCAGCGATTTCTGCATATTCGCAAAATAATGAATATGTGGTATATAGTTATAATGGTACTGTAGTGGTAAGAGGGTACGTAAACAGTACTATCCTTTTAAGTTTAAGCGTTGATGGCGAAATCATGTCTGTAATGCATAATAATAGTTTTATATACATGAAAAATTATCTTGCTGGTTTTTATTATCTTAACTTTACAGCTATTGATAAATCAGGAAACATAGCATTTTTAAGTAAGAGGATCGAGGTTGTTACAAGTGCACCGGTTATATTAAATTCTACTGTTTCAGGGGGCAATAAAATAAGCATAACCACAAATTACAAGCTCGTGAACATAACATGGTATTTGAACAACAGGCCTGTTAAATATGGCACTTTAAATTTTTCAGTGCCGCAGAGCAGTAAAACACAGACAGTTACGGTAGTGATTTCGGATCCATTAGGCACATCTATGAAAACATGGACCATAAATGCGCCTTATACGATCTCTGCATGGGAAGTATCTATAATTTTTTTCAGCATAATTTTGTTATTAGGATTGTACATTTATGAACATAAAAAAAGAATAGCTTTATTCAGTAAAAAGAGAGAAATTGATGAAAAGGGCATATCTTCAGAAGTGCTGGAGATGGTTATGGAAATAGTCTCAAAACATCACAGCGACCTGAAAAAGCGCATATTAAGCATTGCACTGGACAGTGGCATAGATTTAATAACATTTAACAAAGCGATTGAGCTCTTAGAATTAGAAAAGAAGATTAGATGTGAAAAGGATGAAAATGGGG
>JAVRLB010000066.1:0-5186 GCA_031961865.1 Thermoplasmatota archaeon | reverse complement strand
TTATTTTTAACTTTAATGTTCAAAAGCAGTCGATGAAAGATATAGTAATTTATGAACAGTAATAGAATATAAATGAATAAAATATATATGATGCTGTAATAGAGCAATATCAGCATCAGGACCGTGATAAATATAGCATCTATCCCGTAAAATCTCCTGTAAGTCCCAATTATCTTCTCATTATAATATTCTGGTGGTATTCTTACTCCAAACTGCAAATTTTTCGGGACCAGATAAGGCATTAAAAAATGTATTATCCCGATAAACAGCATTGGAACCAGCATTATAAAAAACAATGCGTCAATCATTCATCTTCACTTTTTTGATTAGAATTGCTTTTAAGATTTCAAATATTTCATTTTCAGACAAACCGTTAGCCAGCGCTTCGTTTATATGCTCCTTTTCTTCCTCTTCCCATTTAATAACAAATTCTGTATTTCTCTGAACCTTTTTCTGTACCACAAACTCTTTTTTTCTGTTTAATATTAAAAAACCATTGTTTTTAAGAATATTGTATGCTTTGTTAACTGTATGAAAGTTGACGCCGAGGCTTGCGCTTAGCTGTCTTGCTGAAGGCAAGATTGTACCTTCTCTCAACTCTCCAGAAACAATACCATTTATGATAGTATCATATATCTGCTGGTATATTGATTTATCACTTTTTAAATTGATTGTTATATACATTTTCTATTTTTCATCCCTCTTTTTCTTCATTACTGCTCCTATGATCGCTATAATCACTCCTGCAATCAACAATATTAATCCTATTAATGTTAAAACTCCAGTAATTAAAATATTGCTTACCTTAATATAGGTATAACTTAGTGTTGGAGTGCTGTTTGAAAAGGAAACTATATAATATGTTCCTGTACCAAGATCATACACCTTTTCTGATCCTACACTGGTGGTAGGAGATATTGATAACTGTGCAAGATTAGTGCTATTTACTGTTGGCAAAACACTGGCTGTTACTATGCCTATTCCCGATCCTTTGTACGTGTATGTTATTACATTCTGGCCGCTAAAATTTAAAGGAGATGAAATGTATTCTCCACTCTTATACTCATTCCATGTATTGCTTCTGTTAGCATTATTCCCGGTGGTATATGCTGATGCACCAAACATTACGATTCCCACTATTAATATGACTATTCCTATGATCAACATCTTTTTTCTCATTTGTAATCACTGATATAGCTGATATATATCATATATATTAACTTTTCTTAGATAAATTTTATATCTCAATAAAATATAACTTCTACAAAGGTATAGATTATGGTATTAGACTCTATTTTTAACAAAGAGCTAAGGTTACTTAACAAAGCAGAAAAAGCTCTAGATAAGGCTGAAAAGTTCAGAATCAGAGGGGATAATATTAACGCCGTTACTACTGTTAACGATATTTTATCAGATATCAGGGCACAGAAAGAAGAAATTGTAAATAATAAAAAGGATTTTTCAATAATTTTATCTAAGATTGCTGGATTTTTGAATCCTCTGGATAAAAATAAAGCTCTTGACACTTACCAATTTGCAGTGGATTTTGATGAAAATAATATAAATGCAAGAATTGGTATGGCATTGCTGTACGCTGAATCAAACAGGTTTGTAGATGCTCTTACCGTTATCTCCAAGATTGAGACTGTTGAGCCAAAGAATCGGGCAGTGCTTGAAACAAAAGCATTTATTTATGAAAAAATGGGAGAAATTGATCATTTTATATCTGTACTCGAGCTTCTTATCTCATATTATCCAGATGAATTCATATTTTATGACCGCATTTTAAAGTATAGACCATATGATGATAAACTTTACATGAAAAAAGCAAAAATGTATTATGATAAAGGATTATACAAAGAGTCTTTAATTTCATTGCAGAAGGTAACCGAGATTAACAGCGATAGCAGCGAAGGATGGTTTTATACTGGAATGTGCAGATATAAATTAAATGATTTTCAAAATGCTTTAACAGCATTTCAGAATTCATTGAAAATAGATAAAAACAATCCTGAAACATGGCTTAACATCGGCCTGATATACAAAAAACTTGAAAACCCAAAAAATGCAATTGAAGATTTTACAGAAGCAATAATGCTTGATCCGTTCAAGGCATTGCCATGGTACCTGAAAGGAGATTCTTACATCAATCTAAAACTTTATGATGATGCACTACGTTCTTTAAACAAAGCCATAGAACTGGATCCTGGTTATAAAGAGGCTTTGATTGCAAAAAATAATGTTCTTAAAACATTGAAAAAGTATGAGGAAATGATCGATGTTCTCCAAACATTGATGAAGCTGGGAGTTAAGTCCATAGACACGTTTTACGATCTTTCATATGCTTATTTTAACAAAAAAGACTGGGCAAATGCTCTTCTTTACATTGACGAAGTATTAAAACTTTCAAATAACAATTTTAATGCTCTGATACTGAAAAAAGAGATTTTGAAGAACCTAGATAGATATGAGGATGTTCTTTCTATTCTTAATACGCTTATCCAATTATCCCCTCAAAATGCAGCATTATGGGAAGAAAAAGCAGATATATACATCAAAACTAAAAATTATATAAACGCTTTAGAGTCTCTAAATTCATCATTGAGCCTGGACCAAAAAAATGTTAGGCTATGGACAAAAAGGAAAGAAGTTTCTAAAATGTTAAATAACAATGACAAAATCATAGAGAGCTGCAAAAACATCTTAAATTTAGATCCTGGGAACTATGAGGCTATGAAAGATCTGGGATTTGCATATTATAATATCAAGAACAGTACAGAGGCAGAAAAGGTTTTCATAACTGTTCTGGAGCACGATAAAGATCCAGAAGTTTATAATTTATTAGGATTAATTTATCAGTCTAAAAAGCAATATGACAAAGCTCTTGAAAATTTTAATTCCGCGATTTCTATCAAAAAAGACAATAAAAAATATCTTTTTAACAAAGCGCGAAACTTAGAGTTCTTAAACGATCCAGAAGGTGCGATCGGAGTATACAACAGAATTTTAGAACTGGACTGGAACGATGAACCATCATGGTTTAACAAAGGTGCATTGTTATTAAAGCTTGGAAGATATGAAGAGGCGCTGGTATCTTTCGAAAAGGCAGAACGATCGAAAGAGAATAACATACCTGCAATACTGAACAAGGGCAATACATTAATAATGCTAAAAAGATACAACGATGCTCTGGAAGAATTTGACAAGATCCTAAAGCTTGAAAATACTAATACTGAAGCAATGTACAGCAAAGCAAAAGCTCTATTTTTGTTGGAAAAATATGATGATTCTCTCACTGCTGTAAACAGTGCTATAAAGTTTGAACTCAACAAAAGCTTCTTTGAACTAAAAAGAGAGATCTGCAAGAAAAAAGGGGATTTTAATTGTATAATTGAACAATGCAAAGAAATATTGAAAATAGATCCCAAAGATTTACAGAGTTATAGAGATCTTGCAAGTGCACAGATTAACCTGAAAAAATACGAGACTGCAATAAATACATATAAAACCGGTCTGGAGATTCTGGGGGATAATTTTATATTATATGAAGAATTATATTCATTATATATAAAACTGGAGAGATTTAAAGATTCTGTAGATGTGGGCAAAAAATTGATAGGCATAGATAATAAAAATGCAGAATACTGGATCAATCTTGGATTTTCGCAGCTCTCTGTTAAAAACTTTGACGATGCTGTTTTGAGCTTGAAAAATGCGATAAGTTTAGAAAAAAGCCAGAAAGCTTATTTTTATCTGGGTGTGGTATATGAGGCAATGTCCAGATTTGAAGAGGCACTGTCGGCATTTAAAGAAGCTTTGAATTTTGGAGAAGATGCAGAAATATATTTTAGATTTTCCAAGATCTATCATAAACAGAACAATATGGAACAGAGCCTGAACATGATCAATAAAGCGATCGGCATAGAAAAGAACAGTAGATACGTGCTAGAAAAAGCGAAAATATTGTTTGATTTGAGTCAGTATGACGAGGCTCTTGTGCTTACTGCATCGTTACAAGATTCTGAGGACTCTTATGAACTGAGGTTTTTGAATGCCAGGATCCATTATATCAAGGGCTCTTATGAAAACGCATTGGCAGAGGTGGATATGGCATTAAAATACAACCAGAGTGGAGAGGCATGGCATATGCGTGGATCAATTCTTGACAAACTTGGCAGAATTGATGAGGCTATAAAAAGTTTCGATTATGCTCTGGCAAAAGAACCTAAAAATTTTGACTCTTGGCTGGAGAAGGGTGAGATTTACCTAAAAAATGGAGATTATAAAAACGCGCTGAGCAGCTTTGAACGCGCACAGATGATTAATGCCGAAAATCTGGAGCTGTTATTAAACATTGGGCAGGTTTATGAGAAACTGGGCAGTCCTGACAAAGCGCTGGTATATTATGAAAAATTGATAGGTCTGGATCCAGGCAACAAGGTTGCGTGGTACTTTAAAGCCCAAATTTTAAGGGCACGCGGAGATGATGAAGAGGCTTTAAGAGCATTTGACAATGCTTTAAAGGCCGATCCTTCTTATTCTGTGGCATTAGATGGCAAGAATGAGATTGAAAAAGTGCTGCAATCAAAAAAGATTGATGAGTATTCTAAAAAAATATTATTATATGAGTATGAGAACAAAAAGCAAATTAAGAAGAAAGATGCATTTAAAAAATTCGAGATTCCGCTCGCCATACTTGATGAGGTATATGAAAATATTAAAACTGAAGAATATGCAGATCTGGAGACCATGTCCTCAGACCTGAAACTGAGGCTTGAAACCATTTCTAATTCCATAATCAATAAAATGCTAGAAAAAAATAAAAATTTACAGCTTGATAACATAACTTTCGCCTCGATATTGGGCACTGATCCTTCGCTTACTCTCAAAGATGCTAAGCTCTTGAAATCGTATATCTATATGTGCTATTCTTTAAATATCGAGCCAGATTTAAAAGATCCAGAACTGGAATCATTATTGAAAAAAGTGAAGTTAGATTCACCTCCAGAGAATATATTTTATATTGTGAAAAACCTGGATATTGGCATTTTAAAAGCGAGAACGGTTCAGATTGCACTCTCCAGATTCAAGGATGAGGAAAAAAAGGAGATCAAGGAAGAAAAGAAAGAGCTTAAAACAGACAAAGGAGATCTGTATCTCTAATGCATTTGATATTCTTGCTCAAC
>JAVRLB010000065.1:0-5525 GCA_031961865.1 Thermoplasmatota archaeon | reverse complement strand
TTTTTTTGATAGATCATAGCGATCTAACATGTATATAGTCTCAGTAATATTAATTATGTTGGTGTTTTAATTTATTTTTTAGATCTTTCTTTTGCAGTATATCCAGTAGCTTGCTCTAGAAACTGATTATATTTTTTTATCGTATCTTCATAGTCCTCTTTATTGTTATTGCTTTCTGTTTCAATTAAAAGTTTATTGTCTTTCAGAACAATTTCTATCTTTGACAACGCTTTATAAGACACGATATATTTGTCATTTTCCTTTCTGTAACTGCCAAATATGGTTTTTAGTATCGTTTCTAGCTTTTCAGTATCAAGTTTTACAGATTTTTTTATACTGTATGATCTCATGGGTAGGTCCTCCTCATAGTTCTTGGATAAGGCACTGCAAACTTTATATGTTCTAACCCGGCAATCCACATTACCAATCTATCAAGTCCAAGACCAAATCCAGAATGTGGTACAGATCCATATTTTCTCAGGTCAATATACCACTTATAATCATCAGGATTAAGATGCTCTTTTTCAATTCTATCAAACAGCTCTTTAGGTTCATAAATTCTCTCTCCGCCGCCGATAATCTCGCCATATCCCTCAGGTGCCAGCAGATCATGGTTAAGCACCACTTTTGGATTGTTAGGATCAGGTCTATGATAAAAAGGCTTTAATTCGATAGGATAGCTTGTAACAAATATCGGTACATCAAATTTTTTAGTAATTGCATATTCTTCATCAGCGCCCAGGTCTGCACCATAGTCAATGTCCAAGCCCACATCTTTTCCAATATTAATTATATCTTTATACTCAACTCTCTTAAACGGTGTTTTTATATTTTGTAATATAGATATATCTCTTTTAAGATACTTCAGTTCCTCAATTCTCTCATTCAGCACTGAACTTATAATATACTCAATCATTTTTTCTTCAATATTCATCATTTCTTCATTAGATACCCAGGCAACCTCAGCTTCAGCGTGCCAAAACTCAGAAAGATGTCTTCTCGTTCTTGATTTTTCAGCTCTGAACGATGGTGCGACAGTATAAACTTTTTCAAGTGCGTAAATAAAAGTTTCAAGATAAAATTGAGAGCTTTGTGTCAAATACATCTTTGTACCAAAATAAGGAACTTCAAAAAGTGTGGATCCACCTTCTACTGCACTGCTTACAAACATAGGAGCCTGTACTTCATAATATCCTTCTTTTTTAAAAAATTCGTGCAGAGAATAAAATATAGTTGACCTAATTTTCAAAATAGCGGTCATTTCCCTGCTTCTGAGCCAGAGATGCCTGTTATCTGACAGAAATTCATCGCTTTTATCTTTAGTGATAGGAAATGGTTCAGCGCTGTTAACAACCTTAAAACTATCACAATCCAGTTCATACCCGGTAACAGCTCTTTGATCTTTTCTAAGTGTTCCAGATACTATTACAGAAGATTCTATTCCTGCTTTTTTAGCATTTTCAAAATCAGTATTTGAAACGTTATCTTTAGAAACTACACACTGTATTATATTGCTAGAATCACGTATTATAATAAACAGTATTTTTCCACTTTCTCGGGTTCTGTAAATCCAACCTTTAAGTTCTATTCTTTTATCTATATATAAATCATTTAAACAACTATTTATATCCATAGTTAACACTAAAATGTAGAAGAATATTTATACTTTCTTAATTATATCGCTATAATAATGGGTATTTCAATAAGCGGTGAGATTTTCCTAACTTTGCCTTACGAGAGAGACAGGGAATATGAGTCTTTAATTAGTGCACTCTATACAGATGTATATAGACTGTACCTTATTACTACCGCAGATAATGAAAGCTATGAAGCTTTTCCAACCGACCTGGCATTTTTATCTTTATCGCCCAGAAGCTTGATCTTACCCATGGATCCGTTTTTGAAAACTTATCAAAAAAAAGAATCTGCTGAACCATCAGAGATCGGAAAAAGGATTGCTGAATTCATTCCGAAGATCAAGGTTTATCCGGCAGATTCAACCCCGTCTTTAAAAGCTCTAAATGAAGTATTTTTAAAACTTTGGAGCATGAACGCAATATATTTAGACAAGAGACCTGTTTTATGGTGTGATAACTGCCATACTACACTTACTAAAGCAGAAACTACTATTCAAGATCGCATAAAAAAGAAATTATATATTAAACTAAAGATTGATAAAGATGTTTATTTTATTTGCAGAGACATTGATGAAATAATAAGAAACGTCAGAGGCATAAATGTGAATCCTCACGAAACATTTACCATCATGGCTTTTGGTACTGAGAAATGGATAGTACCAGAACGCATAGAAGATGATGTAAAAAACAAAATTGGGATATTTGCAGTAAATGTTTCTAAGGGATCTGGCAGGATTATTCTCTCCTATTTTAAAGATGTTCCTACACTGAGCATT
The DNA here is from genome assembly GCA_031961865.1 of Thermoplasmatota archaeon. Classification (GTDB taxonomy): domain Archaea; phylum Thermoplasmatota; class Thermoplasmata; order Thermoplasmatales; family ARK-15; genus JAVRLB01. The sequence goes on along the minus strand of JAVRLB010000065.1, from coordinate 3,112 downwards.
GAAAAGATGACTTCTGGCCCTTTAGCTCCCGCAAAAAATAATATACATTATGAATTAATGAAAAATATTGACTATCAAAAATATACTCCTGAATTTGAAGTTATATATACAGAGCAAATCAAGCTTAAAACAAGACATTGCATCTATTGCAACGAGCCTGTTTCTATGCAGGAATTAGATGCAGTATATATTAAGCCTACCATGATCAATTTCACTACCATCCCTGCAAATATACTCAAAAACTTCAATTTTTCGAATCTACTGATATCCAGCAATTTAAAAACTGTTCCGAAGATGCCTTTGTTAAAGTGCGATAATTGTGGTAGAGTGGAGATAGGAGAAATTGAAAAAAAATGCAGTTGTGGAGGTGTACTTACCCTAAATTTCGGGTACGATCCTCACTTTTTAACGTTAGGGGTATACTATCTATTACATAGCACAAAAAACGTTGGCTTTATAGATAAATTAGATGTTGAGAAGAGAGCTTCTTTATTTATGGCTTTTTCGTATTTGAGAACACAATATTTTACAAAAGTAAAAATAGTTTCGGAAATTAATCAGAATATTGGAGATTACCTCACTCAATACGATCCTCCAACATTCAGGTTAGGAATATTACTGAACGAAAAGCTAGAGCTTAGTGATGCTATTTTTAAGCGTGCGCGTAAATTTATAAAGCATATAAAAGACATTGTAAACTACACAAAGATATATGGAGTTAGAGAGAGCTATGACTTAGATAGATGGATCTTATCAAAGCTAGAGAATACAAAGCAAGAATATGTAAAAAACATGGATATATTAAATTATAAAAGAGCCTTTGAAGCAATAGATAAATTTGTAAATTATTATTTTTCAAAGATATATATTAAGCTCAACAGGTATCAGCCGGTGCCAAAAGAATTAATATATGGTATATTCGTTCTGGCTTATCCTTTTATGCCCACAATTATAGATACATTAAAACTGAGCTATGGCTTTGAAAAACTAAATTTAAAGATGGGCGAGTTTGAAATTGACGAAGAATTAGATTTGCAAATGCAAAAATTTTTAGATATTATTAAGAGTGTTATGAAAATAAGAAAAAAGCATAATATACCATTAAAAAAACCTATAAAAAGATTAGTATTGATAGGCAAGGATGAAGATCTCATATTTATAAATACGAATATTTCAAAGTTGTCAAGTATGGCAAATATCACCAGGATAAACACCTATCCTCAATGGCGCGAAATAGCTCTGAAAGTTGAGGCGAACAGAGAAGCTATAGGGCAAACTTATAGACAGTGGCAAAGCAAAATCTCAGATTTATTAAGTTCTCGAGATCCTTTGAAAGTGAAAGAGGAATTAGATAGGGGCAGTTATGAACTAGGAGTTGAAGGGCAGACGATCAGCATTACGAAAAATATGGTTAATTTCGTTCAGAAAGTGCCTGATGGCTACGAAGAATTTGACACACCTTTTGGAAAAGGGTATCTATATACTTTATCAGATGAACAGACTAATAAAATGTATATTATCAATAAAATAATAAGAAGTATAAAAATTATGAGAAAGGATATAAATATGGATTATGATGATTATGTGGACATTTCAATAAGTGATATTTCTGATATAAAAGATATTATATATGGAAACAAAGAATATTTTTCAAGTAAATTGCTGTATAAAAAATTGGAATTTGAGAGAGAGGTATCAGGATCATATATTGTAACATGGAAGTTTTTAGAATATACTGTAGATATAGGAATAACACCGTTATTCAAGTCAAGTGTATTAAAAGCTTTTGAACATATACCGGGAATAAATAAAGATCTGGCACAGAAATTATTTGATGTGGATATAACCAGTGTCTATGAGTTAATGCGCCAGACTGGAGAATCTCTAGCACAAAAATTGCAGATAGATGAAAATATTGCAAAAAACATTATTGAACCTCTGAAAAATAAGGGAAAGTTCGAAGTGATCAGACAAAATAACAAATATCTATGCTCACTGTGCGGCACTGAACTGGAATTAAACGAGGATTATTGCCCGCGCTGCTTAGCACCTCAAAACTGGCAGAAAATAAGACTATCCTGATCTTCTCTTTGTAAAATAGTATCTATTTCGTATTAGATATCATAATTAAAAAACTACGCATAATGCTTGTTTCGGTATGAACATTTTCGTAAATTTCTTGCATAAAAGAAGAACTTCGAGCTCAAGCCCGGTCATGGATTATCGATGATACGAGTCTATGGCTTAGCTTGACTGGAAGGTTCATGCGACTTTTTTATAACTTTTAAAATGCTATTGAATAAAGGATAGAGCTCAGATAAATTATCCTCTGATAATTTCACATGCTCACGAATAGCTCTTTCAGATAAGGTGAGAGGTTTTCATAGGGATCAGGGTAATCTTGGCTGGTAAAATAATCAGTATAGGAAATCCTGCTTATATCCGAAATATCCTGTTGCGAGTAATATACTCCGTATACAATTACAGCTATTCTATTGGCAAACCCATCACTTGAATACTGACTTATATATGAGATTTCTGGGTATCCATTATTTTCATATATAACTGTCACATTAAAAGTATTCAAATAATTATCAGGTACAGCTGTTCCGGGATTTCCGATAGTAAATTTTATTCCATAAGTATGGCTTTCGTTTACAAGTGTCTGGTAGTAGTTAATTTCACTGCTATTGTCGGCAACTTCATCAAAGAATATAGAGTGGATGTTATACCAGTATGAATAATCAGATACCTGGTTCATAACTGTATTTATTGATCTATTTCCGTATGATGTGTAAACATAGCCAAGCACGTGTATTCCTGATTCTATAAAATAATTAACCCAGGTATTGTAAGTTTCATTGTACGAGTTTCCAGGTCCATTATCAGGATTTATTATAACATACACAGGAACATTGCTATATTCTTTATGCAGGTTTATAATCTCTCTCCACTGAGAATTCGGGTACGAATACAATGGTATAATTATGCTATCATCTGGATGAGTGGTATCACTGCCATAATAATGTGGATAAAGAATTGAGATACTTGAAAGGGAGAGTACAAGCACAATGATTATAGCAATTAAAGCCCTCACTTTAGCCAAGTTATT
>JAVRLB010000064.1:0-5704 GCA_031961865.1 Thermoplasmatota archaeon | reverse complement strand
TGCCATATTAGCCACTAAATTTTGCTTCAATTGATATATTTTTGGGAAATAATAAATTCATAATAAGTTGAAAAGATAATAAAAAAAGTTTAGTCACTCATTTTTCAGATGAATTATTTTTTCACCGGTCAACATGTAAACAACTCGATCTCCTATATTAACAGCATGATCTGACATTCTTTCTAGATATCTGCCGATCAATATATAATGTATTCCACGGCTAATGTTGTTTGGATCAGCTTTCATGTACTCCTCAATCTCTTTTATAAGGATCTTATACAGATCATCAACTTTGTCATCTTCATTGATTAGAGATCTTGCAAGAGTCAAATCTTTGTTTAAAAAACTGGTTATTGAAAGTTTCACCATAGACTTTGTCAACTCTGCCATTGTTGGAATCCGTTCAAGTTGTTTAAAATGACCCAATTCCGAAAAATAAGGTATCTCTAAAGATATGTCATAGGCATATCTGCCGATTCTATCCAGATCTGTCAAGATCTCTAAAATTGTGAAAATTTTGCGCAAGTCTCCGGCTACTGGAGATTGCAACGCAAGTATGTCAAAGCACTTTGCCTCTATAGATTTGGTTTTAAGGTAAATCATAATGTCAGTATCCTTAATACTGCTCAGTTTTTCCACATCTATTTCTTTAAGTGATAAAATTGCTAGATCTATTAGATTTTCAATAGTTTCACTAAGAGTGACAATCTCAATGTTTAATTCTTCTTCTTCCTCTTGCATTTTTGTTCTTGGCATTTTAGTCACCTTTCCCAGTAATGAACTGTTCAGTAATCTTATTTTTAGGATTTTCAAATATTGACTTAGTTTCTCCATATTCAATTATTTTACCATCATATAGAAAAGCGATGAAATCGGATACTCTAGCAGCCTGTTTTATATCATGGGTTACCAATAGAACAGAATATTTTTCTTTGAGCTTTAACATTAAATCTTCAATTTTAAATTTTGAAATTGGATCCAAAGATGTAGTAGGTTCGTCCATCATGATCACTTCTGGATCTACTGCCAAAGCTCTAGCTATACACAATCGCTGTTGCTGTCCTCCAGATAGCCTTAATGCTGACTTATTCAAATTATCTTTTACCTCATCGTACAATCCCGCTTCAGTCAAAGATTTTTCAACAAGTTCATTCATTTCTTTTACACTTAATTTGTAATGAATTCTTGGACCAAATGCAATATTATCATATATGGACATAGAAAATGGATTTGGATTTTGAAAAACCATGCCAATCTTTTTTCTTAACTCTACAACATTCATAGTATTGACCTCCTGACCATTAAAGTATATTTTTCCATCAACTTTAAAATCTCTATTTAAATCGTTCAGCCTATTTATTGATCTGATAAGTGTGCTTTTACCACTGCCTGATGGACCAAGTATGGTATTTATCCTGTTCTTGTATATATCAAGATCTAGCTTGTCTAAAATGATCTTTTTTTTGGCTCTTATAGTTAGTTGCTGTATCTCAATTACTTTCTCCATTTTTAAATCATCTCTCTTTACGGATTATTTCAAAATCAGTATTTAAAATACTCTTTTTTTCTCTTATTGTTAGTTGCGGGGTATCAATTATCTTTTTCATTTTAAGTTACCTCTTTTTAGATGCATATTTTGTAAACAATATCAAGCTTAAAATAGTTATAACTAGAATGAAAGCTGCTGCAAAAGCTAGGTCATGCGCATAATTAGAAGGCTGGTTTATTCCGGCCCATACTACATAGGTGAGATACGCAACCGGAGAATGTACAAATCCCGTTGGAAATGCATTGTTCCAGCCTGCAGTATATAACAGTTGAGCAGTTTCACCTGCGGCTATACTAATTGCTAGCGTTGAACCTATCAATATTCCAGACCTTGCCTGTCCAATCAAAAGTCTTAATATAACCTGCATTTTATTTGCACCCAGAGCAAAGGCGGATTCTCGTACTTCTTTTGGTATGTTTGATAATGATATCTCTGAAATTCTTAGTACATAGGGAATCATCATAACCCCTAAAACTATCCCTCCTGCAAGCAGCGAATAACCCATATTCAAATATATTACAAGCATTATATATCCAAAGAACCCCAGAACGATCGAAGGAATTCCTGTAAGAAGATCGGTAAATAGTTTAAAAGTATTTCCAGTCTTTTTCGTACTGTATTCTACTATAAAAATAGCACCGAACAAGCCTACAGGCAAAGCGATAAGTAAACCCACCGCGGTGAGAAGCCAGGTACCAACTATTGCATTTAGCAAACCTCCAGAAGAGGTATTTCCAGTTTCAGTCAAGATCAAGGGTGTCACACTTTTCAGACCGTTCCATACTATATATCCAAGTATGACAATGAGAACTGATACCAATATAAATATTATTATATATCCAATCAATCTTATCAAATTGTCAATAAGAATTCTTTTGCTAAAGGTATGGAAAGTGCTACTCATATTCAAAACCTCTCATTATTCCTCTTCCAACTATCCTTCTGCCAATTATGTTTACAATCATTGTAATAAGAAACAGAATTAGGGCCAATTCAGCCAGTGCTGAAAGATCCATACCTGTGGCATCTGTAAACGCACTGTCTAACAATGATGCTATAGCTGCAGCCATAGTATTTATAGGAGAGTATATACTGCCTGGCAAAATGTTCAAAACACTACCGCTCACCATTAATACTGCCATAGTTTCTCCCAAAGCTCTTCCAAGCCCTAACAATGTAGCACCTAAAGTTTGAATTTTTGAATACTTTAAAAGAATGTTCTTTCCAACTTCCCATCTTGTTGCTCCCAAAGCAAATGCTCCATCTTTGGTACCAATGGAAACGGAAGCCATAGTGTCAGAAATGACAGCTGTTATGATTGGTATGATCATTAAGCTTAATATCAGACCTGATGCAATAATGCCTGCGCCACTATATATTGTCCCTGAAAAAAATGGAATAAATTGTAAATTTTTATTCATCCAAGGTTCTACATATTTAAAAAGGATAGGCTCTAGAACTATAATGCCCCACAATCCATAAACAACGCTAGGAATTCCTGCAAACAGTTCTACCAATCCACCGACAAGTTTCTTAAAGTGATGGGGGATATATAAATTGATTGTCAAAGCTGTAAAAATACTGACTGGGAATGCGATTAGCAATGCAATCGATGATGACAATACCGTTCCTATAAAGAACAGTAATATCCCAAAGGAAGAATCATATGGTGCCAGCACGCCATTCTTAATAATAGGGGCTCTGTAAATTTGACCAGTGTCCCAGATATAAGAAGTGAAAAATTTCAAACCATTATAGCGAATTGATGGAATTGAATAGTAGAGCAAGAACGATATAAGCAAAATAATTATTATAATTGGAACTAAAGCCATAAAAAAATTAAAAAAATAGAAGATTTTTTCTCTATAGTTTTTTAAATTACTTTTCACGTTATCATCCTGTTATTTGATTGATCAAGGGGATAACTATTTTTGTAACTACAGATTGTGGAAGTGGTACCACATCGAATTGTGTCATGTAAGTGTTAGAATTGCCACCAGTAGGTGAAACGACCCATTCCAAGAAGTTTTTCAATGCATTAGCGAGTGCTTGTGATGATTGATTGGTTTTTACTATAACATACTCCAACGTTGCAATCGGATAAGAGTCATTACCAGGAGCAAAGTCTAATGCAAATCTCCCATCTGCAGGAATATTATTAATATACTGATTAGCCGCATTAGTAACATTTGTGGCTGAAGGTAAAACGACATTTCCCTCTTTATTAATAAGAGCAGCATAACCAAGTCCGGCAGCATTAATCTGAGATGTATACGTCATTGCAATATATCCAATAGTGTATGGCGTGGACTTCATAAAACTTAAAATTCCTGCATTACCATTAGCTCCTTGCTCTGCTGGATTAGAAGGCCAGTTAACAGAGGTACCATAACCAACATTACTGTTCCACCATGAGTCGGATCTGCTCAAAAACAGAGTGAACATATTCGTATCACCACTGCCATCAGATCTTATTACTGGCACAATTCTACTATCAGGTAAGTTCACAGTAGGGTTTAGTGTCTTTATCTGTACATTATTCCAGTATTGTATACTGCCATTATATATGCCAGCAAGCACAGGGCCTGAGAGAACTAGATGGACATTGTTAAGACCAGGAATGTTATAGGTTACATACTGTGAAGCGATTAATATCGGGATATTTAACATATCCGGATGTGCAGCAACCGAAGTGTTTGACATATATGCATCAGAAGCACCGATAACTACAGTACCTGCAATAGCTGCTGATATTCCAGCCCCGCTACCAGAAGCTATAGTAGTAATTTTTGCGTTTGTGTAATTACCCGCCCACGCATTAAACAGTGGATAAAGTAGCGTAGATCCACTTTCACTTAGCGTTTGTTCAGATGTTTTAGATGTTTTACTTGAGCTGGGGCTAAAATACCCAAGATAGCCTATAGAAGCAACTATTACTATTACTACAGCTAGTATGGCTATTACGGTTAATATTTTCCAATTCATTATTTATCACCAATTAGTATATACTTTTTTTATTATATATATATTTATTACATAAAGTATATAGTAATATATATTTTATTTATTTTTATGTGATATAAAAGAAGAAATAAGTGAAAAAGATGTATTTGCCGGGGACGGTAAACTTCAAAAGTATAGTAAAAATAGGCATTTGACAGTTTAAAAATCATCTGATATAAAAGATAGCATACATGATTTGCTGTAATTTCGAAAAGATCTTGTACATCCCTAATTAATCTCCGTGTGTATATATCTTTTTTTTTGTGATCCACTCTTCATTAATGTTTATCATAATTGACACTACTAATCTCAATAATAATTCTTCTGACGGGAATGCACCTATTTTCTTTGTTTTCTCTTTCCAGGACATTTGTTGTTCAAAGTTTTCTCTAGCTTGCTTACTAAATGCTCTGTAATTGTAAAGCGAAGAATACAATCTCTCGAACATCTTGATGCTTTGTCAAGGTCTTCCTTGGCAAGGAGATCCTGTTACCAGCAGTGATTATGGTACCTCTCGGAGCGTATACGAATATACACATACCGAAGATAATTGACTTTAGCGTCTTTGCTGCTTTTTTGCTATTCGCCATTTATCGTCTTTTTTCAATGAAAGGCAAAGTAAGTGAATTGAAAGGCATTAGAGGGGGGATATTCGCAATAATGCTAGGTATCACGGCGGGATATATTGGGGGTCTTCTCGGAATTGACGGAAGTCCCTTCGCAATAATTGCACTTTCATATATTGTTCCAGAGCCTAAAAATATCTCTGGTACCACCGGCTTCGTAGCGTTCGCGATATCACTGACTGGATTATTATCATATATATCTCTGCTTCACATTGATCGCATACCCCTTTGGCCAATGCTGATATTGACTGGAGCGATTGGAGGGCTAACCGGGTCATACCTTATGCACAAGATTAAGCCAGTCTATGTAAGATATACGGTAATTGCGTTGATAGTAGTGGCTTTAGCTGAAGTATTACTGCACATAATACCCTTGGTTTAGGCAGGCACGGTCTAAAGTAGCATAAGAAGGCTATGAGCAAAAAAAGTTTGATCAAACCTGAACACTGCTGTTCAGGTACTATTCTTTATAGAGGGAAATTTAACCGGTGGTAAAAATACGTATTCACTTAAAACATTAATTAAA
>JAVRLB010000063.1:0-5777 GCA_031961865.1 Thermoplasmatota archaeon | reverse complement strand
GATATCAAGATCACGCTCACTCTTCCTTTCACTTTCTGAGCTAGTAATGAGCCAATTACTATGCCTGCTATAAATATAAAAAATACGATGCACACATAAATTGGCGAAAGCTTAAAATGAATCTGAACCAGCGCTGTAAACATGATTCCAGCCATGCCAAAGATCATGTTTGAGAGCAGTGCTATGATCATTACCTGCACGATCGCTTTACTTTTTCTTATAAATTTCAATTCTTCTATAATTGACTCCATTGCAGTTTTAGATTCTGCCGATTCTTCTACTCGCATAAACAATAGCGGAGCAAGAGAGATAAGAAATATTATAAATATGCTTATGAACGATTGTAAAAATCCCAGGGCAAGAAGCAGTCCAGAAGCAACGTATCCAGCTCCTTCAGCCATTGAAGAAACTGTTTGCAGGATAGAGCTACCAGTTTTATACTGTTCTTCACTCAAAAGCTGCTTGGTCCACGAAGCATGCACAGAATTCAATATATCTGACGTGAACCCTATCAAGAACCCGTGACGTAGATCGCGATCAACATTACATTATTTACATAAAATCCCAGAAATATTGTAGAAAGCGATGCAGCCCTCCCGATACTGGTCCATACAGTTATTGTTTTTTTTTCTGCCAGTTTTGTCTATCAACGCACCTACAATAAAGCTGAAAAATAGAGGCAATGAAAGTATGCCATCACCGAGTCCGGATAGAAACGGAGAATGTGTTTCTTAAAGCAAGATTCAAATGATCATCAGGTTGAATGATGATACTCCAAACCTGGATACGCCCAAGTTTGCAGCCATCAAATTGAAATTTTTATTTTTACTATTATCTCGCTCTTTGCGATTCATAAAAACCAAACACATTTACCTGATTCGATCTTCAAATTCTCTCAGCTTCTTTGTCAGCGCTTCAATATCTTTCTTCTGCGCCAGTATTGTAGCTTTCAGTTCATCGATCTCGCTCTTATATACTGTATGTACCATCTCTTTCATTTTTTCCATCAAATCTTCTCTAAGTTCAGCTACGCCCCGTTCTTCAGCTTTCTTGACAAGCAGGTCCTGCACTTCTGGCAATCCTGATGCCACCAGAACATGATAACAATCGTAAGATTCATCCAGAGCGCACCAGAGTCTCAATTTTCTTTTTGTTTCCTTAACGTAAATATCTACGATTCTATCCTTTCCCGAACCATCATAATTTTTTTCGATCAATGATATATGATCATCCAAGACGTTGAGATGTATCAACGCTGCCATCTTTGATCTCAGTTCCATGATCTTCCGCCCCACTCCCTCCGGAATCTCTATCGAATTCACGGTCTTGTTCTCCTCTCTTTCAGGTGCCTCTAGTTCCCGAAGTTTGCTCAGTATTTTCAGTCCTTTTGTAGTGATAGATATGTAGATCCTGAACTTTTTCTTATCTTTTTTTATCGTGATCAGATTATCTTCAACCATTCTGGGAAGCAAACGTTCTAAAGTCACAATACCATGCGTGATCGGGATCAACGAAGACTTGTTCACAGTGCCTTTTGAAGCCAGATACTCAAGTATTTCTTTAATATATTTGGACGATAGAGATTTCACAATGTAGATAGTTGAATAGTATCTATTAAAATTTATTAATAATTTGTATTAAATGGTAAATATTAAATATATTATTGCATATTATACATTGTATAATATAGTGGTATTTAAAATCTTTGATTTGAAAATACCAGGAGAATAAACAGGAAAAAAGTGCTGTTAAAACAGAACTATGAATGAAGGGGAGTAAAATGGACAAAAGAGAGCTGGAACTATTAAAAAAATTGGCTGTAGTATATCTGATGAGAGCCTGTTCAAATAAGTTTAAGGTAGAGTACAACACATCGGTAGAAATAGCTCTGCATTTTGCAGAAGAAGTAGGCGGCGAATTTTACAAAATTGTGCATAATGCTGTTACAGGCTCAGATGCTAAGCACACAGAAAAGCTATTTGAAATTACAAAGAAACTGGCTTCGGAAATTTTTCCAGAAGAATCTAATCAGTTAAAAGCGGAGATTTATGATAGTGCTAATACGTTATGAAAAGCAGTAAGATACATTAAACGATAAAGTCTGGTCAAGTTAACTATATAAGGCGAGAAACTGGACTTTTAACTAGATAGCAAAAAGTATCTGGATCTTGAGAAACAGTAATATATTTAAAAAGCATATTAAAAATAAGATGAAAGCAGTATGTACCAAATGTGGAAAAGAGAGATCCAGGCTTGAGCCAAGATGCCTGCAGTGTGGAGGCGTTTTTGAATATCGTCCAGATTTTAAATATCATGATCGAATAGAAGATAATTTTCCGTACCTGAAAAACTGGATATCGCTTGGTGAGGTAAAAACTCCAGTTTTAGGTACCGGAAATCTCATAATGAAACTGGATTATTATTCACCAACGTATTCATACAAAGACCGGGGCGCAAGGACCATGATCTCGGCGCTGGCAGAATGGAGAGAGATATACAATATTAAAGAGATCAATGAAGATTCGTCTGGCAATGCAGGAGCGGCTATATCTGCGTACGGTACGAAGGCGGGATTCAAAGTGAACATATTTGTGCCAGAACGCACAGTTCCTGCAAAGATAGGACAGATCATGAGCTATGGCGCTAATATTTTCAAAGTGCCAGGAAACAGAGAGGCTGTGCAAAACGCTGCTGAAACGCATGAAGGAGTATATGCAAGCCATGTGTTCATGCCTGAGTTCAGAGACGGGCTCAGGACTCTTGCATACGAGATATTCGAGCAGGTAAAAATGCCAGATCGCGTATTTGTGCCAGTTTCTGCAGGCACGCTCTTGACCGGCATGTACTCCGGGTTCAAACACCTTTATGACAGTGGCGAGATCGCAAAAATACCAGAGCTGGTCGCAGTGCAGACTGAGGCGGTATCACCGCTGTGTTCATTGATAAATCATACAATTTATGACCCGAACCAAAAAATAGAGTCTATAGCAGATGCACTTGTGTCCACAAAGCCCAAATTGATCGACAAGATGGCAGAAATAATAAAAAATCATGGCATATGTGTTACGGTGAGCGAAAAAGAGATCAAAGATGCCAGAACTGCGCTTGCGCTGGAGGGTATATACGCAGAATACAGCTCTGCAACAGTTTACGCTGCTTACAAAAAACGCAATTTTGAAGGCCAGAACCTGCTGGTTATTACGGGCAACGGACTGAAAAATAGCCAATATTAACAGATCTTTGATAAATTCTTATATATTCTTCACATCTGTCACCATAATTGATATATTTCTTTTTTTAAGAGCTTTATAGCGATAATGAGGTTTTAATTACTGTATATTCTCTTATTAGAAAAGAAGTTTGATATTAAGAGATTAAACATGCACTAAATTATTTTTTAAGCTAAAAAACATTGCAGAGATGTTTCATAAAGAGCGTATTTGAAGTAGGTGCTTGTAAAGACTATGTTTACGTGTTTAGCATATAATCTAAACATTTTAACAGCGATGCAAAAGTGGAGTTTGATAACGTAAGCTCCGAAAAGAGCAACGAAGAATTATGAAAAATAAAGTATATATAACACAAATCAGACATTTTTTATAATCATGATTTGGATGGTACTAAAAAATTATATATGGTTATTAGATATTGTCTTATATGAAAATCAGATTTATGTTACTTGGGATAATTTTCTGGATCTTGACTGCAGTACTCTTTATTTATCGTGGTTACCGTTCTAACTACTTAATTCCGTTAGTCGTGGGAACATTTATCTTCATTTTTGGTCTTCTCAAAAAATAGATTTATCACGTTCCAAGCCTTAAAAGTAATTTAAATCTTTAACAATGATTATTTGGTAATATATTGACTCTTGATTTCTCTATCTGAAAGATTGTCATACAATAACTGTAAAAATAGTACTTTTACTATCTATTCGATTATGCACCGTAACCTTTCTCTGTGTCATTATGATACAGAATGCAAATAATTGTTATTAGCAATTTTGAATCCATTACCATGTTAAATTCAATAGTTAATCTTTGATTTCTTATATCCATTTTTTAAAAAGAGGTCTTCAAAAGTATCTATATTACTAGTTCATGAATAAATGTTTCTTTTACTGGATATGATAAAAACCCCAGTAAACATAGGTTTTTCAGAGATGGTCAATAAATAGATAGGATCAGCTATAAAACTATACGTAAAATAATATCTAAATTAGGAATGAGAAGTTAATACTTATTAAATAGTTAAATTTAAATATTATAATATAATGCCATTATTATGAAGAAAGTTGGAATAATGATCGATGACGGATATCATGATCTTGAGTTCTGGATACCTTATTACAGGTTTAAAGAAGAGCAAATAGATTTTGACATACTTGCATATGAAGATCGTGAATATTCTGGCGTGTACGGTTTAGACAGAGTCAGACCTACCAACCTTATCACTGAAGACTTGTATCATTATGACCTGATTTATATACCAGGCGCAAATTCTCCTGCAAACCTGTTAAAGAATCCACTCATGGTAAAGATCATCAAGAAAATGGATAAATCCACAAAATTTGCAACCATATGCCATGCACCTTTGATACTTGCAGAGGCTGGACTGCTTGCAAATAAAAAGGTTACCGGGCATCCGTCTATAAAAGATGAAATAGAACGCAAGAACGCAATATATGTGGATATTCCGGTGATAAGAACCTCTGATCATATACTGTCTGCAAAAACGCATTTTCAGATGCATCTGTTCATGCCACAACTGCTGGAATTTATAAGGGAATAGTATGGCAGGCATTGGAAAAAGACTGGGCTTAAAAACAATACTTTTTCCGTTATTTGTTGTCATTGCAATCGTGCTGGGATTGGAACTGGGAATACATTTAAAGAGCGCAAGCAATGTTGTGGCCACGTACGGTATACCAATAGGCCTGTTTTTCATGATCTATCCGGCTATGACGAAAGTGCGAATGAGGGATTTTGCAAAAAGCTTGACGAACATAAAAAGCGTGGGATTGATGCTGGTACTGAACTATCTGATAGATCCGTTTCTCGTGGCAGGGCTTGGATACCTGTTTTTCGATCTCATATTTTTCAGGCTGGGACTTATAAGTATGAGCGTTGCAAATCAGGCGATTGTGGGCGTGATACTCTTAGGTGTGGCACCGTGCATAGCGATGGTGATGGTCTGGACCGACCTGTCAAAAGGCAATCTGGCGCTGGGAGTCTCTTTTGTAGCCTGGAACTCAATCATACAGATCATTTCTACACCATTTTTAGTGTATCTGCTTGCCAGAACCACAGTGATAATCGAGCCCTCACTGATACTGGAGAGCGTGCTCCTGTATCTGGCACTGCCGCTTGTTGCAGGCGTACTGACCAGACAGCTAATGCACAAAAAAGCATATTTTTCAAAGGTTCTGAACGTACTGGGTAACGTGCAGACGATAGCACTGATGTTTACTATAATAGTGATGTTCTGGAGCGAAGGGTACGGAATTGTAGAGTATCCATCACTGATATGGATGATGGCAATAATCATGCTCTCTTTTTATTTTATACTGTTTCACATTGGCTATTTTACAGCAAAAAAGCTCAAATACAGCTATCAGGACTCTACCGCGATTGGGTATACAGTGTCTGCGCGAGACTTTGAAGTGGCAATTGCCATAGCTGTGGTCGCGTTTTCCAGGTACCCGTTTGTGCCGATCGTCACTGCGATCGGGCCGCTGTTAGAGATACCGTTAATGCTGTTGCTGGTCTGGATCCAGC
>JAVRLB010000062.1:0-7100 GCA_031961865.1 Thermoplasmatota archaeon | reverse complement strand
AAAAACTGAACGTGATAAAATGCTTGGAAGAAAATCATTGTTAATGCTTATTCAAAATACAGTGTCAGGTATTATAGGATATCTGGGCCTTATTTTTATATTACGTTATGCAGGTCTGGAACCTTACGGAATAGTTCAGTTTTCGTTATCATTTTTAGGGTTATTTTCGTTCATATTGGACATGAGCTTTTCAACAGCCAATATCAAAAAGATATCAGAAGGCTTGGATTTTGATGTGGCGATTACCACCTATTTTATAATCAAGATCATTTTAGCAGTGATATTTGTAGGAGTTATTGCTTCATATTTATTTATCTGGCAATTTTTCTTTCATGGCCATTTTGTTACACCTTTTGAAGAAGATGTGATAATAATATTGGTGCCCTATTATATTCTGCAAAGCTTTGTTGTTTATTTTCAGTCTAATTTTAACGCGACGATGAAGGCGGCTATATTAAGTATTCCGAGGCTGATCGAAGCGGCATTTAGAAACATAATGTATATTATAACCGGTTATTTTATTGCGAGGGTACTGGTAGACAAAAATGCCTATTCTATGCTTATAGCATTGATCATGGTAATCACGTACGGCATTTATGTGTTAATGTTTGTTTATTATGCAAAAGGCTGGAAATTTAAAAGACCGAACTTCGAGCATTTTAAAGAATACTATATTTTCGCGATACCGCTTTCAATTTCCGCAATATTTGGCACGATCGCTGCCAATTTTAATAATGTGATTATCGATTTTTTTTGGGGCCCGTATTATGTGGGTGCATATGCTAGCATTCTTCTAATGATCACTTTTGTCAGTACCACTTCCGGCACATTATCTGCGTTTATCTTGCCCACGCTCTCTTCTATGAATGCTATAAACAAAAAAGAGTATAAACAAACTGTAAACACTATGGAAAAATATATTTCTTTAGCAATATTGCCAATCATAGTTTTTATCTTGATCTTTCCAAAACAAATTTTAAATTTGTCCACTGCACAACTTATACCGTTCAGCTTAATTATTGTAGTTTTTGCGTTAAGTGTTTATTTAAACAGTTTAAACACTCCTTATTCCACTCATTTTTCTGCCATTGGAAAAACCAGATTTTTAATGTACATAGGCATAATCTCGTTTGCTTTAGTGATAATATTAGACCTGATACTTGTACCTTCTAGATTTTTAGGCATACATTTATTGGGTCTTTCAGCGCTGGGTGCAGCAATAGCAAACTTGATTGCTGCTGCAGTGTCGTTTATAATAGTACGAATCTACGTTTATAAATCTGAGCATATTATCGGTACGAAAAATGTGCCTTATCAGATCATAGCCGCAGTTTTAACAGGCTTGATTATATACTTTTTAAAATTTCTAAATTTGCCAACATATCAATGGTGGGCTCTGATTTTATGGGTACTGCTTACCTATTTTATATTTTTCGTGATCTCTAGAATCTTAAAAATAATTAATAAAGAGGATGTAAATTATATTTTAGAGATCATTAATCCAAAAGAGATGATAACATACATTAAAGAAGAGCTTAAACGATGATTCTTTAGCATCCTATAAAGTATAGGTACTAATTTTTATAATGTATATACTGCTATTTTCTATCGTACAAAGTTTTATATTTATTATAACTATACTGTATTAAATGGTGTTATAATACCATGCAATTATTAGGAGTTTTAGGCCTGCAGTTTGGTGATGAAGGAAAAGGAAAGATCATCGATTTTATCTCTTCCGAGTTTGACATAGTGTGCAGATTTCAGGGTGGCAATAATGCGGGACACACGGTTGTGGCAAATGACAAAACTTACAAATTTCATCTGCTGCCGTCTGGCATACTTCAGAAAAAGATCTGTGTGCTGGGCAATGGTATGGTTTTAGATCCTAAAACACTGATTGAAGAGATTGATAATATTAAAGAGCCTGTAAAAGATTTGATCAAGATCAGTGAAAGAGCACATGTAGTACTGCCATTTCACTATGAGATGGATGAACGAGAAGAAGAGCTGAAAGGTAATTTAAAGGCTGGAACTACAAAAAAAGGAATCGGGCCTGCGTACGAAGATAAGATTGGAAGATTTGGAGTGAGAATGCTTGATCTCTTAGATTATGAGCTATTAAAAAACAAGATTGAAATATTGTTAGCTTATAAAAAACCATATTTAAAAACCGTGTATGATGCAGAGCAGCTGGCTCGAGAATATCATCAATATGGCTTGTATTTTAAAGATAATATCATCAACATTCCGTTATTTTTAAATGATGCAAGATTGAATAAAAAGAACATACTGTTCGAAGGTGCGCAGGGGTCTCATTTAGACATCGATTTTGGAATGTATCCTTTTGTTACCTCTTCGAACACCACTGCGGGAGGCATTGTGACCGGTACGGGCATTGCACCAAAGTATCTGACCAAAATAATGGGAGTAATGAAAGCATATACTACGAAAGTAGGAGAAGGACCGTTTCCCACAGAGCTAAACGATGATACAGGCCGATTCTTATTGACCAAAGGCAATGAATACGGCACTACTACCGGAAGACCGAGGCGAGTGGGCTGGCTAGACTTGCCATTAGTCAGATATTCTATGCTTATCTCTGGCGTGTCGAGCTTGGCACTTACAAAGATCGATGTTCTGTCGGGACTAGATCCTGTAAAAATCTGTGATTCTTACGACCTTGATGGAACAGAACTTGATTATCCGCCCACCAATCTGAAAGATCTATATCGAGTAAAGCCCAATTACAAACTGTTTAAAGGCTGGAGCCTGGACCGGCAGGTCAAAAGAAAAGATGAGCTGCCAGAGAACATGATGCATTATATCAGATACATAGAGCGAAATTTAAAGAGTAAAGTAAAGATTGTCTCGCTTGGAAAATCCAGAGAAGATACAGTGTTAATATGATTTTAATTTTATTTTTATCTGTTTTATAATCTCAACTAGCTTATCAAGCTCTTTATCAATGTTAATCAGCTCATCCGGCACTTTGTATGTTACTGTAGCACCTTCACTAGATGCGCTTATAAGCCCTTCGTTCTCAATAATTCTTAAAGAATAGCGTACTTTATGTACTGGTATTTTTAGAAGCTCAGATATCTTCATTATTCCAATCGGTCCCTGTTTATGAACCAGATTCAATATTTCTATGTGCCTTTCGATCAACATTGTTTCTTTAAGTGCTCGCTCTACTAATCCTTTATCCACTGTTTCCACCTTTTTTTTATTATTCGTTTATTTTTTCTCTGCTGCAGATTGCCTGCTCATCTCCATCGAAAAATATGTCTCGATCAGGGTACTCTTTTCTCAATTTTTCGATAATTTCAAATATTTCTTTAACTGTGATTTCAGGATCTTCTGATAATCTAAAATGTATTGTTTTTTCTGATTTTTTGTCTTCCATCTGTTTTATTAATATAATATATGTATATAAAAATTTTTTGAATTGCAATAATCAAAAAATAACAATTTTTTTATATAGTCTGCCAATTATAGATACTATGGATAAATTTAGATGCAAACTTGTTTCTTGGCAAGAAATTGAGCAATGGACTAAGAATATTGTTAAAAAAATTGAAGATTCTGATTACAATCCCGATTTTATAATTGGCTTATCTCGTGGAGGATTGGTGCCTGCAAGATTGATATCTGATATGCTGCAGATCAAAGATCTGTATAGTGTTAAAACTGAACACTGGGGCATTACTGCGGCCATTGACGGCACAGCGCGGTTGACCCAGCCACTGCAGGTTCCGATCGAGGGCAAGAAAGTGCTGGTTGTAGATGATATTACAGATACTGGCAAAAGCCTCAAAATCGCGTTTGAGCATATAAGCGGCTTTGCTCCCTCAACTGTAAAGACCGCGACGCTGCTGCATATTACCCATTCTTCTTTTGAGCCAGATTACTATTCAGAGCTCGTAACAGAACAGAACTGGACCTGGTTCATATTTCCATGGAACGTTTATGAAGATCTCAGAAACATTATTCCCAGAACTCTGGCAGATGGCGAATCAGACTTAAAAACTATTAAAGCCGCGCTTCTCTCACACTTTCAGATTAATGTTAAAGAAAGCCTGGTAAGAGAGCTGTTAAAAGATCTAGAACTGAGAAAGATCATTAATAAAACAGATAAAAAATGGGGCCTGGTTAAATAGTTTTGTCTATCGTTTTATCAATTTCTTTGCTGAACACAGATACTAGGCTCTTTAAAAACTGGTCTTTCAAATCTGCCGGCATTATTGTCAGTCCCAGTTCTGCCGTCACCTTGCTCAGCATCGTAATAGCATTTACCTCTTTTAACTTTGCTTCTAAATACTGTTTTATAGCTTCTTTAATCTCTTTTTTCAATTCTGCGTTTTTATCTATTTTTTCTTTTATATACTCTTTGATCTCATCTTTCATAAGATCCTGCAACGCCTCTATAAACATGCTCTCTGAAGGTATGCTCTTTTCAAGTAACTTTACATATTGCTCAATAGGTTCCATAATATTAGATAACTGGTATTAAGATATAACTTTTTTCGTAATTTTGACTTTTTCGCTTACAATCTTGCTGTTACCTGTAGGATCTTCAATTACGAGCGTAAGTGTAATCTTGCCCGCACGCATTAACCCTATTTTTTTCAATATATCTAACAGGCTCTCTTTATCCTCGCTCGAAGAATCTCTGTATAACTGCATTATAATCTTTATAATTCTCGAAAATACACCTTCAACATTGCTTATATATGCATCTCCCATAGTTATCGGCTGTACAGTCACTCCTAGCTCTGGCACTGTAATGGTCGCGTGCGCAGACCTTGCAACCCTTATTTTCAAATCTTCAGCACCCGATACCTGAACCTCTAATCTCACTGGCTCATGCTCTTCTAAAAATATAAAATCTGTATGTCTGTACCCGCAATTTTCACAGTTTACAAGCATATTCAGAACTCTGCCAAAATAGGGTATTTCATCTTCAAAATCCAGGCACTTTAAACTTTTTTTGTTGCAGACAGGACATACTTCAATGCGTTCGCTTACTATCTTCATAGATTTTCAATCCAGTCTTTAGTTCTGTTGTGCACTATAAATCTCTTATTTTGAAGCTCTCTGATATTTTTGGCATTTACCAGAAACATTGTAGCTTTTAATTCATAAATTATTTCTTCAATTCTTCCCATCACGCTTTCCGTTGATTTTGCAGCGTACGGCAACAGCTCACGCGCCATACCTCCCACCTCAGCACCCAGCACTATCGCTTTTGCAATGTCAAGCCCTGTCTTTATGCCGCCACTGCCTATTATAGGCAATCCTATGTTTCGTATAGAGTATATAGACGCCGGAGCCGGTATTCCCCAATCCCAGAACAAAGCTCCCAAAATCTCTTTTTTCTTATCCGCCCTGCTTTTTGCTCGATAATATTCTACTGCCGAAAAAGAGGTACCGCCCGCACCGCCAACATCAATGCCTATCACGCCCGCTCTTTTCAGTGCCAGAGCCATCTCTTTAGACACTCCTGCACCAGTCTCTTTGGCCAATACGGGATAGCTCTGCGCAATATCGCTCAATCTATTCAATACACCCCTGCTTCTGTGCTCTCCCTCTGGCTGTACCAGCTCTTGCAGATAATTTAAGTGAAATGCGATTGTATCTGCATTTATGATCTCCATCACCGTTTTTATATCTGTATCATTAAAAGGCTTTATGTTTTTTTGGGATATGAGCTGAGGCACTCCTAAATTTGCTATTTTTAACGGTATGTCCAGATCTTTCAGCACTGAATAAGAATCTGTATTTTCCGGATGCTTGAATATTGCTCTTTCACTGCCTACGCCCATGCCTATATTCAGCTTTTCTGCAGCCTTACCCAGATTTTCATTGATCTTTTTAGCGTTTGCAAAACCTCCAGTCATACCCTCTATTATGATTGGATAATCCAGCTTTTTCCCGAATATTGAAACAGTAGTGTCTATTTTATCCAGATCTATATCTGGTATAGAATAATGGATCAGATCCACATCTTCCCAATAATTATAATGTGAATTTACGTTTTCTCTTAGTGATATTTCTACATGCTCGCTTTTTCTATTTTCAATGTTTTCAGCCATAATTTATTTCACCTTTTGATTCTGGTACTTACCTCTTCTTTTTTCAATATTATGTTTTTTACCCTGCCTGGTACGAGCCCGTTAACAATGGTAACAGATCCAACATTGTTAATAATTCTCTTGATCGTTTCCAATTTTCCCATAATTCCGCCTGTAACATCAGCTACGCTCATCTCTGTCTCTATGCTATCATTTACACTTAACTCTTTGATAAATTTTGCATCTTTATAGAGTTTTGGATTTTTAGTGTATATTCCATCCACGTCTGTAACAAATATTACCTGCTCAGGTTTAAAATGCTCTGCCAGCTTTTCAATCAGATAATCTCCAGAGCATATTGCAACCTTCTTTTCAATATCTAATATGATGTCTCCATAAGTTACAGGCACAAATCCTAGGTTCATAAACTTTTCAAATATATCAAAATTGAACGCTTCGTGATATACATGAAATGAATGAGCAGGCAATGATATGGCAGGGATCTCTGATTCATATAAAATTCTCATTATATTCAGGTTTAATTCTATCATGTCATTCTGCACTTGCACAAATTTCAGGAAGTTTTGATTGTTTAGTCCATTCTGCAGAGAGTGCTGTTTTGAAATTATGTGCCCGAAAGAGCCACCTCCGTGAACAATGATCAGGTCTGAGCTGGGTAGCTCTGTGACCAGCCTACTCACTATCTCGTTTCTGAATTTTCTGTATTTTGCCTTATCTGTAATTACACTACCGCCAAGCTTTATAATTATCATTTATATAATATATGCAAATCGTTTAGATTAAATTTTCTAATGTTACATTAGCGATATATCTCAGGCATAGGCTCTAAAAAACATCGAGAAGTTAAGAAATTTTACTATTTATGCAAAGTCTAATGTTAACTTTTTATACTTCAGCGAATTTATCATAGTTGTACTGCCGCGGTAGCCAAGCGGACAACGGCGCCAGCCTTGAGAGCTGGTTCTCTTAAGTGGGACCGGGAGTTCAAATCTCCCCCGCGGCGCT
>JAVRLB010000061.1:0-7211 GCA_031961865.1 Thermoplasmatota archaeon | reverse complement strand
GTATTGCAAAAAAAGCCGGTGGTTAAGAAAAATTAATATTCAGATGGGATCATACATACAAAAATTTTAAATAAACAAATGATATTAAAAATAATGTAAAGGGTTAAAAAAATGTTTGAAACTAAATCTGTAAGCGTGATAATAGGATTTATAGAGCGAGTTAGCACATTTAGTACCCCTACAGATCTGGCTAAATTAGATGATGATCTAGGTATGGAAAAAACCAAATTTTTCAATATTGTAGATGATGCTGAGAGATTAGGGCTGGTACAGATAGTAGATGGTAACATATCTTTGACAGAGTTAGGTCTAAAATTCTCAAATGCGAGCATACCTGAGAGAAAAGTAATATTGAAAGAGCAAATAAAGTATATAGAACCTTTTCAAACTGCGATATTAATATTGAGCATGGATAAAGACAAAAAAATGGACAAAAACCAGTTTTTAGAGGTTATGAAAGAACGTTTCTATATAGAAAATCCCGAAAGTATGTTTGATCTGCTAATCAACTGGGGTAGATATACGCAGTTAATGGGATATAATATAGACAGCAATGAAGTGTATCTATTATAAATATTGAGGATAATTTATGAACAACAAGATAAGATGCAAACTAAGCTTTTACTATCAATTATTCGATCCAACATTGTTACTTGCAGCTACAAGTATTGATAACTATGATTATGTGAATGCCTGGGTCGAGAAAAATAAACTGATTTGTGAGATTTCATCTGATACAGTCAATTCAATGCTGAACACTCTAAATGATCTTCTATCCGCAATAAAGCTGGCGGAAACAATCTACATGTTATGATAAAAAAATCATTTTACAGCAGCTTTGAAAATTAGCAATAGTTTTTAAGCACAAATTTCATAGTTTATCCTCATATGTTCCTAACACATTGTGTGTTAATTAATACTTTTGGAGGGACTGGATGTTTTCTATCATTACGATTAAACCATACTTTTCTTCTATGAATTTTTTGAAATAATCTGCTCATTTACATGAAGATCTAACAATTATACCAGTTACTGCCTGTATAGTTTCAGCATCATTTTTTCAAGCTTTTCTGGTGCATAATTAATATTTACACCGGCACAGGTTTTGTATAGATCACAAATAATAATTCCAATTTTTCAAAATAATTATCGCTTTATTCATGCACCTATGAAAAGTTATATATATTAAGCTATTATATGTATGATGTATGAAGGTACATAGTGGTCATATTTACTTATCTGAAAAGCTAGACTGGAAAGATTTAAAGAAAGTTTTTCCAGAGATGTTCAAACTTTTTTTAGAGGAGAGCAGGCAGAGCTTTGAAGAACCTAACTTTGTAGATATACTGATTTATGAGAACATGTTAGATTTAGATCGTAATCGTAAGCCAGAAGGGTTTATAAGAGACGGAAAAATGAAAATGCTGTTTTCTAAAGATGGCGGAATAGAAATAAAGATAATAAGAGACAAGGTTGTGCCTAATGAAGATACCAAGGAAGTGACAGAGCAGATAAGTCACTTTTTAACATCGAAAAAGATAAAAAACAGAGTTGAATACGATAAAATGTTTTGGATAGAGCTTAGAAAGAGGAAAAAGTGATAGCATATGAAAATAGAAGAGATAATGACTAGAAATCTGATCAAGCTGACTCCAGATATGGAGGTTAGAGATGCACTTAAATTATTAGTTGAGAATAATATAGCAGGGGCACCAGTAACTGTTGGCAATAAGCTAGTAGGGATAGTAACAATGCGGGATATATTGCGCTATTTAGATTCAGAGTACAGAAGGCAGGGCTGGGTACTGGTTCCTACTCCCTTCGAGATCATTGAAATTCCTAGAACACAGGAGTTGCCTTACGAAAAAATTACCGAAATTTACGATCGCATTGGGAATATAAAAGTGAGCGAGATTATGCAGAAGAAAATATACACTATCGGTCCTGAAGATAGTATTGAAGATGCGGTACAGCTACTGATTAGATGGAAGATTAACAGGTTACCGGTTATAGATAAAAATGGTGATCTAGTAGGCATAGTAACACGGTCGGATCTCTTAAAAGCTTTTTTAAAGAAATGAAAAGATTTAATTAATAATATTGTTTTACCTTCGCAATGATTCCAACAATTAATGTAAACTACTGTAAAGGTTGTAACTTATGCATAGAAGTGTGTCCTAAAAAAGTGTTTGAGACAGGATCTAAGATTTCAGATACAGGATATTATTATCCGTTAATAGCAAGACCTGAGTTATGCACTAATCTTAAGCTTGGCAAGAAAGACAAGATACTATGTGAAATCTGCTGGCTTACATGTCCAGAGCATGCTATTGAATACGAGGTGCAAGGTTTATGATAACACATGGAAAACATTTTTTGCAGGGAAACGTGGCTGCTGCAGAAGCAGCAATGTTAGCAGGATGTGGTTTTTATGGAGGTTATCCAATCACCCCTGCGTCTGACCTGATGGAGTACATGGCTGCGCACTTGCCCAAGAACGGTGGCGTGTTTATACAGATGGAAGACGAAATTGCAGCCATTGCTGC
Organism: Thermoplasmatota archaeon; assembly: GCA_031961865.1. Lineage (GTDB taxonomy): Archaea > Thermoplasmatota > Thermoplasmata > Thermoplasmatales > ARK-15 > JAVRLB01. Next base: position 4,665 of record JAVRLB010000061.1, on the reverse strand, counting down.
GATTATAGGAGCAGCATGGACTGGCAAGAAAGCAATGACAGCAACGTCAGGACCTGGTTTTTCGCTGATGCAGGAAAATATAGGATATGCAGCAATGACCGAAACTCCGATCGTGATAGTGGATGTAATGCGTGGTGGTCCCTCAACAGGGCAACCTACTATATTAAGCCAGGGAGATGTTATGCAGGCCAGATTTGGCAGTCATGGCGACTACGAACTTATAACACTAGCACCAAATTCTGTGCAAGAGTATTTTGATCTTACCATAGAGGCATTTAATCTATCAGAGAAGTACAGAGTGCCAACCATAGTGTTATCAGACGCTGAAATTGCGCATATGGTTGAAAAGATCAGAGTACCTGAAACTATAAACTTAATAAACAGAAATGATTATAAAGATAAATATATGAGAGAGTTCAAGGCTCTGGGGACCAAAAGCAAGACTACGGTTACAGGATTGACGCATACTGAAGAAGGATATCCAGAGACCATATCTCAGTCTTTACACGACAAGCTGGTTCGAAGGCTGGTAAACAAGATAACGAGCAATGAGAAAGATATTTCGCAGGTAGAAGTAATAAACCCTGATGCCAAAAAAATGATTGTAGCATACGGTTCTGCGTCTAGGGCAGCATATCCAGTTTTAAATAGCAATGTAGGGCTGATCAGACCTAAGACTTTATGGCCATTTCCAGAATCGATATTTAAAAATCTGGTTAATGGAAAGAGTATATATACATATGAGCTGAATTTGAGAGGATACGCTCTTGAAGTAGAGCGTGTATCCAGAAAATATGGAGCTGAGTCAGTGAATGTAACAGGTTATTTAGGAGGTAAGATACCAACTCCATATGAAATTGAGAAATTTGTAGGGTGATTAACACATGGAATTTTTTGAGTTTTACAGAAAAGAAAGATGGCCGCACCAATTTTGTCCAGGCTGTGGGCTGGGCACTATAATGAATACATTATACAAGGCTTTTAATGACAGTAACCTTTCTCTGGACAATACAGTGTTTATATCCGGAATCGGATGTACAGGAAGGGTTCCAGGATATATCAATGCTGATTCTCTGCATACTACGCATGGTAGAGCGCTTGCATTTGCTACCGGCGTTAAACTTGCAAATCCATCATTAAACGTGGTGGTAATAAGTGGAGACGGAGACCTGTTTTCGATCGGTGGAAACCATATGATTCATGCTGCTCGAAGGAATCTGGATCTCCTAGTTATCGCTGTAAATAATGGTAATTTCGGACTTACGGGTGGTCAAGTTGCGCCGACCACGCCGCATCTTATGCGCTCTACGACCACACCTGAAGGAAACCCTGATTTTCCATTTGCACTGGCAGAGATCGTTGCCGCAGCAGGAGCAAATTATGTAGCACGTTGGAGCACGGCACAACCATACCAGATTGTAAATAGCATTAAAACCGCATTTAAGGTAAAAGGATTCTCGTTTATTGAGATTTTGTCACAATGTCCGGTCAATTTTGGAAGGAGAAATAATATGGCAGATCCGGTCAAAAATTTCAGGTGGATTAGGGATCACATGGTATCTATTAAACAGCTGGGAAAGGATATGGATAAGATCTATAATGTCATGGACCTGAATATAGAGGGGGTCTACACGTTTGGAGAGCTGGTCAAGAGAGACAGGATCCCGCTGGGTGCAAAAGTAAGCGTTGAAGAAGAAGAGTACCCAAGACAGAATTTAGAAGTATTGGATTCTAAAAATGGCAAAAAATGATAATCAATGTTGATTTTCACATTCACAGCATGTACTCTGGTGCTACCAGCAAGGACATGAACATTGCAAACATTGCATATTATGCAAAAAGAAAAGGAATAGATGTGATGGGCTCTGGAGATATACTGAACATACACTGGCTCAATGACTTTAAGGGCATTGAAAAGATTGAAGAAGGGCTTTTGAAGTATAAAGAGATGTATTTTGTGCTGACTACTGAAGTAGAAGATATAAAGAGGGTGCATCATGTCCTTATTTTTTCGTCAATGTCAAAAGTAGAAGAGTTTAGAGAACAGCTTCTTAAAAAAAATAATAATCTAGACAGTGATGGCAGACCTAAGCTGGCAATGAACGGTGTAGAACTGGCAGAGCTAGCAAAGAGCACAGACACGATGATAGGACCTGCCCACGCATTTACGCCATGGACTGCAATGTATGCTTATTATGGCAGTATTAAAGAGCTTTATGGAGAGTATACAGATTATGTGCAATTTTTAGAGCTGGGACTTAGTGCAGACACAGATTATGCTGACAGGATCGAAGAGATCAGGCACTTGACTTATTTGACCAACTCTGACGCACATTCTTACCATCCCAACAAGATTGCCAGAGAATTCAATAGATTAAAGGTTGGATCGATAGCGTTTAACGACATCAGGGATGCAATACAACGAAGAAACGGTAGAGCCATTGTTATGAATGTTGGAATACCACCACAGGAAGGAAAATACAATGAAACTGCTTGTACAAGGTGCTTTAAGCATTACACGCTCGAAGAGGCCAAGGCACTAAAATGGAGATGTCCTGAGTGCAAGGGAATCATTAAGAAAGGTGTGAGAGATAGGGTTGAAGAGTTAGCAACGTACAAAGAGCCGGTGCATCCTGAGCACAGACCACCATACATGCATTTGATACCATTGATTGAGATCATTGCAAAGTCTCTGAACGTGTCAGAGTCTTCGAACAAAGTGCAAAGTCTATGGGATTCGCTTATTGATAAATATGGCAATGAGATAAAGATAATGGTTGATGAACCTTTATCTTCAATAGATACAGATGCCAAAGTGATAAATGCAATACAAGCTTTCAGAAATGGACAAGTAAAGGTAAAACCAGGTGGTGGCGGGCAGTACGGTACTGTTGAGATAGTAGCCCATGATCAATTGATAGGGCAAACCAGACTCATCGATTTTTAATATTTTAAAAAAGCAAGTTTTTTTATAGGGTTTGTACATTACTTTACCATATAGCCCCGTGGTGTAGTGGCCAAGCATGCGGGACTTTGGATCCTGCAACGGCAGTTCGAATCTGCCCGGGGCTGCTTTAATATTTAAGCAGCTCTTTTTTATTTGTGAAATCTCACAAAATATAGAAAAAAGCTTCAGTATTAAAAATAAGAGATGTGTTAGATAAATCAAACAGTATTTCCGATCGAGCAACCTGTTTATTTAATTTCAAAAAAATGAAATTTATAGTTATCCTGCATTTGTGGAATATCTGAACAGGATACCATATGTAAGAGCAAGTCTGGGCGATGAATTAGAAGCATAGGTGCGTTAGCTGAGGGGGATCACACATTCTCTACAAACAATAAAATATAAATTTTTATTAATTATTTAATCGGTTTGCGTAAATATTTAAATTTTTAATTCAGCAATGACAGCGTGATCTGATATTTTGAATATGTATAGAGTTCTCGAGCCGGTCAGGTTTTTTTCGAGTTTGTTTCTAAATGGCCAATACTCAGAATCTGAGATCTTGAATTTCAATATAACGGACTTTGCACTATTTTTTATCAGTGCATCTCTGATTGCATTGGTTTCGAAAGAGGTAATCTCGATTACTGCAAAAATGTTTTTGAAGAAAGGAGAAGAAATCAAAGAATCAGATGTGGCAAAAGTTCTCTTTTTTGATGATTCAAAGACATTTATTTTATTTTCTCTTGTTATCTCTGGAATCAACGATGCATATGTTACTGCAGGGTCCAGCTCGTAAATGTAGTTTTCTAAATGGTCAACTACCTCAAAATTTCTATCTATATTATGATTATAACATAATCTATACTCCCCTGGCAGTATCAATGCGCTTTTCTCACACTTTTTCAAAGATCCCAGGTACAAAGACTGCCTGATAATCTCTCCCTCAATAGAAACAAATTCTTTTTCACAGTCAAAGTTCAGTCTTTCATCCGTGATCTGAGCAGGGATGTCAAATGCAATATCTTTATGATCTTTGTACAGTTCTATGATCTTGAGTGGAGCAGGTGACAAATTTTCTAGAAGCTGAATTTTCTGGTTTTTAGCGCGAGCAGGATCTGAAAATATTATGTTTGCGTCTTTTACGCGAGTGACTGTACCTGGATCTTCAGCACTGTTGTTTATAAATTCAATATTTGTTCTGTCAAACAGCATTGAATTCTTTTTTGCAAATTCCAGTCTCTTCTTATTAACATCTATAGCGTATACAAAATTTGAATATTTAGAAAAATATAGGCTCTGTATCCCGATCCCGCAGCTTAAATCTGCAATAATATCTGTTTTCAATCTCTTGGCTTTGTATTCTGCAATCAGTTCCGGCGTTGCAGTCTGTATTCCTACAATATCTGAATAGACCTGTTCATAAAAACTCAGTTTCTGTTTTGCAAGAATACGGGAATATGCAAGCTCATAAATCTCTTCATCTATAAATTTCAATATATAGTTTTTATCGTATCCTTTCTTGATCATGTCCATTATTTCTTCTATTTCCATCTTATCTTACATCAAATACTTCTATAATTTATATCTTTTCAAAAATGGAGGATGTCAATTCTTAGTTGAAAATTATACTTACTCTTTGGGGGTTCGAATATAAGATTACGGTACCGTCATCATTTTCATTTTGAAGGTAAAAACACAGTTATATCTTTGTCTAT
>JAVRLB010000060.1:0-7281 GCA_031961865.1 Thermoplasmatota archaeon | reverse complement strand
ATCAACGAAAAGTTGACAGGCTCTATATTACCATTAAAACGACCACGCCGATCAATAAGGTAGCTATGCTTACTGGTATGCCAGCTTTAGAAAATTCTTTCCAGTTCACATCCACGCCCATGTTAGAGGCGATTTCTAATACTATAATGTTTGCTGCAGCACCGATTATAGTCAGGTTTCCAGCTAACGTTGAGCTCATAGCTAGCGCGAGCCACAGATGCGAACTTGCATGCGGAATAAACTGTGCAATCAATAGTACGGCTGGAACATTGCTCACTAAATTAGACAGAATTGCAGTAATGGTTACCAGCGACCCCATATTGGTCATGCTCAAATTTATGCTGTTAAAATAATTGATGATCATGCCCAGTACACCAGATACCTCCACCCCCTCAAGCAGGATGAACAACCCTATAAAAAATACGATTATGCTCCAGTCCACATTTTTAAGAATCATTTTAGATGATGAATTTTTAAAAAGCGGAGAAACAAATAGCAATACTGAGCCGCTTACAAGTGCAATGATCGCAATCTGCCGGGATATTAAAAACGCGATCAGCGTGGCAATTATAACAGCCATTGCAAACAATAAAAAATTTTTATTTTCCAGCTCTTTCTTTTTTTCAATGCTTTTTATCGGAACGTTAATCTCTTTTTTATAGATCACATATATTATGATTATTGCTGCGATTAACGATATGATTGATACAGGTCCCAACACCATCAGCCATCCACCAAAACTGAGGCTGGAATGTATGGCAATGTATACATTTTGAGGATTGCCTATTAACGTGGCTACACTGCCTATGTTTGCTGCAAATATCTCTGAGAGCAGGTAAGGTACAGGATTTACTTTTATCATTCTAGTGCTCTCAATTATGATAGGAGTGAAAAATAGTACCACTGCATCATTTAAAAATAGGGCTGATAATACAGCGGTAATTACCATTATATATATTAAAAACTGCAGTCCAGTTTTAGAATGTCTTACGATCTGCACTGAGAGATATGTGAAAAAGCCGGTAGAACCTATAGATGAAACGATGATCATCATACCCAGCAATAAAAATATTATGTTTAGATCTATTGAGCTAAATGCTTGTGCAGGGGTGATTATTCCGAAAATGATCATTAACATAGCTCCAAACAATGCTGTTGCAGGCCTTTCAAAATTAAGCAGTTTAAATCTTCTAAGCGAGATCAGAACGTAGGTGAATAAGAATATTATCAATGCAACAAGCATGGAGAGTAAATCAATATAGCACTATAAAAATTTATTTTAAAATATTCATGTTTTTCAATTACTGTAAAAAGTCGATAAAATCAAGCGTAAAAAATGGAAAAATTTATCTATTGAATCTTATTGAGTGAAATGTAAAAATTATGGAAGAATCAATAGATAGCTGGATATTAAAGCAGGACTTTAAGACTACTAACGATATAAAAGTACCACCTATTCTGATGGATCAGGTGATAGGGCAGGACGAGGCAGTGGAAATTATAAAAAAAGCAGCAGTACAGAAAAGACACTGTATATTAATTGGAGATCCGGGCACTGGAAAGTCAATGTTAGCACAGGCAATGGTGGACTTTATTTCTAAATCAGAACTGGAAGACATAATGGTATTTCCTAATGAAGAAGATCCCAATAAGCCTAAAATAAAAGTATTGCCTGCAGGAAAAGGTAAAGAGTTATTAAAACAATATCAGCAAAAAGCAAAAGAAGAAAAAACAAGAAAGCAAAGATCCTTTCAGATGCTTATCGTAATGCTGGTCATGATCGGAGTGGTAGCGACTATTTACACAAAAGATATAATTTACATATTCTATTCTTTGCTGCTGGCAATATTCATATATATGTTTTTTGGAATGACACTGCAAAGGTCAGAGGTAAATATGGTGCCTAAACTATTGGTAGGGCACGAGCCAACTGACAAGCCGCCATTTATAGATGCAACTGGAACACATACTGGCGCATTATTGGGCGATGTAAGGCATGATCCGTTCCAGTCTGGCGGATTGGAAACTGCCGCGCATCTCAGAGTGGAAGCAGGAGCTATACATAAGGCGAATAAAGGAGTACTGTTTATTGATGAAATAAACTTATTGAGACCTGAAAGTCAGCAAGCATTATTGACTGCCATGCAGGAAAAGAGGTTTGCGATTGTGGGACAGAGCGAAAGAAGTGCAGGCGCAATGGTGCAAACAGAAGCGGTACCTTGCGATTTTGTGCTTGTTGCGGCTGGAAACATAGAGTCATTGCAGGGTATGCATCCAGCTTTGAGGTCTAGAATAAGAGGGTATGGATACGAGATATACATGAACAATACTATGGAAGATAATGAAACTAACCGGCAGAACCTGGTCAGATTCGTGCAGCAGGAAATTAAAAAAGATGCAAAAATACCGCCATTTGACAGGGCTGCGGTTGCAGAAATTATTAAAGAAGCACAGAAACGGGCTGGGAGAAAAGGAAAACTTACGTTAAGATTAAGAGAACTTGGCGGATTGATAAGAGTTGCGGGTGATATTGCAAAATCTGAGAACGCAGAGGTGGTTACTGTTGAGCACATTAATAAAGCTAAGAACAGTGCAAGACCGCTAGAACAACAGATTGTAGATAAATGGATAGAGTCTAAAAAAGAGTACAAGACCTTTTTGAGTGCGGGCTCTGCTGTAGGCATGGTGAATGGATTAGCTGTGTACGGAGCTCAGAGCGGAATGGCTGAGTTTTCTGGCATAGTATTGCCCATTCTTGCAGAAATCACGCCTGCTCAGGTAAAAAGCCAGGGTCGTGTCATCGCAACCGGCAAGCTGGGAGACATTGCCAAAGAAGCAGTGCAAAATGTGTCTGCAATAGTAAAAAAGTACAGTGGCGAAGACATATCTAATCACGATGTGCATATTCAGTTTATAGGCACGTATGAGGGTGTGGAAGGAGACTCTGCAAGCGTCTCTATCGCAACGGCAGTCATATCTGCATTAGAAAAGATTCCGATCAGGCAGGATCTGGCAATGACCGGATCACTGAGCATTAGAGGACATGTATTGCCGATAGGCGGAGTTATTGCCAAGATTGAGGCTGCGATCGAAACAGGGTTCAAGACAGTGATAATTCCTAGTTCTAACATGGAAGACGTGGTTCTTGACGACAGGCATAAGAACAAAATAGAGATCGTTCCTGCAGATACAATCGTGGACGTTCTGAAAACAGCATTTGTGAACAATGAACAAAAAGATAAATTGATTGCAAAAATAGAAGAAGCTATCACGCCTATAAAATATGAAAACTGAGTTTGTGTTTGGATCTGGATCATTGTCAGAACAGGCTCTAAATTATATCATGGAAAATAAAATACTTATCTTTAACGCAGAAAACATTGATTCACAAGAAATGTTAAAGCTTGCAATCTATCATGCTGATACATCTTTTAAACAGGGCCTGAACTTTGCAAATGATTATGCGCTGGAAATAATGCTCTATTTAAGTGGCAGCAAACAGATTGACATTGCCAAAAAGATATTTGGCGTAAACACAAAAACCAAAAAATTCATAATCGTTTCTGATGATCCATCTATATTATCCAGATTGGGGTTGAGTGCAGATGAGCCAATAAAAGAAAAAATAACAGACCCTGAAATATTTGAAAAGATGGTGCTTTTAAAATTAAAAAAATAAAAATTATAAAGATTCAAACCGATCTTTTAATTTGCTCATTATATGCGGCAATGTAGTATACTCCATCTCTTCTAAAGGCAGCCTGTGCGGCTCGAACGGGCCATGTCTTCTCATATAATCTGCAATGTCCAGCGCTGTAGCCCTTGCCTTATCAAACGCTACGTCTGCAAGCAGATCTACAGGACCTACAAGCTTGCCTTCTGCAATCTGAAACCCTAATGCAGCAACTCTCGGCGGTCCGTCAAATCTGGTGCATTTTGCATCTTTTATGCCCACCGGCATGATCGGGCCATTATGCGAACCACGCATCCAGCCTGAAACTAAATGCGGAAAACTGAACGGCTCTAATACCTCTCCCAGTGCAGGCAACCCGCTCTGAGCCCTTACCAGCGCTACAGGATCGTCTTTTCCCACGTATTCTCCAGCAATCTGATAAAGTTTCTCAGTAGATACTGCCGCTACAGCCTCATCACTCGACAGCTTTGGATGCTGTTTAGATGGATACACTCTCTTTATCACGTACCTGCTTTTGGCACCTATTAATGCTAACAAATCGTACATTTCTTCCGGACATTTCATAAACACTCTTTTATGCTCTACAATGTCCCATACTTCAAAATTAAAGCCGTTATGCATTGTCGGATCTATAACCAGCCCCGCAGTGTTGAACGGATCTCCAAACATCTTATAAATAGGCAAGTTAAATGCGCCAGGCTCGGTCTTGTCCATCATGAACGCTACCAGCGGCTCTCCTTTTCTCTCTTCAAACTCCAGTTCTGCCACACCAGGCCCCAATCCTCTCACGTTTCCGCTAAACGCATCTTTTAACAGATCCTGTCCTGCACCGTACAGTTTTAGAGATTTTGCAACATCTGTCGCCTTTATAAAAGTGTCCCATGCTAGCTTGTGAATCTCTTCGTTGTCTACACCTTTTTTATGGCTCATGATAAGCTGCAGATCATCACCAACGCCTGTCACATAAAAATCTATTAAAGTTCCATTTTCTTTGTACCTGGATAACGATTTTTCTGCAGATTCAATAAGCTTTGGATGCACTGTAGAGTGCCCAGGAAATCCACCAACATCTGCTTTTATTAATGAGATAGTAACTTTCATAAACACCACTCTTAATATACATAATCATTACATATAATATAAAATTTGCGAATTATCATAGCACCTGCAAAATAATCATGAAAAACAATAATCTTTTGTAGTTGTACACAAAATAAAGTATAAATTCAAAAATTATGACGAAAAAGTGAAAATTGAATACATGATCGAAACAATTTGTTCTATTATACTTTTAATTAATTTAAAAGTATATGGATTGATAATGCAAATCGATAAAAAACCTTAAATACAGTGATTAAAATAACCAGAGTGTGAGAATATGGGAAAAGATGGATATCAATCAATACTTGACCGAAAAAGCGTTAGAAAGTTTTTAGATAAAGAGGTGCCAGAAGACATATTGATTAAAATACTGGATGCTGCAAAATATGCGCCCAGTGCCTGGAACACTCAACCTTGGCGTTTTATAATCATAAAGGATAAAGATCATTTGAAAAAATTGGCAGAGCTCATACCTTATGGTAAATTTATGGATAAAGTGCCGATGGCAATTGCCATTGTTGCAAACCCTGAAGAATCCAACCTATGGTGCATTGATGGCACCTGTGCAACTGAGAACCTTATGATTGCAGCCAGCTACTTTGATCTTGGTACCTGCTGGGTCGCAGATGCAGACCAGCCTGAAATAAAAAAGATTCTGAAAATACCAGTAACATGGAAAGTTATTACAGTCACACCGCTAGGATATCCAGAAACTGCACCCAAAGAAAAGTTGAGAAAAGATCTGAAAGAACTGGTATACAATGAACATTTTGGAGTTAAACTGCTTAAATAGTATTATGAATGTGAGAGAAAAAGCGATAGCTGGTCACTTCATCTTCGGCTTTACTTTTTTAAAATAGTCTTTAATCTCGCTTCTCATAGCCCTGATCTGATTTTCTAGATCTTTGTGCTGCTTTTTTAGATCTTCGATCTCTTTTAAATAATTGATCTTGCTTTTTATATATTTATTGGATTCTTCTATATACGTTTCAAAATCTATGTCCTGCGCTTCCAGTCCTTCTTTCAAGCTCTTCAAAAATGAAACTGATAAGCCAAGCTGTGATAGTGCCTCTAAATAATCAGTGATCTTTAAAAACTGGTCTACATCCATGTTTCGCAATCTCATGTTCTTTATGGCACTGTACAAAGACTCTAAATATTCAATATTGTACTTTGAATGAACGATGGTCTCCATAAACTCTGCAAGCTTGGACTCGCTGACGTTCAACCTTGCCATGTTCTCTTTAAAATTCTTTGCAAAGTTGAGCTCATCATACAGTTTTTTCACATCCTCTCCGACCTTTGTTCGCTCTTGCTCCAGCAACTCAATCTCTTTTTTTAAGCTTGATAGTTTTCTATCTTGCTCTTTGATCTCTATGTTTAAACTCTTGCCCTTCTCTACCATCTCGTCTAATGCTGCCGGAATCTGCACAAAATCTATGTTTTTATATTTTGAAAAATTGAGCAATCGCTCAGCCATGCTGTAAAACTCGGCTCTTTTATCATCAGGTATGTTTTTAAGCTCGTTAATAAGCTTTATTACTCTCGTTTTGTCAAGATCCTGAAATATCGAATAATAGAAATAGCCTTGTACCAAATCTTCCAAACTCAGGTTTTTAGCCTTGATGAACCTTGCAAGAGATTTTAGCTCTTCTGCAATCTCGGTCTCATTTTTGAATATAGTAATATACCCACCTTTCCATTCTTCTATTACTGCCGAAACATCATCTATGCTAACATGTAAATCAGACGCAATTTTTTTAGGAGGCTGGTCATCCAGATAAGCAATAATAATATATTTTTTTGTATCTATTGGAATAGTATCCATGAAACGTACTATGTTCATCTAAAATATATTTTTTTCTAATCTCTAATTTTTTCAGGGTTCATTGATACGTTTTTTACTGCATAATATTCATCTTTATCTATTATTCTATATAGCTTTATAAGTAAATATATTACAGGAGCTGCAGGAATCCAAAGTGCTAGACACCACAGAGTTCCATTCATAGAGGCATAGTTTCGCAACAGCAAGATCTCAATAGACTCAAATATAGCAGCAATTGCAAGTTCTAAAATCACGAACAGATACATGTAAAATACCTTATGAATATTGTCAGAGAGGATCCTGCCACGCTTTACAATCAGATAAATAAGATACACACTGGTGCTCGTTGCTACTGCATAAGAAGGCAGTTCGAGCCAAGTGTGCGGATATATTGCAAGACCTAGAAAAACAAAGAACCCTGAAATATGCATGCTTGTACCTTCGAGCGCTAATATTAAAGCGGTGGATGCAGAAGACAGAACAAACAATATTTGCCCGATAAAGGGTATGAATTCTAATGATGCAACTAATAAATTATGAGGAAAAATCTCAAAGATCATTGCTATGAGGCTCATTGACGTGATAGATTGCTGCTCACTTTTAAAAATTGCTAAAAGCGCATTATTTTGAACGTTTAAGGAAGATACACCTATAAATA
>JAVRLB010000059.1:0-7324 GCA_031961865.1 Thermoplasmatota archaeon | reverse complement strand
AGTGCAAATTTGCTGTTTGAAGCTGCACCCGCTATGATCTCACCGATTGGTGAAATTGCTGAAAATGCAAGTATCAATATAAAAGTAACAATAACATTAGAAAATATTATATTGCCAGTAAGATAAAAAGTTCCATAAGGAATCAATACAAATACCAGCACCAAGGGTATAAATACTATGTATGGTGCTAACAAAAATGAGGTCTTATCCGCCTTATCTGGGACTATGTCCTCCTTTGCAAACATTTTCAGGGCATCTGCAATGAGCTGGAATGAACCATATGGCCCAACACGGTTAGGTCCTATCCTCTCTTGCAAATCTGCCATATATTTTCTGAATAAATATATTACAATAATAATCATTATTGCAACAAATAAGAACACGAGTATAGCTTCTATAAGATACACTAACAGTGGCTGTAATATATATCCATAAGGCCATGCAGATATGTTAATTCCAAACCTCTTAAGCACATTATCAATAAAAAGGTATATATTCATCGATCCACCTCCCCAAACACTGGATCCATTGAGGAGATGGACAATACCATATCTGAAATCTTATATCCTCTTGAAACCACCGGTATTGCAGTCATATTGTGGAATGTCGGACTTCTTATACGTACCCTGTAAGGCTTTGGTGTACCGTCCCCGATCAGGTAAATGCCAAACTCACCTCTTGAAGACTCTGTTCTCGAATATACCTCTCCAGTACCCTTCAACCTGAGCATGAACTGTTTTCTCGCTTTCTGATTATAGTATTCTCCACCAGGCATCTTGTCCATTACCTGCTTTGCAATTCTTAGAGACTGCTTCATTTCATCAAATCTGATCATAAATCTGTTATATACATCCCCTATACTGTAGGTAGGGATATCAAAATCCAGCTTATCATACATAAGATAAGGATATTCTTTTCTGATATCGAAAGGCACTCCTGAGGCTCTTAAAACAGGCCCTGTAACACTCAAGCTTTTGGCATCCTCAGGCTTTAATATTCCTATCTTTTTGGTTCTTGATACAAATATCTCATTTGTAGCAAATAAATTTCGGATCTCTTCCATCTTTTTTGGAAACTCTTCGTAAAAGGCCTTGAATTTCTCTTCAAACCCATCTGGAAGATCCTTGTATACCCCGCCAATACTGAAATAATTGTACTCTAATCTTGCTCCGGATGTCATCTCATACATTTCAATGATTTTTTCTCGCTCTCTGAAGCAATAGAAGAATGGTGTCATCATTCCTGCATCAAGTCCAAATGCAGCAATAAATACCAAGTGACTTGCAATTCTGTTCAGTTCTGCAAACAAAACTCTTATATAATTCGCTCTTTCCGGTGCCTCTACATCCACCAATTTCTCTGCCGCAAGAACATATCCTAGCTCCATCTGATGTGCTGATACATAATCCAGTCTGTCCATAAAAACTGTAGATTGAACATAATATTTCATTTCCGATAATTTTTCTGCATTTCTGTGCAGATATCCAATAATCGGCTGGGCATCTAATACATATTCTCCATCAAGTTTCACTTTGACCCTCAATACACCGTGAGTAGCTGGATGTTGCGGTCCGAAATTTACCTCCAATATCTTCTCTTCCAATTTCACCACCCATCCTTTGAATCAAAGCTTACTACATCTTTCCCTTCATCATCCATATTTACAAATTGTTCTTTGTTCATATCATAATTCTTTCTTAATGGATGCCCTACCCATCCTTCCGGCAAAAACAGCCGCGTCAGATTCGGGTGACCTTCAAATTTTACTCCTACAAGATCGTAAATTTCACGCTCGAACCATGTCGCAGATTCCCAGAGTTTGCTCGCAGATGGTAACTTTTCATCCTTTGTCCTTGCCTTGATTATAAATAACCCTTTTTTAGAATATGATGACAGATGATATACTACTTCGAGGTACTCTTTTCTGTCCACTCCGGACATTAAGACAAGATAATCCCAGCCCTCTTCTTTCTTTTTTTGTAGCTCTTCTATCAAGTGCTCTTTATCTACTACATAAAACTTAACGTTATCTTTAGTGGTACCTTCTTCAACTATCATATTATTTACCTCTCTGTTTTTCCCTCTCTTATCTTTTTCTGTAACAAAATCACACCATTTAAAAGTGAGTCTGGTGTTGGTGGGCAACCTGGTATGTAAACATCAACAGGGACTACTTTGTCTACACCCATCACTACTGAATATGCACCCTGATAAGGACCTCCAGAGGTAGCACATGAACCATATGCAATAACATACCTGGGAGTTGCCATCTGTTCATAAAGCCTTCTGATTCTAGGAGCCATCTTTTTTGTCACCGTACCGGCCACGATCATCAGATCTGACTGTCTTGGCGAAGACCTGAATATCTCGCTTCCAAATCTTGCCAGATCATATTTTGCAGCCTGGGATACCATCATCTCAATAGCACAGCATGCTAACCCAAATGTGAATGGCCACACTGAATTAGATCTCCCCCAGTTTATCACATCATCAAGAGTTGCAAATAAAATAGAATCGCTCATTATTTCCACTCCATAAATCCTTTTTCAAAAACATAGTACAATGCAAAAATTAACATTGCCACAAAAATAAAGCCTTCCAACACTGCTATGGATCCTAAAATTTTTAAATAATTGGCCCATGGTATTAAAAATATCATTTCTACATCAAAAATCACAAATATTAATAATACCAGATAATACTGCAATTTCACTGGACCTTTTGAGTCACCTATGGTTACTTCACCACATTCATAAGTTTCATATTTGTATTTTTCATATTTTTTAGGTGCTAAGAGGTGTGAAATTTTTAACATCAAAAGGACTCCTAAGCTAGCCACTATGAAAGTTAACAATAGGGGTAAATATCCTTCGATCATTTTTTACTCACATAAGTGGTAATGACAGAAGAATATTTAAAACTTAACTTGGTTTTAATGATTGTATATATATCAACAGAAAATCATGGATGGAAAAGCAATTAGAAAAAAGTAAAAATAGTTTTGCCCCAACACCCATTTTTACAAAAAAATTAAATAATTTATCAATTATTATGATTTTAGAGAGTGGATCTAATGAGTGATAAAATTTTTAAAGAGCAGGATAGATTCAAGACCCCAAGTAGAAGTGCTTCAATATCTTCTGATGGTGACATAAATGAAAATAAGAGAGAAGTTGCCATAATTGCCGCAGGAATGACCCAGTTTGGGAAAGCTAGAAGAGACTCTACCCAAGAAGAATTAGTAATGGAAGCTACGAGAATGGCTCTTTTCGAAAATGACCTTAATATTGATGCCTTAGATGTAAAGAGTATGATCGATGGTACAGTAGTAAGTTATTTTTCAGATCATTTTGAAAAACAGTTGTTATTCGGAGCTATAATTCGTGATTATTTAGGCCTAAACCCAATGCAGAGTGTAAGAGCTGAAGGTGGTGGCGCTACTGGAGGACTAGGAGTTAAGACTGGTTTTGAGATGGTAAAATCTGGTGATGCAGACCTCGTACTGGTAGCAGGATTTGAAAAAATGTCGGAAGTATCAACTAGCAAAGGTAATGAGTTTATAGCTTTAGCTTCAGACACAGATTTTGATTATCAGGTTGGTGGCTTTTACACTGCCTATTATGCTGCAATGGCAAATAGATATATGTATGAATTTGGCATTACTGAAAAGCAACTTGCCAAAGTAGCAGTAAAAAATAGAAATAATGCTCAATACAACTTTTTTGCGCAGACTAATGCAAAAAATCCGTTTTCAACAAAGAGCACATCAGGTTTTATAACTATAAATGATGTTTACAAATCAGATATTATTGCCACGCCATTAAAAAGACTTGATTGTTGCTTAATGAGCGATGGTGCTGCTGTAGTATTATTAGCAGAAAAAAACCTTGCAAAAAAACTAACTAAACATCCTGTATCAATTAGCGGAGTCGGCGGTGGAACAGATACTATGAGGCCCGGAGACAGACCAACCATTAAGGGAGGGCTTATTAAAGAAAATTTATTATTGCCACATGAAAAAGCAGAATGGTATGAAAACATGATTTATCCTGGCTTACATTCATTTAGGGCTGGCAGAAAAGCAGCTAAGATGGCATATACTATGGCAGGAATAAAAGATCCTTTGAAAGAGATTGATGTTGTAGAACTTCACGATGCCTTTACTTCTTCAGAGCTCCAGACTTATGAAGATCTGGGGTTGGCAAGATATGGAGAGGGTGGTAAATTTATAGACACCGGTAAGTTTGACGATAAAAAAGGTGTATTTGAAGACATAAATCCAAAATTAGGGGATAGAATCTATATAAATCCCTCTGGAGGGTTAATAGGATGTATGCATGCTGTAGGGGCCACCGGTATAATGCAGATTGGCAGCGTTTTTTGGCAGATCCAGAACAATATTGAAAAGTTCTATGGCAGCGACAAACTCCAGGTAAAAAATGCAAAAAGAGGCTTAGCGCACAGCCATGCTGGTACTGGGTCAGATGTGACTGTATTTGTCTTAGAGAAAGGATGGTGAGAGAATATGATAATAAGTGAGCAATATAGATCTAAAAATAAGGATGCGTTAGTACAAGAACAGCCGTATAATATACTGTATAAACACAGTTTTGGTGAAGTTTCTAGGTATTTTAAAGGTTTGCATGAGCATAAACTTATGGGCACTATATGCAGAAATAAAGAGCATCATAAAAACAAGCAAGATATTCTGTTCCTACCTCCTAGAGCAGATTGCCCAGAATGTATGAGAGAATTAGATGAATGGGTAGAGCTACAGGATATGGATATAAGAATATACACCTTCACAAATATGTATTTTGCAGGCGAGAGCTTCTTAGATAAACTTCCTCTAACACTGATTAATATTGATGTAAAGGGGTTTGATAATTCTTATTCAAAGCTTATAAGTATTCTCGTAACCGATGAAAAGGGAGAGATAAATATAGACAAAAAAGATGTAAGGATAGGTATGAAAATTAAGCCTAAGTTTAAGGATGTACCACTAGAAAAAGTAGATGCTTCTACTCTCTACTTTGTACCTCTAGAAAAATGATAAGATCTATCCAGATTAAAAAACATATTTTTATTTTTTATATTAATTTTTTAATGAAGAGATAGTACCTAATTGTGTGAATTATCAAATTTTACATTCAATAATATAAAAGAAAAAACATTCCTGATAGTAAAAATGCTTTTTTTTATGATAGAATACACAATAATTGTCTTTATCTTTTTACATTGTATTAATTATATATACAAATATTATACTAAACTTATATAGTACAAGATGCGCATAGGATAAATCTAAAACAAAAGAATGAAGGATATTGGGCCAGAAAATAGATATACTATCAATATGTCAAGCGAAATAATAGTATTTTTAGATCTAAAAAATAGATGAAAGAAGCTATTATTTTACATTAAAAATAAACTAAAATATGTAAAACTAAAAAAATTAAGTGCTTGACAGAGCATTTAAATTTAGACATGTGCAGAGAGTATATCAACAAAAATATAAGATAGAATTTATACTTATGTCAAAGCGCCGGAGGGGAGATTTGAACTCCCGCTCCCCTTAACGGAGAACAGGCTCTCCAGGCCTGCGCCTTTGCCGCTCGGCTACTCCGGCAATAAATATATCAGCGTTTGTTAGGAAAATCTTCATCCTGTATCTTACGAATGAAAACTTCCAGCCCCTATGCATTAAAAGTCTATTCTGAAGAAGATCCCGTAGGAATATCAATTTCAGATGATATAAATAAATGCATTATATGAACTTTACGGGGGTTCGAAAACACACATATTCCTAAAAATCCTAATTACCATTAAACATAAGATTTAAATAATATATCGATATATAAGTTATCTATGACTGAAATAAATATTAACGCTAAAAAAATACGTTTGAGCTTGCTATTTACATCATTAGGGCACTTCTTAAATGATGGTGCTTACTTTTTGTTCCCAATAGTAGCCACATTTTTCTCCGTTCAAAAAGGGTTCTCGCCACTGATGATTACGGCTATGTTTGCAGCTTTCTATGCAGCATCCATGATATTTACAACGTTAGTAAGTTCCATAGTAGATAAAAGTGGAAAGTTTGCTGAAAATTTGTCAATTGGTATTTTCCTGATTTCTCTAGGTATATTGGGGCTCGGTTACTCTTTATCATTATCGAAAGGAAACTGGCTTTTTATCATAACAATATTATCCTCTTTAGTAATGGGTATTGGTAGCGGGTATTACCATCCTCTTGGTGCTGCAGTTATACAAAATGTATCTCCAAAGAAATTTCTTGGAAAAGCATTGGGGATAAATGGGGGGCTTGGAAGCGTTGGAAGAGCAATTTATCCTGCGATTTTATACGCTTTGATTGTAATATATTATTACAGTGTTTCGTTGGCCATAATAGCGGCGATCGGGTTTATAGGATCAGCAATAATCTGGTTGGGTCTTCGTAATATAATTCCTAAAAAAGATGGAAAAACAGATAATGATAATCGTAAACCAATTAAGAATGCTCTTACTAGCGGAATACTTATCCTAGCTATTGTTACATTTTTAAGATCACTTGCAACACAGGGTATACTTAGCTGGATACCATTCTATATTACATATACCAATGGTCTTGGATTAGGCTTATCATTAGGCATCACAATGACTATAATGTATACAGTAGCAATATTCGGGCAACCATTTTTTGGCATTATGGTTGACAAATTTGATAAAAAATGGTTACTTATAGTAACTACAATAGGCACAGGCATAGCAACATTGGGCTATGTTCTTACAGAGGGTTATCTAAGCATAACTTTACTTGTCATATTTGCTTTTTTTAACTTCAGTGGTTTCCCACTGCTGATGTCTTTGACGAAAGATTATGTTTCTAGCACATCATCTGTAAGCAATTCTATGGTCTGGGGAATTGCAAGTGGTGGCGGGATGGTATTAGGGCCGATAATCGTTGGTGGCATATTAGTAAATAGCTACTCTAAATTGGCATACACGTATGAGATTCTAGCAGTTATAATCATAATAATAGGGTTTCTAACATTTTTGTTGCCAAAGCCAACTGAAAAATCTAAAATGCCTCTTTTTTAATTCTTTAACTTTTTCTTATTTCTTTTTGTAATATTTTTAATTTATCAAAAGCAACTTTTTTTGGTAAATATATTGATTAACTTTAAAATGTTTGTGAATATGATTAAAAAGTAGTAACTTTTCAAGAATCTTTATTATAAACTAGTTTTATACTTAATTTTACTGAATTTGATATTAACATAGAAAAAAATAGAAATGTTTATCTATATGTTAAATATTAATA
>JAVRLB010000058.1:0-7500 GCA_031961865.1 Thermoplasmatota archaeon | reverse complement strand
AGAGCAGCATGAAAAAAAGCAAAATATCAGAGCTTGTAGATAAAGGCAAAAAAATACTAACTGATTCACTGCCTGAAACATCATACAGTCAATGTTTACCATAGTTTGTAAGTGAATATTTAAATATTTGTTTTGAATAGATAAACTCATGAAATGGATTACCAGAGAAAAAGCAAAAGTAGACCGCATAGCATGCCCCTGGCTAATCAAGAACTTTATTGACAAAAACGCCCAGTTTTTATTTGTGCCGAAAGATAAGGTACTGGAGCTCGCTAAAAAAGAGAATGCCATTCCATTCGATGTAACTGGTGCAGAACTCACGCACTTTTACGAAAACGGAAGCGAGTATGTGAGCTTTGATGCAATAATTAAAAAATACAATATTACAGATCCCGCATTGTTGGAACTTGCCAAAATCGTGAGAGCTGCAGACGCAGATATAAAAGATCCAGCACCTGAAGGAGCGGGGTTAGAAGCTGCTGCGGCTGGGTTTAGAGAGCTAGCAAAAGATGATTATGAAAACATGCGCTTGCAATTTCCATTATATGATGCACTGTACCAGTACTGCAAACTTAAAAAAAAGCTTTGAATAAGCTAATGATCTGCTGCAGTGCTGTTTTTAAAAAAAACATAATAGAACACAGGGTCCAGCACTGATATCAATCCTGCAGATACAAATGCAAGAGATGCAATACCCAGCGTGAACATCACACTTCCAAGTTCAGTTGCAAAACCGTAAGGCAATCTTCTAAATATGCCAGTAATGCTGCTGCCTCGCGATCGTTCTTCTGGATTAAACACGTTCATTGAGAAATTTTGGCGTACTGGCAGTGCCATCTGATAAAATGCTGTTCTCGCAATGAATATTATTACTGAAAACAGAATCGGCACGAACGGAATGAAAATTAAAAGTACGGATCCTAAAGCACGAAACAGTACTATACTGTTGATACTGCCGATCCATCTCTCAAAAAATGATGAAAAGTTAACTGTTATTCCTGATGCTATGTACGATACCATGAATATTACAGATATAATAGATGTGGATAAACCAGCATCATGAAACCAGATTGAAATCAGAGGCAATATAATTCCAAGTCCAAGGCTTCCAAATGCTCCTGCAAAAGATATATACATTATGTTCTTTCCAGACTTGGTTGGAAGCACCTTTTTCTTTTGCGGGGCCCGTTCAACTTTCCATTCTGATATGCTCATTGTGAGCATTACAGAAACTACCGATAATACAAGTGCTACTGTAAATAGAATCGTAAAGTAATTTGCATATTTTGCAGATATTACTGCAGAAAGCAAACTGCCAAACACTGCAGAAAAGATGCCTAAAGAGGTTAAGGATGAATAGATCCGGGTTCTCCTAACCTTAACACGGTCTGCTACCATTGCATTGATCAGAGGTGCAATAGGCCCTCCACCTGCACCTCCTCCAATTCCGCTAAGCGTAATGCCGAATACAGAACTAACCATCAAAAGTGTATAGTTTGTTGTGAATAAGACTATGATCAGAAAAAATATGGAGAGTGAGGACATTATTACCAGCATTTTCTTTCTGCTGTACAGATCACCTAAGAAGCCGGATATGAGGACTAGCACAGAACTGGATAAAGTTGTTAAAAGTGCATATAACCCTACATCTATGTATGAAAACCCGTGAAATCTCAAAAACAGAGGCAATAGAAAGCTCAGGTATCCAAAATAGAAGTTTCTGAGCACTCTTGTGATCATCAGTATATTAATATCGTATTTTGCGTGTTTCTGAATCTCAGTTTCGTAGTCCATCTTGATCTTTATTTCGATAATATTGGTATATATTAAAGTTTATGAAGATTAATAATGGTTCTGGCACTATTGGATAAAAGCAAGTTTTTGTTAAACAGTAAAAAATGTTTTTTAATGCCTGATTAAGGATTAATATTTTCTATTACCAGCTCTGGGATCTTCAATTTCAATACTGGAGACCTTGGCTTTTGCAGGCCAGGATTAATTATCGTAGTACTTTTATGTCTGTAAATTCCCGCTGCTTCATGCACGTGTCCGCATATGTGTATATCAGGGTTGAACTCCTCGTCAAACTTTTGTAATCCTTTAGAGCCTACATGCTCTCCATTTTTCAGCAGATCTGCGAACCCGTATGGCGGTGCATGCGATAAAAGCAAAAAATGATCCGGTTTGCCGGCCTGTTCATACAGTTTTTTCAAGCCATTGTAAAATTGTGTTTCAGGTATGTAATAGAAAGCACCATGATCTTGAGGCTGCACTCCAGAAACTCCAATAATGACAACATTCTCAATGTTTTCGATTTCAAAATGCAGAAGCTTCACATTCTTCAAGGTCTGGAAATCATATAAAAATTCGAGTCTGTCACTGTTGCCCAGTACTGCAATGACTGGTATGTTCAGCGAATCCAGAAAATTGAATACAGGCTCTGGAGAACTGCCCATATCTGCAGAAGTTATATCTCCCGCTATTATCAGATAATCGCATTTTTCTGTAACGATCTTCAGATACTTCATAGTTGGAGCGTAGCCATGCAGATCTGCGAGAATACAGGCGTTTTTACTCACAAAAACCATATAATCACTTTCCTATCTTAACTTTTTCGTGACATTATCGAATTGCTCAAGAACCGTAGAAACCCTATTTAACTGACATGCATAGTGCAAAGTATATATTTCATGTTTTTTTCTGATAATATTGTTTTATCAATGAAGATTTGACGGTTTCTTGGTGACAAAAAAATATTAATAGCATATTAGTAATCTTAAATTTGTGAACTCGAAGTTAACAATATACACTATTGGATACTCTACTCTGGATATTAATAAATTTCTTGATATATTGCGATCTTACGAGATCAAGCAGTTGATAGATGTGAGAACAATACCGAGGTCCAGAGCCAGGCCCGAGTTTAACGAGCTGGAACTGAAAATGTTGCTCGAAAGCAACAGGATCAAGTATGTGCATATGATAGAGTTGGGAGGATTAAGAAAACCTGTGAAAGGTTCTATAAACACAGCATGGAGAAATGCAAGCTTTAGAGGCTTTGCTGATTATATGCAAACTGATCAGTTTTGGAACGCTCTATCCGAACTTATAAAGATTGCGAGAGAACAAAAAACAGTATTGATGTGTGCTGAAGGGAACCCATATCGATGCCATAGATCTCTAATTGCTGACGCATTGGTGGCTAATGGTATTACAGTGTATCATATTTCAACTGCAAGATCTGCTAGAGAGCATAAGATTACAGTGTTTGCACAGATAAAAGATGGTAGATTGACATATCTGAAAAATGATTAAATATATAATTCCTGAAGATGCAAAAATATTATTTGTAGGCATAAACCCGCATCCAGGATCATATCTTCGAGGAGTGCCTTTTTCAAACAACAAAACGTTCTGGTATAATCTCGCTGATGCAGGGCTTATTGATAAAGATAGAATTTATCTTAAGGATGACAGAAAGCTAAAACATTTTTACTTGCACGAGTTCTCGAAAAAATATGGCTTTGTAAATCTTGTAGATAGACCTACCACAAATACGAGCAGTTTAAAAAAAGGAGAGGAAGAATATGGTGTCAAACGCTTGAACAGGGCAATAAAAATCAAGAAGCCAGTAATGATCTGTTTTATTGGAAAAATTAGTTATAGAATGTACACCGGAAACAACAATTTTAAGTTAGGGATTCAAAAAGAATCTATTTATAACAGTAAAGTTTTTGTTTTGAGTTTTCCCATACGTGGCCCAAGATCAATCAGGATCAGTGAGTTACTAGAGATTAAAAAATATTTAGATAAATAGAAAATTGACTATCAGGATTTACAATAAAAATAATAATCGATACGTCTGCAATTTTTTATGTGATCTAAGAGCTGAGAAAAGTTTATGTTAATGTTTAATATTATTGAAAGAGGTGGAGATAAAGTATGAAAAATATTGTAAACTCGTATCATTACTATGATCCGGTACACGCATATTTTCTAGTTTATGGATTTTTACAGGGAGAGTTGAAATCAAAGATAAAAATAAATCCGAGCTATGAAGAGTTTGATACTTTAAACAGAACTCTGCTTGAAAATAAGGATCTTGAGGTCAGTGCTGTATCTGCTGTAAATTTCTGGAAACTTGCAGATGATTATTATTTATTAAGAAGTGGCAGTACACAGAGAGCGGATGTTGGCGCCATTATTGTATCCAAGAAAAAGTACAGAAAAGAGGAGATAAAAGATCTGAAAATTGCAATACCTGGCAGGTCTTTCAGCGGTTATTTTTATTATCGGTTATTTTTCAATGCTAAAGACGAAATAATTTTTAGATTTGATGAGATTATTAATGCGGTTTTAAACGATGAAGCAGATATTGGATTATTGATTCCAGGACCAACACTTACAAGCGTTTATGAAAAATTCGGGCTGAAAAAGGTTGCTGATGTTCTAGAAGAATGGAAGAAAGAGGCAAACGGACTACCAATGCCGATGGGATCTTATGTAGTAAACAAGAAAAAGTTCAGTTATGATGAGGCACTGGAAATAAGAAAAACGTTTCAAGAATCGATAATATATGCACAATCGCACAGTGAAAAAGCGTTCAGTTATGCATTGCAATTTGCTAAGGGAGCAGATCCTGCAGCGTTAAAATATTTTATAGACGGTTGTAAATCAATTTATGATATGGGCGATACTGGAATAAATGCAATAAAAAAAGTTTACGAAATTTCGAAGAAAAGAGGACTTATAGAAAATTTGCCAGATATAAACCCGATATAAAATAATCGTATCTTTTTATCATTGCTGAATTAATATCAATGATTTATTAGGGCCAAATTTTCAAACAGTAAAGCACAATCAAGAACAAGAAAATATTAAATAGAAGAAACTGCATTGCCAAAATAATGAAAGCGGTCATGGTCAAGAATCCGGGGGACATAAACAGTGCAAGTGTTGAAGATGTGGATATAGGTATGGTTCAGGGCATCTTGATAAAAGTGAAATATGCAGGATTAAATCCTATAGATATTAATACGATTGCCAAAAAGACAAATTATGCAATTTCTCCTATACCTCATATCCCAGGTGCTGAATTTGTAGGGGAAGTAAAATATTCAGGCAAAAGCACAAAATTCAAGAAAGGAGATAGAGTTATAATCTATCCTCGCATATTTGATGGCACATGCGATAAATGCAAGAACGGAGAAGAGCATCTGTGCGTGAATGGAAAGCTGATTGGCGTGGGAGCGAATGGTGGCTGGGCTGAGTATTTTGAAGCGAGAGAAGAGAATATAGTAAAGATACCTGATAGCATGGACGATCTGGATGCGGTAGCACTTCCTATAGGAGGTTTAACTCCATATCATGCGCTGCTTAAGGCAGGGTTAAAAAGAGATACTAAGATTCTGATCTTCGGTGCATCTGGCAATACTGGCATTTTTGCCACCCGGATTGCAAAAGCAATGGGTGCAGAGGTATTTGCAGTGTCTCGAAAAAAATGGGTGTTTGAGAACGGAGTACGAGAATGGAACGGAGAGAATGTAGATATGGTCTTAAATTCACTCGGTTCTAAATTCTGGGATAAGTCTATTGAATCATTGAACGCAGGTGGTAAGCTTGTAACTTTTGGCACGTTCACCGGTGCCGAGTTGAATTTTAATATTGCAAGACTGTATACGAGAGAGCTCAGCGTAATTGGAACTACAGGAGGCACGAAAAAAGAGCTGGAAGCACTTATTGAATTTGTTCAAAAACAAGATATTAAGAGTAAAGTGTGGAAAACATATAAATTTGAAGATTTTAAAAATGCGATTGAGGACTATCCTGAAAAAGAGGGGAGAATCGTACTGCAATTCTAGGGAATTTAAATAGTCTGTTTAAAAAACATAAAAATTTTTATGAACTGTATAAACTGAAAAATAAACAAAAAAGTTTAGAGAAAGTTAGTCTCCAAGTTCCTTGAGCCGTTTTTTAGAAAACAATATTTCTTGCAGCTCTTTGTCTATTGCTTGATCATTTCTCCTTAGCCATTCCAGCAATAATACTGCATGCTCTTTTTCATCATCTCTATTATGCTCCATAATATATTTCAGATCTTTATCTTCTGTAGCATCGGCTCTTTCGTCATAGAACATCATGGCTTCTAGTTCTTCTATCAGAGACTGTCTGGCTCTGCTCAGATCCTTAATTTTATCGCTTAAATCTGCGGCAACTTCATATCTTGGCATAATGATGCAATGATGTTTCTGCTATATTAAAATATTGATAAATGAAATGTTAATCGTTAAATTGACATTCATATTTTACAGCTCGATTTTTTAATATCATCTATTTACATAAGATGATTTACTCAGATCTGGTCTTGAAATATAGGGTCAAAGATAGATTTGCATGAAAAATAACAGTTATTATATTTATAGAGTACAGAGAGTGTGAATAAAGATAAGAAAAGAGCTCAGAACTCTAGATGGTATAATTGCACCTAAATATGCGAGAGAGATTTAGGAGTTCAAACAATATAGCTCTTTAAAAGTATTAAAGTTATATCTCTCATAAATTATCCAGATATGTGGTGAATCTATACTGAGTAGAAAATGATAAATAAGCTAAAAAAATCGTTTCAATATCTTAACAGTAAAAATAAAAAAAGATTTTTGTAAAGAGTTAAATGATCAAAAACTGAATTTAGGTGGTTCAGGTTGTTGCGGGGGAGTATTTTGTTGCATTGGCGATGGTGGTATGGCTCTAGGGCGGTTTAAAAACTCGTCTATGCCTGTATAAGCACTATAGAACGATACTAGTTCCAGTATATATGCTACTATTATTACAATCGAAGGCACTGCTAATGTTGCGAGTACAGAGTAGATAGATGATAAAGGCACCGATATTGACAAAATAAAAACATGAAAATAAAAAAACACTGGCAAGAGTATATCGCCAACAATACTAATTATCAGTGCATAAAACAGGTAAGTCCCAGCAGTATTAAGCCTTTGTACAGATAGATCTGACCCAAGAGATTTAAAAGAATTTACAAGTTTTAAATATGTGATTATGTAAGTTACAAACATTGCTACAGAAAGAACTGCAATAAGTACAATAATCCATATGCCTATTTGGGATGATGGGTTGGAAGATGTGACTGTAGATCCAGGCCCAGAAGTTACTGCACTGGTTATCATAAAAACTGAGATTATAACGATCGCAATAACAATTCCAATAACAATGTCTAATATGAGCGATATCAAAAGCCAGTTTTTCGTGCTTCTGTATTCATCAGCATGAGGCAAGATGGTCTTTGCGACTTTTCCGAATCCTATGATCAGAAGAATATATGCTATAAGCAGTATTATTGCCCCGGCAATATTTACTATCGGTATTATAGTTAGTATTAGCCCTAAAAACATCCAGAAAAATGCACTTCTCAAGTCCTGAAGATTTGAATAAAGCATCGTGTCAGGTCCAGGCTGGTACATAGGTTGACCATAAACTGGTGGT
>JAVRLB010000057.1:0-8212 GCA_031961865.1 Thermoplasmatota archaeon | reverse complement strand
CTTTTTCCACATATAAATTAAAACCAGCCCAGATACTAATAAAATTGTAAAGATTATCACGCCCAATAAATTATTAATGAATGTTGCAGGAAACAGAGCAGTTTCCAAAATCACGCCAATGCCAGCGTCTATGAGACCACTGCCCAAAATATAATAAAAGATTGTGTCTCATAACCACTAAGGCTTTAATCATTATACTCTCTATTCAATTACGTTATTTAATTTTTTTTCATATGATCTATCATGCAAAAAATTATAGAATTACTGCAAATATTCAAATAGTTTTTAAAAATTAATATGAGTTTAGCAAAAATATTTTTATATTAGATAAATCATCTAGATATAATATGGAAAAATACAAGTTTGAACTAAATATAAAAAACATATTTCCTGCATCTTTGAGAAATTTTTCAGATCAAGAAATTGTTTATCTGAACCTGAAAAAGTTTACTTTTAAACAGTTTTATGATCGTGTGAGCAGGATTGCAAATGCATTATTGAAAGTTGGTGTAAAGCCGGGAGATAAGGTAGCAGTTCTTGACTGGGACACAAACCACTATATGGAAAGTTACTTTGCGATTCCTATGACTGGTGCTGTAATGCACACTGTGAACATTCGATATCCGCCAGAACTGATATTTTATACAATGCAGCATGCGGATGACAAGTTTGTAATAATCAGAGATGAGTTTGTGCCTATTATCGAAAAGGCGATACAGCTTTTTGATTTTATAAAAGGATGGATCGTATATTCAGACACTGATGAGAATATAAAAACCATTTTATCTCCATGGTACAACTATGAAGAATTAGTAGCTACTTCAGAGCCTTATGAATTTCCGGATTTAAATGAAGATACTACAGCTACGATATTCTATACATCCGGTACTACGGGATTGCCTAAAGGTGTTACTTTCTCGCATCGAAACCTGGTTCTTCATGCTGAAGCGCTGGCTATGGCAGTGCATATGGAACCACTGTACGTCACAGATAAAGATGTATTTATGAGCTTGGTGCCTATGTTTCATGTTCATTCATGGGGATTGCCATATGTAACGATGATCACCGGCAATAAATACGTGCTACCGGGCAGATACGATGTTAAAAACATTCTGGAGCTGATAAAAAATGAGCATGTGACACTTACATTGATGGTACCTTCCATTCTTTATATGATACTTGGGTATCCAGACATAGAGCGCTATGCAAAATATTTAAAAGGCTGGAAAGTAGTGATCGGAGGCGCAGCAACGCCTAAAGGGCTTGCTAAAAAAGCGGAAAGCTATGGAATAGAGACCATTGGTGGCTATGGCTTGTCAGAAACCTGCCCTGTTCTTTCTATTGCGTTATTTACCAATAAGATCAAGAACATGAAAGATGAGGACAAGTTTGAGTATAAGATCAGCACTGGCATACCAATACCGTTTGTCAATATAAAAGTAATTGATTCTGCTGGCAAAGAGGTGCCCTGGAACAATAAGAGCATTGGAGAGATAGTGGTCAGAGCGCCATGGCTTACTACAGAGTATTACAAAGATCCAGAAAAGACAAGCGAGTTGTGGAAAGATGGATGGTTACATACCGGAGATCTGGCAGAAATTGACGAGATGGGATACATACACATTGTAGACAGAGAGAAAGATGCAGTGAAAAGTGGCGGAGAGTTCATACCTTCGCTCGTGCTCGAAAATGTGATAAGCGAGTGCAAAGGTGTTGGTGAGGTAGCTATTGTGGGCATACCCAATGAAAAGTGGGGCGAAAGGCCTGTAGCGTTCATAACAGCTACTGGAACTTTGACTGAGGATGATGTTTACAAACATCTTGAGAAGTACATTGACGTGGGCAGGGTTCAGAAATGGTGGCTTCCTGACAAAATAATATTCATGAAAGAACTTCCAAAAACGAGCACTGGTAAGATCGACAAAAAAGAGCTGCGCAAGCAATATAAATAAAATTCTTAAAAAACTTTACTTTTTTAAATTTTATCTATTTTTAAACCGAAAAGCTTATTAAATATGTGAATATTAAATTCTAGTATGAAAAGCTATGAAATTTTAGAAAGCATAGTAAAAAAAGCAAATGCCAGTGATTCTATAAAAAGTGAACTAAAAGGCTCATCCAAAATTTTGCAATTTGAACTTGGGGGGGATAAATTCTATTTGAAAATTCTGGAAACAGGAGATCTTTCTCTGAATAGGGGCGCATCTGACACTTCGAATGTTACTATTATTGCAACAGACGAAGTGATGCAGGATATATTATCCGGGAAACTGGACGGTACAAAAGCGTTTTTTGAGGGTAAGATTAAGTTTACAGGAGATATATTCTTATCTCAAAAACTGATAAACATTGTAAAAAAAGTAAGTTAAAAAGGTGATAAATTATGGCGATAGAAAAGATAGCAGTTATTGGATCAGGAGATATGGGGCATGGCATAGTGGAAGTATTTGCCATGTCAGGATACACAGTAAACATGATGGATGTTTCTCCTGAAGCCTTAAAGAAGGCAATTAACAGTATAACAGAGAGCATAGCGAAATTTGTAAAAAAGGGAAATATAACAGAAGAGCAATCTAAACAGATTTTAGGTAGGATAAGCAGTTACACAGAAATAGAAAAAGCAGTGAAAGATGCAGATCTGGTTATTGAAGCGGTTCCGGAAATTGTATCTTTAAAGAACCAGATTTTCAAGCAGTTAGACCAGTTTGCCAAAAAAGATGCGATACTGGGCTCTAACACCTCCAATATACGTATTACAGAATTGGCAAAAAACGTAGCGAATCCAAAACGGGTAGTTGGAATACATTTTTTCAATCCCCCAATTATGATGAAGCTGGTAGAAATAATTAGAGGCGATGAAACAGATGATGCTACGATGGATACAGTAGCTGAGCTGGTTAAAAAGATAGGAAAGACTGGAGTAAGGGTTAATAAAGACTCTCCAGGATTTATAGTGAACAGGATCAACGCTCCAGACATGCTATTTTTTTGTTTGTTGCAGGATCATAATGTAGCCAGTCCCGAAGAGATAGATGCATTTGGAAAAACGCAGGGATTGCCCATGGGTCCTTATGAGCTTCTTGACTTTGTAGGCATTGATATAGTTTATGATTCTCTTCAGTATTATGGCAAAGAGCTTTCTCCTGAGTATCTCAAATGCAAAACTTTCAAAGAGCTAGTAGACAAAAAGATGCTGGGCAAGAAAACTGGCAAGGGTTTTTATGACTGGAGTGCAGGAAGGCCACACATAGATACCAGCAAGAGCACTAAGAAACTGGCATTGATAGATTTGTTTTCGATAGAGATAAATGAAGCATTGAAAATTTTGCAAGAAGGCATAGCCACACCGCAAGATATTGAAACAGGTGTAAAATTAGGATTAAACAGGCCTTTTGGGCCGATCACCATAGCAAAAAGCCTTACAAATGCAGAAGTAAAGGCAAAGCTAGAGAGCCTTGCTAAAACATATGATTGTAAAGTATTCGAGCCTGCAGACGCGTTGAAACAGGGAAAAATGAGAGAAGCGGTAGATGGCAGGTTATATCAGGTAGCAAAAAAAGAAGAGAAGAAAGAAGTAAAAAGCGAGCCCATAAAAGCGCAGGGATCCGAGACTTTGAACACACTGATAATCGAGCGATTTGAAGAGAAGGTTGTGCGCATTATAATAAACAAGCCAAAGCATAATACAATAAATGAGGAAGTTCTTGACGATTTAAATAAAGCGATTGACATGCTCTGGAACGATAATACGGTAAATGTCATCTTGATCACGGGGCAGGGCACCACTTTTTCAGCGGGTGCGGAATTAACCTCCTATTTTCCGACGCCACAGCACTTTTTAGAATTTTCAAGAAAGGGAGAACGCATATTTAGAAGGCTGTCAGAGATTCCAAAAATCACGATAGCTGCAATAAAAGGTTATGCGCTTGGTGGAGGTTTAGAGCTGTCTATGGCCTGCGATATCAGGGTTGCAA
The DNA here is from genome assembly GCA_031961865.1 of Thermoplasmatota archaeon. GTDB lineage: Archaea > Thermoplasmatota > Thermoplasmata > Thermoplasmatales > ARK-15 > JAVRLB01. The sequence continues at coordinate 4,238 of JAVRLB010000057.1, read as the reverse complement.
CAGAAGATGTGAAACTGGGGTTGCCTGAGGTAACATTGGGGCTGATACCTGCATGGGGTGGCTCGCAAAGGCTCGCAAAGTTGGTAGGCATGTCAAAAGCACTGCAGTTGGTTCTTACAGGTGAGCGAATAACGGGAAAAGAAGCTTATGAGATAGGCTTGGTAGCAAAGATATTTAAAGATATAGATAATGAATCTTTAAACTATGCAAAAGAGATAGCAATGACCTCTGCTCCCATCTCGGCAGCGCTGGCAAAGAGGCTTGTTAATAAAGGTGTAGAAGCAGGAATGGATATAGGACTAGAGATGGAATCTTTTGCTGCGGGTATAGTATACAGCACCGAAGATTTGAAAGAAGGGATAACAGCAATGTTATCGAAAAAGAAACCGGAATTTAAAGGGAAGTGATTAATAATTATGACAGATGTATATTTAGTAGATTATTTGAGAACAGCGTTCTCCAGATCCAGGCCAAATGAGCCTGAAAAGGATGTTTTTAACACACTGCGCATGGATGAAGCGCTAGGCATGCTGTTAAAAAAAGAGATAGAACGGACCGGCATAAATCCACTGGAAATAGGTGATGTGATATCTGGCTGTGCGTTACAGGCGGATGAAAACTGGTTATATGGCGGTAGACATCCTGTATTTCTGGCAGAATTACCGGTAGAAGTACCGGCTATGGCTGTAGACAGGGCCTGTTCATCATCTTTGATGGCTGCTAGCATAGGTACTATGGAGATAATGACCGGTGCATCAGACATAGTTTTGGCAGGTGGAATGGAGCATATGACACATGTTCCATTAGCAAACAATCCGCACATCAATCCAAACTACAAGCTTTTGATCAGGCCTGAGTATCTAAGATACCAGATGAACATAGGATACAGCATGGGCTTGACTGCTGAAAAACTGGCTGAAGAAAGTGGCATAAAAAAAGAGCAGATGGATGAATTTGCAGTAAGAAGCCATAAGCTTGCAGCAAAGGCTTTAGAAGAAGGGTGGTTCAAGGATGAGATCCTGCCTATTGAAGTGGAATATAATGGAGCTATGACGGTTGTAGATAGAGATATGGCCATAAGGGCAGACACTACTCTGGAGCAGATCAAGAAGCTGCCACCAGCATTTAAGGCTGATGGCGTTATTACAGCTGGTAATTCATCGCCGCTTAATGCGGGAGCATCACTGGTGATGTTAATGTCAGACAAGAAAGTCAAAGAATATGGGCTAAAACCTATTGCAAAGATCACGGGCATGGCATGGGCAGGCGTAGACCCGAGCGTTATGGGCAAAGGGCCCGTACCTGCAAGCCAGAAACTGTTGAAGAAACTGAATCTCAAAGCATCTGATATAGATTACTGGGAGATCAACGAGGCATTTGCAGTAGTTTCTCTGTATGCAATAAGAGAGCTGGGATTGGATATAGATAAAGTGAACATACATGGTGGTGCAACAGCAATCGGGCATCCGCTTGGCGCTACGGGCGCGAGAATACTGGGAACACTTGCCAGAACCTTGCAGGATAAGAAAAAAGAGCGTGGCATTGCCACTCTGTGCGTAGGTGGAGGGCAGGGATTTTCAATGAGCGTTGAGAGAGTGTGATTTAAATGGATTTTACGTTGCCTGAAGATGTAGAAAAGGTAAGGAAAAAAGCAAGAGAGTTTGCTTTGAGAGAGTTTACGGCTGAAAAAAAAGTGTATTATGACAAAAATGAAAAGTATCCTGATGAGATAAGAAAGAAAGCATATGAAGCAGGATTTTTAGATATAAACAATCCATGGGGCATGCTGGTTACCATGGAGGAATTTTGCAGAGTTGATCCTGGGATTGGATTATCGTGTCTGGTGCCCGCGTTTGGATCTGAGGTACTGATGTTTTATGGCTCTGATGCGCAGAAAAAAAAGTATCTGGAGCCGGTGCTCAGAGGTGAGAAGATCAGCGGTTTTGCAATTACAGAATCAGGTGCAGGAAGTGATGTTGCAGGAATATCATCAAAACTCGAGAAAAAGAATGGAAAATGGATCTTGAATGGAGAAAAGATGTTTATCACTAATGGAACTGTTGCAAACCATTTTTATGCATTAACGCGCACATCACCGCCACCCTCATTTGAAAAGAGGCATCATGGCATGACGATGGTAATAGTAGAATCTACAATGCCTGGTTTTACAGCTTCTCAGCTGAAAGGAAAGATGGGAATGAGGGCTACGAACACTGCAGAGTTGACATTTGATAATGTGGAAATACCAGAAGAAAATATAATTGGAGAAATAGGCAAAGGATTTTATTATGTTATGACCTTTTTCAACATTAGCAGGATCTACGTTGCAGCGCAGGGGCTTGGCATAGCAGAAGGTGCTTATGACAGGCTGATGGATTACATAGTAAAAAATAAGAAGTCAGGGTCAAAGGTATCGGACAATGAAAACACGGAAATGCTAGTTGCAGAGATAGCAACAAAGATTGAAGCTGCGAGATTGATCACATATAAAGCTGCAAGTTACCTGTTCAATTTCAATCCTGACCCTGCCACAACGAGCATGGCTAAATACTATACTGCAGAAGCGGCCACATTTGCGACCGAGAAGGTGCTGGAATATATGGGTCTTGATGGAATAAACACAGATCTAGAGCGTTTATATCGTGATTCTAAGATTACAGACATATGGGAAGGAACAAGTGAGGTTGAAAAACTGGTCATAGCGAGAATGTTGATAAAAAATAAGTTAAAGGAGGGATCAGATGTTCAGTGAAGATCAGTTACTGTTAAAAAAATTGGTACATGAGTTTGCAGAAAAAGAGATAGATCCAGTGGCATTGAAGGTAGAACGAGAAGGTATAAGCAAAGAGCTGATAGACAAGATGGTGGAAAAAGGATTTATGGGCGCTCTCGCACCCTTCGAATATGGAGGTTCTAATCTAGATCAGGCCAGTTATATTATATTGATAGAAGAGCTTGCAAAATACTCTCCATCGCTTGCATTTTACGTGCTTATTCAGAACTCGCTAATAATCAAACTGTTATTGAAATCAAGCTCAAAAAAACTTGCTGAAGAGTATGTGCCAGAGATAGCTGCGGGGAAAATGAATGGAGCTATAGTACTGGAAGATGTTTTACTGAATTCGGCACCGGCAGTGCTTGAAATAAAAGATAACAAAGTTACAGGCACGAGAAACTATGTAATAAGCTCGAACAGCAATATAGTATTCACGGTTGCCGGCACTGATAATATGTTATTGATGCTTGACAACGGGTTTAAGGTAGTTTCTGAAAACAGCAAGCTGGGCTTTAGAGGCTTGAATTTTTCCAGAATGGAGTTTAACAGCAGTTTTACAGAAGAAAATATTGTTGCTAAAAACGGAGCTAAAAAGCTCATAGAAGAGTTGCTGGACGAAGCGGCACTGGCAATATCTGCAATATCCCTGGGTATGAGCGAAAACGTGCTTAGCAAGGCTATAGAGTATTCAAAGGTCAGAAAAGCATTTGAATCTTTGATTGCTGAGTTCCAATCTCCTGCGTTTGCCATGAGCGAAAATTATGCAGAGCTTAAATCGTTGCAAAACTATCTGGACACATTATCTCTGTCAGAGCCAAGCGAAAAAGAGCAGATGATGCTAAAGTATCTGGCGACAAGTTTTGTAATAAGGGTCACTAAGCAGGCGCTGCAGGTACATGGTGGCTATGGATATCTGGAAGATTTTCAGATCGAGAAATATTATAGAGACGCCATGGCGCTTTCAGTAATGACCTCCAATTCTCTGCGTGACAGAATAAAACTTGCAAATTTAGTGCTGGAAATACCCAGCGCCAAATTTTAATCTTTTTTATATTTTTATATCTCTAAAAAGCCAGGTACCTACAGCTTTTGCGCATTTTTTTCCAGATCCATCATATATATCAATTTCTGCGTAAACGATATTTTTTCCAGCTCTCAGGACCGTAGCCTCTGCGGAAACAGGGCCAGATCTTATAGCGGACAAATATGAAATATTCAGGTTCACAGTCAGCTGGTCTCTGCCATCATTGACGCTCAACACTGCGCATCCTCCTGCAGAATCAGCAAGTGTGGCGATTACTCCACCGTTTATTATATTTCCATATCTTGTCAGATTGTCTTTGAAATCAATAGATATTTTACAATATCCTTCTTCCATTTTTTCTACTTTAGCTCCTATATACCTGAGAAAGTTATCGTTCACAATCAGTTCTTTAAGTGCTTCGATCTTTTCGTTCATACT
>JAVRLB010000056.1:0-8531 GCA_031961865.1 Thermoplasmatota archaeon | reverse complement strand
GAAATTAAGAAACATTTTAATAGTATTGAGCGCTTAAAAGAGCACGTGCAAAAACATTATATTTCTGCTGGAGATTTAGAAAAGTTTTCATATTGCCCCGTTAACTGGAAGATCAGTAAAACTAAGAAAGTAGATATTTCTACAGGTGTTACAAAACATAAAGATGCTGCTAGAGGTGGATTATTACAGAAAACATTGATTGATAACCTCAAATCGCTTGAAACTATAATATTGTTATTCTCAGTAGTCGGGACTATTCTTTCTATTTTTGGGCTTACTTTCTTTATCAAGCATCTATCTATATTTCAACTGTTGCTTATTGTCTCATTTATCTGGATCCTTGTAGGAATAATAGAAATTTTGATCTCGCATCTTACACACTATAATAAATGGCTAAATATCGTGCTTTACACATCCTTTTTATTGCTCCTGTTATCTTTATTTATCTATTATTTTTTGCCGGGAAGGAGAGAGGTGGGCATAATTTTTGAAATCGTTGGCGTTTTGTGGCTTGCCGGAGCATCTTTTGCACTCTACTCTTCATTACTGAAAGAGAACAAACTGAATATTTTGCAAAAAAAATACGGGCTGCCAGAAGGACAGATTGTATATATTGATGATCTCAATGATAATACCCCTGTAATGTTCTCGGATAAATATGATATTAGCGGGAGACCTGACTTTGTGGTTCTTGTCAAAGGAGACTATATACCCATAGAGTACAAAAGCGGGAGAGTACCGAGAGGACCGCTATTTTCACATATAATACAGATCACTGCATATTGTATTTTGGTGGAAGAAAAGTACGGTAAAACCCCTCCATACGGCATTATCAAATATGGCAAAAAAGATTTTCAGATAGAATACACCGACGATCTAAAAGAACTGGTCTTAAAAAAAGTGGCAGAGATCAAGCAAGCAGAGTTAACAGGCATCGCACACAGAAACCATAACAATCCAAACAGGTGTCTAGGATGTTCAAGACGTGAGTTCTGCGATGAAAAATTAGTGTGATAATATTGCTTCTTTCATTTTTATATATGATGCATGCGTTTTTATTCCCAGCGGATCAAACTGGGTCCTTGAAGCATTGTATCCCATACTATTTAACCTTGATAATACAGTATCCACTTTAACCTGCGATACCTTTAATCTGTTGCAGAGATCTTCTGTAGAATAAAAAAATAACATATTTTCAAGATTGAAATACCCCAGATATTTCTCTATAATCTTATACGTTTCAAAATATGTTTCGTTTTTCAGCTTTTTTATAAACTCTAGGTTGTGGAGATCGCCGATCCAGAACGGCCCGTAATGCTTGGGCATCATAGATACCATAGCTATTGTCTGAACATTGTTTAAAGTTCTCGTGCTGTATCTTACTCCTTTCTTAAACCTGATGAATGTCCTGTAATAATAATCTCTATACACTGACACTAAAGGCTCGATTCCCATATTGTTTGCAACTGCTAATTTTGCTATGTATGCGAGCATAATTCTTAGTCCTGCTTCCTGTTTCAGATAGTTTCTTATTCCAGTGCTTCCATATTTCTTCAATCCTTTGTTTTTGTTTGTGCCTGTAAAGTTCGGAAGATCGGTAGTGGTAATGCCCATGATTCCGTTGTTGTTAATGCTTTCTATCGCACTTTGTAAATATGGTGCAAATGAGCCATATGGATCTATATCAATATAATCATATCTTTTAGACTGTAACAGACAATTCAGGTCCATCTGTGTCACGTTTAAATCGAGATCGTTCAGCTCCAGATTCCTCCTGATAAGATTTACTGCATACTGGCTCTTATCGTTCAGCTCTATATTTATGCCCGCTTCTTTTGCAATTCTCAATCCTCTAATGCCTGAAGATGCAAGCCCATCCAGCGCTTTGATGCTCTGATTGTCAACTGCTTTCAAAACCATTACTGTCAGGTCTCTGGAGAAAATCATCGGCCTGCTGTAGTATCCACCGCCTCTCTTGCCAGGACCCAGCTCTGTAGCTATTTTTGGAACGTATACCTCTACAAGCCCCTCTTTCACTTTTAATATGCTCACACACGCTCTCCCTTGATCAAGCTAACTATCTTGAATGGCAGCACATTCCTGTTAACCTGTGTAACCTCTAATATCCTGATATCATCTCTTCTTCTTATTTCCTGCAATAAAGAGTTCCTGGATTTTTTGTGCACTGTAATGATTATGTTCTTGTCCATATCCAGTATTTCTTTTACTGCATTCACAAACTTTTTGCTCTCTGATTCCATCTTTCCTAGCTCATCAATGACTATCACATCTGCTTCTTTCGCCTCTTCCAGAGCCCTGATTCCGAGATCTTCCAGTAACTTGATGTCCAGTCCATATTTTCCAACTTTATATCTGCTCTGAAAGTCTTTGTGCGCAAATATTTTTTTCTCTTTTGTAGTCCAGTCTAATAAATAAAACCCCACTTTCTTCCCATCTTCTACCACTTCTTCAGTAACAATACCTCCAATCTTATAATTCTGAGACTCGAGTATGTTAATTGTTTTTAGAAGTGTAGTGGTTTTACCGATGCTTGGAAGTCCGCTTAATCCTATTTTCACAAACATTTCTATTCCTCTAATATATCTGTTATGTACATTAATGGATAATCTATCTCTTTAATATAGTTCAATTTGCATATCACTTTTACATTCTGGTATTTTATGGTTAATTTTACATCTATCATGTTCCCGGTAAGCGTCAGATATTTATATGGCACAGCGCCTTTTTTTAATAGTGATCTGTCTATCTTCACTGATACTGACTCCACAAATGGCTGAACCTTAATGCTCTCTTCTATTGCCTTTTCCAGCACCTCAACATTATCCCTGTTTATCGGTACTCCTACAAACTGGTGATAAACCGTGCCCAGCTTGATCCCCGCCTCGAATATTGCACGATCACGCATAGTGCAGTTGAAATATTGCTCTGCTTTGTCTTTCATCCTATACCCTAATTACTTATGCAAATATTATCTTTTCTAATTTTTTGACTTTAAAAAAAGAAAAGTTATATAATATGATGATTATTTTAAGGTGATGGATATTGTATCGTATAAAGAGATCAAGAAACATAGACGAAAGATCTATTTTTCAGTGCTCAACATGGTACTGATTATGCGTAAAGTTTATAAGTTGAGCAAGTCTGAAAAAGAGAGTGATAGATTAAAGATTAAGACTCTTGCGAGAAAAAACTTAAATCTTATTATAAAACTAGGGCCTACATTCATAAAGTTAGGGCAGGTACTTTCTTCAAGAGCAGACATGTTTCCAGAAGAATACATAGAGATAATGTCAGAGTTACAGGATCTTGTTCCTCCCGCGCCGTTTGAAGACATTGAAAAAGAACTGAAAGAAGCGTTGGGTGAAGATTTTAACAGGATTTTTGATAATTTTGAAAAAGTGCCCATACAGTCTGCGAGCCTGGGACAAGTTCACAGAGCTGTATTAAATGGAAAGAATGTTGCTGTAAAAGTGCTGAGGCCGGGAATAAGAAAAAAAGTGATTCTGGACCTGGAAGCTATGAAGACTATAATGCCATGGTTCAAGTATTTAGTGGGCAGAGATTTTGCATTTTCTATGAGCATTGTGCTGGACCATATTCAAAATACCATATTTGAAGAGATGAACTATAAGTTAGAGGCTCAAAATTTAAAAGATATAAAAGAGTATGTTTCATACGATTCAAAAGTAAGGGTTCCTGACGTTTACGATCAGTATGTAACTGAAAAAGTGCTTACCATGGAATATCTGCCAGGTATCAAGATTACCAATGTAGAAGCAATTAAAAGTGCAGGCATAGACAATAAAGATCTTGCTAAAAGAATCGTGTACGTGTTTACTGAAATGGTTCTTGTAAAACCGAAGTTTCATGCAGACCCGCACCCTGGAAATTTATCTGTGTTAAATGATGGAACCTTAATATTATACGATTTTGGAATGGTTGGAAAACTTCCAAAAGCGATTCGCGGAAAATTGTTTTATCTCTATTATGCTCTGGTTAATAAAGATGCAGATAAGATCATTACGGCAATGATAGAGCTTGATGCTCTGGACCCTTATGTAAACAAAGAGATTATAAAAAAAGGCATTAATCTGGCATTTAAAGGATTAGAGGGAAAGACTATCAACGAATATGAGATCAGAGATCTAGTTAAAGCAGCAAATAAAGTGTTTTTTAATTTTCCATTCAGGTTGCCAAATGATCTGGTGATGTTTATACGCATGTACTCGTTGATTGAAAGCGTGGTACTAACGTTAGATCCTGAGTTCAATATGATCGAGACTCTTGGAGAGCTTTTAAGTAAGTCAGGGTTGAGATCTGAGCTCGTTAACTATATGGTTGACAGGGAAGTTAACAGGGTTATAGATTCCATATCCAACCTCCTGGATGTACCGGCTAATATTAACATGTATATTGATTATAGATTATCAGCAGAGCATGCCAAAAAAATAGTTACGATAGAGTATGCTATTGCTGGTAGCGGCGTACTGATTGCCTCTTCACTGTTATTTGTAGTATCTATCGAATACTTTTTAATAGGTGCAGCGATAAGTGTTTTTTTATTTGTATTATCATTTCGGTCAAAAAATTGAGAAATGTTTTTATAGCCGGGGATATTAATAACCTTGCGAGGTGAGTAATGTATGGATGATATGATAAAATTAGTTGCTGATGACATTAAAGAGGAAGTAAAAAAGAGAGTAAATGATAGATTGAGCGAGAGATATAAAGGGTTTTACAGATTTATATTGCCACCAATAGACATCATTGAAAAAAAGGATTCTTTAGTAATTATTGCAGATTTACCTGGATTCAACAAAGAAAATATTGAGCTTAGCATAGTCGGAGAATATTTGAAGATTACAGCACAGCGAAAAGAGGAACAGGAGGGAACTGTTCATCTGAGAGAAAGACCTGATCATATTTACAGATATGTAAAAATACCGGTCCCTGTTGAAAAAGAAAAGATCAGTGCCAAACATGAAAATGGACTGTTGACAATAACATTGCCTGTAAAATCAGAAATGAAAATAAATGTAGAGTAAATTTTTATAATTTTTTTTTAGATTCTAGAAGAATTCAGAAAGAGAGTAGTTTATAGATTCAAAGCTTAATGGATGTGGATTGCAAGTCCATGCCAGATCTTTCACAGTAAGGTTATTCTCTATTGCAACCGTAAATTCTGTAATAAGTTCTGAAGCATTATGTGCAAATATTTCAGCACCTATAATTTTTAAGTTATCTGGCTCATATATTATTTTAATCCAGCCTGAGGTATCTAAAATTTGAGATTGTGTATCTTTTGTCAGGGTTTTCACTAATGCTACATATTTTATATTCTTATCTTTGCACTCTTTTTCAGATAATCCTACCTTTGCTATTTCTGGATATGTAAATACAGTGAATGGAATGGAGTCATAGTTTATTTTATAAATTGGTGATTTGTTCATTATGTTTCTTGCCACGATCAGGCTCTCTTTTACAGCGGCATGAAACAGCATTGCTTTTCCAGTCACGTCACCTGATGCATAAATGCCCGGAACGTTTGTTTGAAGGTGTTCATCAACCCATATTGCATGGTGCTCAATCTTAATGTCAGTATTTTCCAATCCAAAATTATTAAGTCTCGGTCTTCTTCCAACAGCCATTAGAACCTGTTCTGTTTCTAACTGTTCGATCTTGCCATCTTTTAGATATGACAGCATGTATCCAGTTTCAGTTTTATCAATAGACTTTAGCATGGAATTAAATAAAAAATCTACACCTAGAATGCCCAGCTTTTTAATCACTTCTATGACCAGATCATCATCCATACCCGCAAGTACTGATTTTGGTAACATTTCTATTATTTTTGTTTTGACTCCGAGAGGAGCTAACATGTTTGCAACCTCAAGGCCTATATACCCAGCGCCAATGATTACAATTGACTCAGGTAATATTTTCATGCTATCTCTATACATAAATAGATCATTGCTTGTAAGTACTTTATTTGCATTGTTGATCGGTGGTATGACCGTTTCTGCACCTGTAGCAATTACAATATTTTTGCCTGTGGCTACAAAATCAGTCTCGCCTTTGACAATTATTTCATTATTATTAACAAACTCGCCATGCGCTTTGAAAAAGTCTAGGTTCGGTGCATGTTCTTCAATCTCTTTCATATGCTGTTCATATCTAAGCTTTTGGACTGCATCTTTTCTGGCAATTGCCATATCCCATACTTTAGCCTTATCGGCTACAAAATCAAACCTGTTGCACTGTATTGCTTCGTTTATAATGTATCTGACAGTTTTACTGGGTATGCATCCAGCATACAGACAATCACCGCCAAGATTTCCCTTCTCGTCGATCATCAATACTTTCTTACCTCTTTCTGCCAGATAAAAAGCGCCGGGATAAGAGGCGCCTCCAGCACCTATAAATATTACATCATATTCTTTTTTCTCCATAGATTGTTCAACACCTCTATTCCTATATTAAGTTTATCCGTCAGATTTTAAATGCTTCTAAAACTGCTATTTTAGTATATGTGTTGCAAGCCTCTCTGCAAACTCTTTCACGCTTTTCTGCTCTTCATCGGTAGGTATCATCTTTGCTCTTACAAAAGGCTCTGGAACATTGAATTTCAATGCGCGCAAACGATCTTCAATCATCTTGGCCGCTTCTCCGCTCCATGCATATGTGCCGAACGCAGCACCGATCTTGCCTCTAACGTCTATAGTAGTCAGGCTAGCCAAAAGATCCCATACAAACTTCAGGGCATCAGCCTGTATTGTAGCAGAGCCTACAATTAATGCATCGGTATTCTCGATCATATCAACAAGTGCAGAAATGTCCACTCCTGTAAGATCCATTAATGTAGTATGAATATTGGATTTATGCAATGTATGTGCAATAGTCTCTGCCATTTTTTCAGTGCCTCCGTAAGATGATGCATAAACTACCAGTGCTGATTTATAATCTTTCTTTGGAACGGTAGACCATTTTCTGTACAGGTCCAGATATTTTTTTGGATCAGCCCTCAATATCAACCCATGTGATGGTGCAATAATGTCTATGTCCAGTTTCTCGATCTTGTTCAGTGCATTAATAGAGTACTGTTTGAAAGGCCTGATTATAGAATCAAAATAGTATTTATATGCATATGAAAAATCTAGTGCTTCGTCATCGAACATGGTATCATCACTGTAATGGCACGATAAATAATCACACGGAAACAATATTTTTGATTCTCGCAGATAGGTGGTCATAGTGTCTGGCCAGTGCAGAAACGGAGTGCTTATAAATTCCAGTGTCTTGTCTCCCAACGATAGTTTGTCCCCGTCGCCAACCAGTACCGGATTTACATCTTTATGTAAAATCTCCGGTAAAAAAGGCTTTGCGTTTTTGCTTGCATAAACTTTAGCATTTGGCGCAAGTTCTAAAAGTTTCGAGAGCGCACCTGAATGATCTGATTCTGTATGGTTCACAATTACATAATCTATCTTGCCAGGATCAACAATCTCTTTTATATTAGATATAAACTCCTGTTCAAATCCTTTTTTTACTGTATCTATCACTGCTATCTTCTCACTGCCCATGATTAAATATGAGTTATACGATGTTCCTCTGGGTGTTTTCATTATCACATCAAATATTCTCAACTTTGGGTCTTTTACTCCTATTGAATAGACTCCTTTTTTTATTTCCAACATTTTAGTACACCTCTATTATTTTTTTTATTTCCTGTAAATCCAGGTAGTATTCATTTTCTCCCTGCGGAGTTTCTAAGATGAAAGGTATATTTTCCAGCCTTTCATCGTTTAGTATCTTTACAAATCCTTTAGATCCAATCATTCCTTTTCCTATGTGAGCATGCCTGTCTATCTTGCTTCCTAGACCCTTTTCAGAGTCGTTTAAATGTATAACCTTAAGTTTATTTAAACCTATTGTATCTTCAAATTCTTCAATCACTTTTTCATAATTATTGGAGATGTCATATCCGGCAGCGTAGATGTGGCATGTATCTATGCACACTCCTACCCTCTCTCTATCATCTACCTTTAATATTATGTTTTTTAGCTGATCAAATGTATATCCTATATTAGTTCCTTGCCCGGCAGTCGTTTCTAATAAAAGTACTGTCTTCTCGCTCTTGTTCAACGTTTCATTTATAGATTTTGCAATTCTATCTATTGCATATTTTTCTCCAAAGCCATTGTGAGAACCTGGATGAAAGATAAGATATGGAATATTTAACTGTGCGCATCTATTTGCCTCTTCTAAAAAAGAGGCTTTGGATTTAAGCCATAAAGATTCTTCATTTGCTGCAAGATTGATTAAATACGAAGCATGAGCAACAGTAATAATCTCATATTTTTTCATGTTATTTTTGAATGCTTCTATCACTTCTTTTTCCAATTTTTTAGATACCCATTGCCTCTGGTTTTTTGTGAATATCTGTATTGCGTCTAACCCGAGCTTTTTACCCCTTTCAGGTGCGTTTTCTAAGCCTCCTGAAATTGATATGT
>JAVRLB010000055.1:0-8583 GCA_031961865.1 Thermoplasmatota archaeon | reverse complement strand
GATATTTTTGCTCTAAAAATAGATATAAGTGATAAGGGCAAAGAAGCTGATCTATCAGATTCAGGAGGCAGTAACGAAAATCTACTTTCTTTTCTATTAAGAAAGAGTACTTCGAAGCTGAAATGATCAAATTTTTAATTACTTAACACACTATAGAAATTCAATAAAAATAAATATGAAGTCCCGATCTATGAATGATGAATTAATATGGTTGGAAATGGCATAATAAATTTCAAAGATATAGCAGTGAAAGGCTATACAAAAATAGGAAACCATGGCATGATAGCAAATAATAGAACTGCAGCGCTGGTTAGTCTCAACGGAACAATTGACTGGGCTTGCTTCCCAAATTTTAACTCTCCCCCACTATTCAGCTCTATATTAGACAAGGATAAAGGTGGCTATTTTTCAATCAAACCTGTAGATACTGATAGATTATCAGTGTACCAGTATTATGAAGGATTTACAAACATCTTAGTCACTGAATTCATAAAAGATAACCACCAGGTGTTAAAGATTATTGATTTTATGCCAGCCTCAGAATATTCTACAATTTACTTTCCTGAAGTTCATAGATTGATAGAATCTCCTTACTCCGATACAGAGATAGAGATTAGGTTCAAGCCTGTATTTAACTATGGGCGAAATAAACCAATCCTGATAAAAAATGAGAATGGTTATCTTTTCCAATCTAATAATGAAAATGCGGGAATAGTCTCTGATATTAACTTTGAAGAATCTGAGTTGATGGTGTCAAAAACCCTGAGGATAAGTAAGAACGAGGCAAAATGGATCGTGATGGTATACGGTGAGAAAAATCTTCATCGTTTAAAAGATTATAAGTCTTATGATAGATTAGAAGAAACTATGCTTTACTGGAAAAAATGGATTAATCAGGGCACATACAATGGGGTTTACAGCAAATATGTAGCTAGATCTGCACTTGTTTTAAAAGCATTATTTTTTGAACCGACAGGGATGATTGTTGCTGCACCAACGTCCAGCTTGCCAGAATCAATTGGAGGAGAAAGAAACTGGGATTATAGGTTTATGTGGATCCGTGATTCATCATATGTAATAGAATCTCTTTCTTTGCTCGGGTATAAAATAGAAGCGACCAAGTTTTTGTATGATTTTATTGATAAAGTAAACGGTCAAAAATCACTCAGGACAATTTATTCAATTAACAATGAGAAAAATATGGATGAGGTAGAAATAACAGAATATGAAGGATATATGGGTTCAAGACCGGTCAGGTTTGGGAATAAAGCATATAAACAATTACAGCTTGACCAATATGGTGCAATTATAAATGCAATTTATCATTTTCATAAAATAGGAGGACTGGTAAATGCATATTTATGGGACTTTATAATCGGACTGTTAACTGAGCTAACTGAAAAGTGGGTTCTTCCAGACTCTTCAATATGGGAATTCAGGACCAGAAAAGAGCATTATGTTTATTCAAAAGTGATGGCGTGGGTAGGATTTGAAAGAGCCATAGAGATCGGGAAAGAGCTTCAATATTCTGCGCCATACGAGATATGGGAAAACACTGCAAAAAAAATAAAAGAGGATATATTATTGAAAGGATACAATGATTCTATTGGTTCATTTGTGCAGTATTATGGTAGCAACGAGGTGGATGGAGCATTATTAAGGTTACCAATTCTAGGGTTTCTTCCAGTAAACGACAAAAAAATAAAAAACACTATTAAAAAGATAGAAAAAGATTTAATGTACGAAAATTCATTGTTTAAGAGATACAACAATGATGATGGGCTTAAAGGAAAGGATAACCTGTTTTTGCTGCTTTCGTTCTGGTACACTTCAGACTTAATATTGCTTGGCGAAATAGAAAAGGCTAAAAGCGTGTTTGAGGCAGTGCTTGAAAAAGCAAACCATCTTGCACTTTTCTCTGAGGAAGTGGATATCAAGACTGGTGAGCTGATCGGTAATTTTCCGCAGGCTTTAACGCATCTAGGAGTTATAAGCTCTGCTTATCAGATCAACAAAATACTAAAAAATAGATTGGAACAGTAACTTATAAAAAGGATGAAGTATATTGTAATTGTATGAAATATAATGGAATTGTAACCCCGATGATTACTCCATTCAATTTGACTGGAGAAGTTGATTATAGCAGTATAGATATCCTTGTAGACTTTCTTAAATCTATTGGTGTTTCAGGAATATTTCCATCAAGTTCTACTGGCTTATTTCCTTTTCTCAGCATCGACGAGAGAAAAAAAATGCTCGAGCAGGTTTTAAAAAACTCAGCGCCTTTGAAAGTATTTGCAGGAATAGGTGCCGCGGATACTGAGAGTGCAATAGCGCTGGCAAGGCATGCCAAGGACGTTGGTGCAGATGCAGTAGTGCTAATGCCATCTTACTACATAAAATCAGACCAGAGCTGGATAATTAATCATTTTGAAAAAGTCTTAGAAAAAGTGGATATTAATTTTATGATATACAATATTCCACAGTTTACCGGAAGCACTGTGGAATTAAAAACAATTGAATATTTAAAATCCAATTTTTCTCAAGTTTCTGGAATAAAAGATAGCTCTGGAGATATGCGCTATTTCTCAAAATTAATGCGTTTTAAAGATTCTAATTTTTCAGTGTTTCAGGGTCAGGACGATCTGATGCTGATCTCTCTCACTCTTGGAGCAGATGGAGGCGTATGTGGAACAACTAATTTCATAAAGGACGTTGTGGATCTCTATGAACATTATCGCAATGGGAACATTGAAAAAGCCAGAATATTGCAGATAGAAAAGATAAACAATATTATGGATGTCCTTGCAAGCTCAAATTTTCCGGAAGGATACTATTCTGCATTTTACAATAAATTTAAAGTTAATGGAGGGTACCGCAACCCCATGATAGCTCCTTCAAAAGAGGCATTAGAATCTATATTAAAGTGGATTAAATAATATGGCAGAAATTGAGTTTAATAAACTGAACTTAATCGTTTTAGATTATGACCGGACCGTTACAGATCAAAGCTTACGTTTTGACGAAAGAATATTAGAACCACTTACAAAAGTAAGAGAAAGTGGCGTTAAAGTTGCATTAGTTACAGGCAGAGAATGGGGCAGTATTTATCCATTAAAAGAGTGGTTTGATGCTATTGCTTTTGAAAATGGCGCGCTTGTATATGCAAAAAACAAGAAATATAAATATTACACACAAAAAAATGATGGGATAAAAAAGCTATTGATCGAGCAGGGCATAAAATATACAGCAGGAGAGGTGATATTATCGATATCTTTACAGGATTTTAATAGCCATCACCAGTTATTTGAGAAATTAAATGATGTTGAATACATTAAAAACATCGGAAGTGTCATGATACTGCCCAATGGAATAAATAAAGGCTCTGCAATTCAAAAAATTATGAAACTCCTGAACATACTAGAAAACTACAGTTTAGCGATAGGCGATGGAGAAAACGATATTGATATGTTTAGAGCGGCTAAATACAGGGTAAGCATAGAAAATTCAGTTAAGGAACTGAAAGATATTTCCGATTTATGCATACACAAAGAAGCATCTGAGGGCGTTTTAGAGTTTCTGAACAGGATACTGTATGAAAGAGGGGGGAAATAAATGAATATTGGCATAGTTTCGCAGACACCATTGATAAAGTTTAATGAAAATGCAAAAAATGAGTCAATAGTTAGATTATCTGACCTGAGCGAAGGCTCATACAATTACACGGTTGGTGGGGTAAGTATTATGGTCAATAATCTAATTAGAAAAATGCAGAATAGTAAATTTGCAACAAAAGTATATTGGTTTGCTTTAAATCCAAAAGCACCAGAAAAGATAATTGTTAGAGACAATTTTGAATTATATAATATAAGCCAGCAGCCAAAAATGCTTAAGGCATATACTAATTTTAAAGAGATTTTATGGAACAATATTCACGGGTTTAAACATGAAGAATTTAGCAGGGAAGAGTATCTTGGATTTTTAAATTACAATTGGCTCGTTGCAGAAAGAGTGTTGAAAATGAAAGAAAATATAGATTTACTGATGATCCATGATTTTCAACAGCTGATGGTAGGTTCGATGATCGGACCTGCTAAACCTGCAGTATTAAGGTGGCATATACCGTTTATTCCAGAAAACTTTACTTTTCAGATTCGAAAATTCATAGTTAATGGTTTAGAGGGATTTGACACAATAATAGTAAGCACAAAAAGAGATCTGGAAGGGTTAATAAGAGCAGGGTATAGAGGTGTAGCATACCAGATTTATCCAAATATAGATCCAGAAAAATGGCACAGAGAATCAAACAAAGTGGCAGTAAACTTTGGTGAAACTTATGGAATAAAAGAGGATGATTTTTTGGTGCTGAATGTTGCAAGAATGGATCCCATGAAATCTCAGGATGTTTTAATAAAGGCGGTTGCAAGATTAAAAAAATCGATACCGAACATCAAGTTGATGCTCGTTGGAAACGGTAGCTTTACGAGCAGCTCTAACGGATTGGGGTCTAGCAAAGGAGAGTTACATAAACAATATTTGAAAGAACTTGTAAAAAAACTGAATATTGAAGATATAGTAATATTTACAGGGTATCTGCCAGATAATGTACTTTCTAAAGCATATGAACGTGCAGATGTGTTTGTTTTACCATCAAAAATAGAAGGGTTTGGGTTAAGTGTAGTAGAAGCATGGATGTATGCCAAGGTAACTATAGTGAGCAGAGGTGCAGGTGTGTCTGAACTTATTACCGATGACGTTAACGGGTTTAAATTCAATCCTGGGGAGTACAAAGAGCTTGCTAACAGAATTATGAAGGTTTATAAAGAAGAACAAGAAAGAATTGAGATCGGAAAGAATGCGCACCGGATGGCTAAACAATGCTACATCTCAAACGTGTACAAGCAGACTGAAAGAGTGTTACGTATTACTCTTGATAATTTTGGAGTATAGATTTTACAGCAAATATATTAATAGATGTAATAAAAAAGTTTGGATTAAGAAAATAGAAGCAATTATATATACGTATAACAATTATAAAAAACAGCATGTCAGATTCAATAAGTATCCTTAGATTCATCTTAGGAGTAATAATATTAGTGATTGCAGCATATCAGGATTATAAAACCAGGCTGGTATCTTCAATACTATGGGTTGTAATGGCTATTGCAGGCATCTTAATACTTTCTTATCAGCTGATATTTGTATTTGAGAACAGTTTTGCACTGTATTTTATTCCAATTATCCTGGTCATGTTTTTCGAGTGGTACGTAGAGCTCAGCAAAAATGTGAGGATATTAATAAATGGAATTGGATTCTTTTTATCGATCATGCTGTTATCTCTTTCATTTAACCTGAGCACGTTTTCTGTTTTCTTGATAATTTTGATAATACTTATCGCAAAGCTATTTTATATTAAAAAGATATTAAAAGGCAAAGCTGATGCAAAAGCTCTTATGAGTATTGCAATACTTGTACCTTATTATCCTGCATTATTTACAGTCTACTCACTGCCATCCATAAACAGAAATATTGCCCAGGTAACCTTTCCATTTGCGATAGAAGTCTTAATGAACGCTGCTGTTACAGCAGTTTTGTATGTGATATATCTGTTTTTTTTCAATGTTTCAAAAAGAGACATTGGTTTTCCAGAAATGTTTTTAGGGTACAAATTGAAAATAAGCGATTTTAAAAAGAAGCATGTATGGTTATTAGAGAGAATTGATGATAGTGGAACACACTATCTATCTCTGACACCCGACGAATCTGCTGAAAACTCGGAACTTGAAAAGTTCAGGGCAAGAAACATAGAAAAAGTGTGGGTGCAACCACAAATACCATTTATAGTATTCATGCTAATAGGCTTTATACTGGCATTTATATTTGATGATCTGTATCTATTTATACACTAACCTTTCACTACACCTACAGGTCTCATTCTGGCGACAATATTGCTTATTCCAGCACCTGCAACAGCATTTACAACATCATCCACATTCTTATATGATTCCGGTGCTTCTTCAGCAGCGCCGTCAGAGGTTGCTGATTTCACATATATCCCTTTATCATATAGCTCTTTTTTCACGGATTCACCTTTAAATCTGCGCAATGATTCAGTTCTAGACAGCGCTCTTCCTGCGCCATGGCATGTAGAGCCAAAAGTCTCGGACATAGCAGCATCAGTGCCTACCAACAGATATGATGCTCTTCCCATGTCTCCGGGAATCAGAACTGGTTGCCCGATCTCTCTGTATTTTTCAGATAGCTCACTGTTATTTTTGTTGAAAGATCGTGTAGCACCCTTACGATGCACAACCACTTTTTTTCTAGTGCCATCTATCACATACTCTTCAACCTTTGCAATATTATGTGCCACGCCATAAATCAGCTCCATTTCCAGCTCTTCCGGCGCTCTTTTTAAAACTTTAGAAAAAGAGTCTCGAACCCAATGAACGATCATTTGCCTATTTGCAAATCCAAAATTCGCAGCTGAGTTCATCGCTTTAAAATAGTTATTTGCCTCAGCACTATGAATCGGAGCGCAAGCTAATTGTTTGTCAGGCAACTCTATTTTATATTTATACGCAGCCTGTTCCATTACCTTAATATAATCCGTAGCAACCTGATGCCCTAATCCCCTTGATCCAGTATGAATCATCACAGTAACCTGCCCCTCTCTGTCAATGCCCATTTTTCTCGCAAGGTCTGGCAAAAAAATCTTGTCTACAACTTGTACTTCTACAAAATGGTTTCCAGATCCTAACGTTCCAATCTGCGAAAAGCCGCGATCTTTAGCTTTGTCTGAAACTTTTGAGGTATCTGTATCTGGCAATCTCCCAGAGGCTTCTGTGGACTCAAGGTCCTTTTCCCAGCCATAGCCATTAGACACGGCCCAATGGGATCCAGAATGCAAAATATCATCTAATTGCGATCTGGATAATTTCAATTTTCCTTCAGAGCCTACTCCTGAAGGTATCTCTTTAAAAATGGTATTGACAATATCTTTAATGTTCATTCTGATAGTATCGAAAGACAGATTGGTTCTTAGCATATTTACTCCACAGTTTATATCGTATCCTACTCCTCCAGGTGAAATTATACCGGTTTCATAATCAAATGCTGCAACTCCCCCTATCGGGAATCCATATCCCCAGTGTATATCTGGCATGGCATAGGATGCTCTTATAATACCCGGCAATGTTGCTACATTTGCTACTTGCTCAGGAGCCTGATCTTTTTTAATCTGCTCTATAAGAGAATCAGAAGCAAAAATTATGCCTGGTACTCTCATACCTTTTTTGTAAGTTTGAGGGATTCTCCACCTAAAACTATCTATTTTTTCTAATGTACCGGTCCACATTGTATTATCATCTCATAAATTAAAAAGATTATTTGACTATATCCACTCCATATGCTGCTTTTAGCTCAGATTCAGTCATTTTTCCCAGAATCTGCTTTGATTTTACTCCTGTAGCTACTATCATAACAGATATTTTTCCCTCAAAATCAGGATTAATGGCTGCTCCCCATATGATTCTCGCTTTGTCACCTACTCTTGCATGTACATTTTCAACAATCTGCTGTGCCTCAGATATGGTCATCTCTGGCCCGCCAGTTACATGAACAAGTATGCCTAAAGCGGTGCTTATATCCACTTCCAATAACGGGGAATTAATTGCATCTTCCAGTGCTTCTTTCGCTCTTTCATCACCTGGAGACTCACTTTCTCCAACTCCAATCATGGCAACGCCACCACTTTTCATAATTGTTTTCAAATCATTGAAATCCAGATTTACTAATCCTGGCCTGGTAATAAGCTCTGTTAACCCTTTTATGGCTCGCATTAAGACAGTATCGGCAAGCTTAAAAGCATCGTTTAATGGGAGTCTCGGTACTATCGCCAGAAGTTTATCATTTGGAATTGTTATAACTGTATCTGCTAGGTCTCTCAATTTTTCTAGACCCCACAAAGCATTATCTAATCTTACTCTTCCTTCAGCAGAAAAAGGCAAGGTACATACGGCAATTGTTAGCGCTCCAAGTTCTTTTGCGATTTTTGCAACATATGGAGCACTGCCGGTTCCTGTTCCGCCACCTAATCCTGAGGTTATAAATACAATGTCAGCTCCCTGCAGTGCCTCTTTAATATTATCTTCTGCCTCTTTCGCAGCTTCTTCTCCAACAGTAGGTTCTGCACCGGCACCTAATCCTCTAGTGATACGCTTTCCCAATAATATCTTTTTTTGAGATTTTGTAATTAATAAATGCTGTGCATCGGTATTCGCTGCTATAAGTTCAGCACCGACTATTCCTTCTTCAGTAATCCTCGTGATTGTATTTGATCCAGACCCACCACAGCCAATAATTTTGATATTAGTTTTCAAACCTTTTAAAATCTCAATAAGCTCAGCATCTTCTTGATTATCTTGGCTCACAGCTGCCTGTGTTTGTTGACTTGATGTAGGATTATATGCAGAATATTTTGCTAATGCGTCTTTAACTAAAGATTTCATAACCACTCACCTATATTTGATAGTAATTTTTTGAAAGTATATGAATTTATCCATTTTATATTTACTGAAATTG
>JAVRLB010000054.1:0-8621 GCA_031961865.1 Thermoplasmatota archaeon | reverse complement strand
TTATAAGTATGATATTTTAAAGCGCCTGAACGGCAATTAATATACTAAATTCAACGAAGAATAACCGTTGGTCTTGATTACCTCATAATGAGTATTTGCAACATCCACAAGCTCTTCATGATGCGTGACAATGATCATCTGCGGGATCATGCTTGAAACCTCGCTGATAGAATCTTTCAGTATATCCGCAAGCTCTCCCCTTCGCTCTTCATCTAAGTAAGTGGTTGGCTCATCCAGGACTATGGTCGAAATCTTCTTTGATAACGCTCTAGCTATTGCAAGCCTCAATGCTATTCCAATCGCCACTTTCTCTCCCCCTGAAAGCTCGTCTATGCTTATCTCTCCCGATCTGTTGCGCAAAGTGATTTTAAAGTCGTTATCTATGCTTAAATCAATAATATCAAGATTGAATTTTTCAACATAGTCTTTTACAAAATTCTCAATGATAGATGCGTATGCGGATCTCAGAGTTCTCTGAATTCCGTCTTTACTGTACGAT
Organism: Thermoplasmatota archaeon; assembly: GCA_031961865.1. GTDB lineage: Archaea > Thermoplasmatota > Thermoplasmata > Thermoplasmatales > ARK-15 > JAVRLB01. The sequence continues at coordinate 8,122 of JAVRLB010000054.1, read as the reverse complement.
TCTCTTACCTCCTCCAGTACCTTTCTGAACTTTCTGAATTTGTCTAGTTCCTTTCGTTTTTTGCTAAGATCTTCCATTTTCTTTTTTAATTTATCTCTGTGATCTATATTTGCATTGATCTTCGCAGATATCTGATACTGCTCTTTTTTTAATGATTCAAGCGATTTTTCTGTGTTTTCTCTTTTTCTATCCAGTTCTGCATAATGTTCCGGATCAAATTTGTTCTGTTCCAGAGCCTCTAAAAGCTTGTCATATTCTGATTTTATAATGGTTAATTCTTCATTTTTATTGTGTAGAATATCTGAATATCTTTGAGATTCACTGGCCATACCCTTATATTCCTGCATTTTCATCTTTTTATCTTCCAGTTCCGATTTTTTAGAAGAGGTAATATAAAAAGGTACATCTTTTTCAATATCTTTTAATCGATCTGTAATCTCTTCAACTTTTTTCAAATATTGTTCTTGCTCTTTAACTTTTAACTCATAATCCTCAATCTTTGCATTTGCTCTAATATAATTTTCATGAATATTTTTTAATTGCTCCAAAAACTTATCATTTTCAGCTTTCTTTTTTTCTAAAATTTCAAATTCAGAAAATCTGGCGGATACCTCGCTTATTTTATCGTTTAAAGATTTTATTGAATTTGAGAGCTCTTCAATTTCATTTTTAAGGCTGAAATACCCTGAATCCTCAAACTTGTTTACTTTCGCAGTCTGCTCATTTAATGAATTTAAATGAATAGTCAATCTTTCAATGTCCTGTTCTCTTTGTTTTATTAATTGATTAGCACTGGCTATCTCCTTATCCATCTCTTCATCTATGCGCCGAATATGCTCAGCATCCAAGTCGCTTTTGCAAACTGGACACTGTTTGGCATTTATCAGACTATGCCTGGAATCTTTCAGATATCTGATATGATTTTTTTGCGCAGAGATGTATCCATTTAACTCTTTAATCTGATTTTCATAGTTTTTCTTTTCTTTATCTAGCCTCTCCAATAGTTCTGGCTTGGCATATTCAGTGATCTCTGTTACCCCGAATATAGAAACGATCTGGTCTTGATATCCTGTAAGCTTCTTTTTAAGCTTTTTCAAATCTGTCTCATAATGCTCGATCTTTTCTGTTAAGCTCAGATAACTATCATGATCTGATTTTAAGGTTTTGATCTGTTTTTGAGTCTCATCATTGTTTTTTAAAACCTGCGCATATTGTTCATATTCCATCTGATGCTCTTCACAATACTTTTTTTGCAACTCTAATTTTTTTATTTCTTCCTCATTCTTCTTTTTCCCTTTTTCAGTATCTGCTAAGCGATCTTTTAAGTTTAAATATTCAGACACAGGTTCTAAATATTTTACTTCTTTCTCAAGTTCCGCTATTTCTCTATTTTTTCTATCCAGTTCTTCCAAATGTTCCTTTGCATCTATAATCTCCTTGTTTATGCGGGCTATATCTTTTAGATATTGATTTTTTTCAGTCTCTAATCTATTTCGCTCTTCTTTTAGATCTGAAAGTGATGCTAGCTCCCTCGTCAGCATGCTCAGTTCTAAGCTCTTGCTCTCTTCTTCCCCCTTAATTTTCAACTCTTCAATCTCCAGTGCTTTCAGCTGACTATCTATTTCTTTTACTTCATTTTCTAATTCAGGGTAGCTTTTAAGCTCTATCTCCAGTTCTGAAACAGTATGATCATACTTTTCAAAAAGTAATTTAAAATCAGACCAGGCAGATTCTAATCTGTCAAGTCCTATAAGCTTTCCAATCAACTCTTTTCGCTCTGCAGGTTTTTTGTTAATCAGTGCATCTATTTCCCCCTGCTTTATGAAAATTGAGGCAATCGCAATATCTTTGCTCATTCCCAGAATCTTTTCAATCTCCTGTTTTACGTTGTTGGGGCCATCTGCTAAAACTGGTCCTGAAAGCTGCTTTAAGATCGCACTTTTCACACCTTTTTTTTGATCCAGCTCCCATGAACTTTGGTAATCTTTCAACCCCTCTTCAAAAATAAGGGAACTTTTAGCATCTGTACTGTTCAAATGTATCATATCTTTCAGATTTCCAGTTCTCGACTCTTTAAACAGACAGAATAATAGAGAATCTAATATGGACGTCTTACCGGCCCCGTTTTTGCCAGTAATTACAGTAATTCCTTTTGAAAACTCTAACTCTGTACTTTTATGTGATATGAAATTTTCTAGATAGAGCTTTTTTAATAACATACTTTACCAGTGCTCCATCGTTTTTAAAATAAAGTTATAAGCTTCTTCTGGATCATTCTGCAGCAGCTCTAACAGGTTATACGCAAACATGCCCCTATTTTCATCTTTAAAATAGTCTGTAAATGCATCTTTTAAATTTATTGTAGATACATTCTCATCCACCATCATAGCAGGTGCTAATTTCAGACGATAATCAAGCATTGAATCTTTAAACTGTTCTTCAATAATAGAATGTACATCTGAAGCATTAATTTTACCTGATATGTTCAAATGTATAACTGGCTTTTTTGCATGAATTATGCTCAATATATTTCTTAAATCTTCAATCCAGTGCTCTGCATCAGTATCTATTCTCTCTTGCGGGCGGATAGTATCAATATTCAATTTCTCAATATTTATGTCGCTATCAAGATCTACTAAAAATACACCTTTTCCATCCTTTTTATAATTTACAATCTCCTCTTCGCTGTGTATCTCTGTAGAGCCAGCATAGGCAAAGTATCCTTTGCCATATTCTCTGATTACCCTGCTATGCAAGTGCCCAAATGCAAGATAATTAAAATTTTTTGGTAGATCTTTAAAATCTACTTCCCAGTTTTCGTCTGGTAAAAACGTGGAAATGCCCTCATGTCCTACAAAAATAGAGTACTTGAAATTTTGTGCAAGCAAATCTGCTTTTTTAAATTCTTCTAATATCCGATTTGCATAAATTCCTTTTAAATTGGACAATCCTGCAACTAATAACTCTTTGTTGTCTATATGCAGTACCTCATGCTCTAACTCATTTATCCCCAGCACTCTTATTCCTAAGAAATCAAAAAGATTCGGAGCTGGATAATCGCGCTTTCTAGGTCTATCATGATCTCCTAACACAGCAAAATACTTTATTTTGCCATTGATTCTCATCAGCGCGTCCTTAAAAATTTTAAGGGCCTGATTTGAAGGGTGCGAAGTCTCAAATATATCTCCAGAATGCACAATAATATCCACGTGCTCTTCGATTGCCATATCTATGGCTTTTTCAAATGACTCATAAAAATCAGTTTCTCGCTCTCCCAGCATATACTGCCTGTACCCTAAATGCGTATCTGATATGTGCATTATCCTGACCATGATCTTTAAAATGTAGATCTCTAATATAAACTCTATCTTTAATGTTCATGTCTGATAATCATTTTTCATAGAAGAAGAGTATGTAAGATATTTTAATAAAAAATTAAATAAGACTAATCTATTTCTATTGCTATCATGAACTTCATAGCAACTATAGCAGATTTTGTAAAAAATTTTGGAGTTACAATAATAATAATATTAGGAATCATAGTGGTGACAATCTATATATTTTCATATCTACATCGCTTTTTCCAATATCTAAGAGCTCAAAAATATCATCTCATAAATGATACAATCCTGGAATTTATAGAAATAGGCATAGAATACACATTATCTATATTTGTAGTAATTGGCATTTTCTATATACTTTCCACAGTTTCTAATTTTGCAAAAACATATTTATGGGAAGTAACCACACCACTCCTATTCCCGTTTTTCGTAATATTTTTGCTCATATTATTTGCTGAAATAATTACATCAGCGATATCCAGACTATTTAAATATCTTAGAGGAGATCTTAAGATCAAACCTAAAAACTTGCTGACACCTAAGGTTTCCTATTTTGCGGATATGTTAATCAAATATACCGTATACATAGTTACTTTTTTTATAGCATTGATTATACTTTTAAGCGCTTTGAAAATGCTCGGAAACATATCTCAAAAAATATCTGTATTCTTTTCAAATAACGTTGACGGATTTTTATGGATCGTGTTTGTGATATTGATAGGGTTTGTAATATACAAATTTTTGATCGAGTTAATAAAAGATGTAAAATTGAGATCACTTAAAGAGAAAGAAAGGCTAGAGAAAAATCTAAAAATGGTCATAAGATTTACAATTTTTATAATTGATCTGATAATTGTATTAACGATAATATTGTTGATGCTCGGAATATCAAATGTGCATTACTTAATTATTTCAATTGTAATGTTTGCAATTATTATCAGCGCTTTAATATTTTTAACTACTCCTCTCAAAAACTGGATATCCGGCATTATATTAATGTATAGTGGTGCATTTTTGGAAAATGATAACATACAGATCGGAGATAAGATCAGTGGAAAAGTAATAGAGATCGATACTTTATTCACCAAAATTTTAAATGAAGAGACCATGATAGAGCTGATACCTAACTCTTTGATACTGTCTAATAAAATAGCAATTAAAAGCTCTGTATTCACAAATATTCCAATTATACTAGATTTCACTGTTAATTTTGAGGTTTCGCACGAAAAGGTAGAAGAACTGGTAATGGATGCAGTCAATGATACTGAAAACATTCTTGATATACAACCTAGACCTTCTATCAATGCCGTAAAATTTGAAAATAACAAGATTGTGTATGAGCTGAAAGTATATATTGAAAACTTTGACAAAAAAGAAGAGGTTATATCAAAGCTGATATTCAAAATACAGGATAAATTTTTGGCAGAAAAAATTATAATAGGAATTTAAATGTATGAAGCTAGGCATGATGCATTATCGCCAAGGTATCCGAATCTATAGCTTTATTACTTCTCTTTGTAATTATAAGATTGCATGATATGGATCGTACAAAGCGATCTAATAAAAATCTGGATTGTACATAGAAGTAATCTTGAAAATCAGAGTTGCTGATAATTAAAAGATCAGTTTTTGTAGATATATCTATTATTGTAGTTTCTGGTGTATCTGTGGTAATGTATGAAGAATCTGCTTCTATATTGTTGCTACTGCATACATCTAGGTATCTTGATAGATTTATTTCGTCCCTATTTATGGCATAAAGATGAACTTTGCATCCTATATTTTTTGCGATTGCTCTAGCGACAGTTAATGTAAATTCATCTGCTGACGGATTCCTTAAAATTACACTTATGCTGGATATGTATCTGTCAGATTCTGAAGGACGTACAATAACAAGATTGCAATTTGCACGATTATAAATGGTGTCTGTGGTGCTACTGAAAATCTTGGTTGTCAACGCTCTTTTCCAGCCAATGACAAGAGTGTCAATGTTCTCATTCTGTATTTCTTCAAGTATCGCATCCGCAGAATTATTAGAAACTGTTGCTATAATAGAGGTTTTTAAATCCAGCTTTTTAGGGTATTTTGCCAAGATCTCCAGGTTCTTAAAATAGTCTGAGTACTCTGAAAAAGTAAGCTTGTTCCTAATTGTACTGCTGGGCATCTCTATTACTGAAAAAATGACCAAATCATAATTGTTCTCTTTTGCAATCCAGCTACTTATATTTACAAAAAACTGGGAATTTCTAAGCGTAGCTACCATCACACGTTTTTTATCTGAAACTTTTACAATTGGCTTTTCTGGTTCAGGTACATACTCTTCGATTTCTCGCTTGCCTTTGCTGAAATAAAATAAAATTAGCCCTACTTCAGTCCATCCTATAGCAAGCCACCATGCTGCGGGAGAGAAATAATATAGATATATTGCAAGAACTGATTTGGTAATTATCCCGAGAATTGGTATTAATGGAAAAATAGGTATCAAGTAAGATCTTTTCAGTCTTGGCATCTTGTATCTTAATATTATAACGGCAGCATTTACGAGAATGAAAAGCAACAAAAACATTATATCTGCAGAGGCAGCAATATCATAAAAAGGCAGAAATATGGCGATTACACCGATTATAGTACCAGATACTAAAATTGCAACGTATGGAGTTCGGTGCTTGGGATGTATTCTGCCCATAACCTGTGGCAATACTCTGTCCCTGCCCATTGCAAATGAGACTCTGCTGGAAGAAAATATTGTGGCGTTCAAAGTGGCAATTGTACCTACCAACAAAGCAATCAAAATGATGCCTTTGCCTATATCTGGAATTACAATGCCAGAGATGTCTACTATTGCAAAAGATCCCTTGCTAACTACATATCTCCATGAAGTTGAGCCTATCGCTACAAAAAACATGAGAATGTATAAGACTGTCGTGATCATGACAGAATAAAAAATAGCTTTTGGCAAGTTTCTCGAAGGATCCTTAATCTCTTCTGCAGACTGTGCAGCAATTTCGTATCCTTCAAAAGCAATGAACATAATACTCATTGCTACAATTACTCCGTTAGCGTTGGTAAAAAAGGGAGTGAAACTATTTACTATATTTGGATTTCTAGCCACTGCAAATGAACCTGCCACAACAAACACGCCAATCAATAAAAACTGAAATAATGTAAAAAATGTCTGTGTTTTGCCGGTTATTTTAGTACCCGTAAAGTTTACATAAATAAAAAGTACCAGTATTATTAAAATTACCAATTTCATAAACCATTGTGCATTTACTATTCCATTGCTTAAACCGTATGCTTGCAGAAGCCAGACTATCCCCTGCGCAAATACTACTGTATAAAATGCGCAGGCAATTGAATGCCCGAACCAAGAGATCCAGCCACTCATAAATCCTAAAGGCTTGGGCATCGCTTCTTTGACCCATAAATAACCACCGCCAGCCTCTGGAAATGCACTGGAAAGCTCTGCATAGGCCATAGCTGTTAAGATAGTTACAAAAAAGCTAAGTACCAGTGAGATCAGTATTGCTGGCCCAGCCCACTGTGTGGCTACTCCGGCAAGTACATAGATGCTTGCGCCGGTCATTGCACCGGCACTGATCATTATTACATCTAACAAACTTAAATCTCTTCTGAATTTTAACTCTACCTGTTCATTATCTGGCATGAGAGATCTCTCTGACAGAGACTTAATGTTATAACAATATATAAATATGTACCTATTTGGTACTTTCTGACTCTATTTTTATTTTCAGAACTAAACTAATTATCTCACTGTTACTCTTCGTTCTTCAATATTTAGATTTATTCTCTTCTGATCTGCCAGATATTTTATGGCTGCCATTACAGGCACTCGATTCAGAAAATACTGGTCTATTGTAGAAATATTGCTCTCTTTCATGATGTTCGAGATTATATTTTCCAGAGTATCTGGTCTGTGATCTTCAATTATTGACAATAGGATATTTATTTGCTTTTTATTTTCTTCTAACTCAGCATCTATATTCTTCAATAACCCACCATGTGAAAGAAGATAATAATCTGCATTTTGCTGCACTATGAGCTCTAACGTGCTGAGGAATCTGGCAGTGTCTATGTGAAAGATCAATGAGTGTTTCTCTAAAATCTGTTTTGAGAATATTGAATCTGCCACAAAAAATACATTGTCTTCAGTGATAATGCCAATCATCTGAAATGTGTGCCCTGGAAGTTCTACAATTCTGAATTTCTCTTTTAGCTCTTTTATGTTCTTAACGTTCTCAGTTGGTGGAGAATAGTAAAACTTGCTTTTCAGTTCAGATATGGAAGTGGCACCATATATAAAATTAGACAATAACTCTGGATTTCTTATAAATACTGATTCAATTTCAGAGGCATAAAATGTAGTCTTAGTTCTCGATTCTACAAATGCATTGCCACCGATATGGTCTGAATGACTGTGTGTGTTTATAACATATTTTAATGTTATATTCTTATCTTTCAACAAATTCAAAACTTTTCTTATCGCATTTTCATCTAGGCCAGTATCAATCAATATTGCAGAATTATCTTCTATAATGGCGCCAATGCTCACTGGTGTATTAAAATAATAGGTATTTCCAGAGATATGTATAAGTTCCATATTTAACAATACACTAAAATATTATAAAAAGTTTTACTCTAAAACTATGGCGCCGATTAACCGTTAGATAAATTTGATATTTTCTTCTATTTTTTCTAATTCAGCACATATTTTCTAGAACTTTATTTATTATCTGTTATTTACCACATATGATCAATAT
>JAVRLB010000053.1:0-8860 GCA_031961865.1 Thermoplasmatota archaeon | reverse complement strand
ATGCATATCCGAAAGCTCCAAAGTACGATACCAGATAAGATCCAAATATAAGTACCAATAGCCAGTATGATGATTTGAACATGATCTTATCTTCTGCTTTTACTTTGCTCTGCGTAATTAATGTTGTGCTTACTATAAGAATCATTTGTATGAGCCAGACTATTATAAAATATTCAGTATTAGCAGATAGAGAGATTGATGATGATGGATATAATACATAGATGTATGCAAATACTTCAGTTACTATTGCTATAATTAGCCCTATTATTCCTACTCCATAGCTGTATGCTTTTGATAATCCCAGTTTTGCAGATCCGTACAAGAAATAGAACAGAGGTATACCGACAAATATCGTGGAGAAAACAAGAGTTAATGTTCTGATACCAGACCAGTAAACGATCAATGCCGCTCCAATAAATGCAATTGGAGCTATTATAGATGCACCTTTCAGGCTATACGGCTTTTTCAGTTCTGGAGAGTGTTTTCTAAATGCATATAAAGCGAGAGGCCCAATTACATAGGTTAGCACCGTTGCACTTGTTATAAATCCGACGAAAAGGTACCATGACGGAAACGGTAACAAAAATAGCATTCCTACAACCAATGACAATATTAAAGCAAAGAGAGGTATTCTGTATTTATTGGTTACTCTGAGAAACAGTTTCGGAAATATTCCGTCTGCTGCTATACCGTAAGCAACTCTCTGTGCGTTCCCCTCATATATCCATCCAGTTCCGGAAGGAGAGATCCAGGCATCGATTAACAGGAAATAAGAAAATGCGACAAGTCCAGCAATACCACTGTATTTTAATTCCGTAAAGAAAGGAGAAGAGCCCAATGCATTAGCGGGTCCTATTGTAGTCCATGCTCCTAATGATACGCCTCCAGCGCTCCATCTAATAGCGCCGATAAATACTACCTGCAGTGCAGTATATAATACAATTGCGGCTACTACTGAGTATATTGTTGCCCTCGGAACATCTCTCTTAGGATTTTTAGCTTCACCGCCAAATTCCAGTGCCTGCCTGAACCCCAGATATGAGAATAATATTCCTGCAGCAGGTATTGCGAAGAAAATGCTTGATATTCCAGTTGGGAAGAAACCATTGTATGCTGTAAAGTTAGAGCCGTTAAATAGGAACAGCAATAGTACAAATGTCACTGTTGGTATGATGAATTTCCACCATGTTGCAACGGTGTTAAACTTTCCTAAAAACCTGATCCCAAAATAATTCAGGAAGAAAAATGCGATTAATAGCAATATTGCATATAGAATTCCATAATCTGTTAACACTGAAACACCAGCTACGGTATGAAATATGTTTGGAATATATGTAGATGCGTAAGTTAACGTTGCTTCTGCTTCAACCGGGGGTACGCTTGCAGCGCCTAAAAAATAACCCCAGCTCATTATGTATCCCGTGTATCCACCTAATGCAAGATGTGGATATCTTACTATTGCACCGCTTTTTGGGACTGCGCTGGAAATTTCCGCAAAGGTCAAAGCTATGAACAAAACTATTATTCCACCTATAATCCAAGACAGTATTGCGCCGGGACCTGCTATTGAAGCCCCTGCAGCAACACCAAGTAGCCATCCAGAGCCAATTATTCCGCCCATTGAAAGAAAGAACAGATCCTGCAAGCTCAGTGCTTTTCTCAGTTTCTTATCTGACTGAACTGCTATCTTTTCTGCTATTTCACTATTTTCCATTTTAGGTTGTTCGCTCGTTTTATTCACCTCAAGTGAAAGTTATGGTTTAAAATGTATTTAGATTTTTCTATAAAAAAATAGAATAAAAATAGATATTTTATTGTTATCTTGAATAATTTTTACTATAAAATTACAAAAAACATACCATTAAATATTTTCATTTTAAAACTATTTTTTTAAAGATTTATAATGAGTTCCCATAGTTGAGCGTTTAGCTCATTAAATATATTATGCTAAAAGAGATACTTAATATTCTTTCAAAATAGCATAGATACCTAGCAATTAAATAGACATAAGAGACAGTTATTGAATTTAGATCTGATACAGAAAATGTTATAATAGTGGGAAACTATATTATAGCTATAAAAAGTGATTAATTATGAAAATTACGATCTCGAATAATAAGTTAAGAGTCCCTAACACAGTTACTATTCCATATATTGTGGGGGATGGCATAGGTTCAGACATAATGAATGCCTCCATGAAAGTTTGGAACTCTGCTGTAGAGAAAGCATATCAAGATGAAAGATCGATAGATTGGCTAGAGATATTTGCTGGAGAAAAATCAGTAAGGCAAACTGGTGAAATACTGCCAAAAGAAACTCTTTCTAAAATAAAAGAGTACGTGGTATCCATTAAGGGGCCACTTACCACACCAATAGGTGGAGGGTTCAGAAGCATCAACATTGCGATTAGGCAGGAACTAGATCTTTATGCAAGTATCAGACCTGTGAGATATTTTAGGGGTGTACCTAGCCCTATGCGCAGTCCAGAGCTTGTTGATACAATAATATTTAGGGAAAATACTGAAGATTTGTATCTGGGAATTGAATGGGCTTATGATTCTAAAGAAAGCAAAGAAATCATAAAATTTCTAAAGAGCAAGTATAATATTAACATCAGAGAAAACTCAGGGATCGGCATCAAACCGATTTCAGAATTTGGTACGAAGAGAATAGCAAGAAAAGGTTTTGATTTTGCAATTGATAATGGAAAGAAAAAGGTTACAATCGTGCACAAAGGAAATATAATGAAATATACAGAAGGTGCTTTTAGAGAATGGTGCTATGAAGTAGCTAAAGAAGAGTATCCAGACAAATTTGTCAGGGAAGATGAGCTTGGTAGCGTATCATCAGACAATAAAATAATAATCAATGATCGAATTGCAGATAGTATGTTTCAGCAGATGCTTACCAGGCCTGCAGAATACAAAGTGATCATTACGCCAAACCTGAATGGGGACTATCTCAGCGATGCCGTTGTTGCACAAATTGGAGGATTAGGATTGGCACCCAGTGCCAATATCGGTGATTTTGCAGCACTGTTTGAACCGGTACATGGCTCGGCACCAAAATATGCAAATAAAAATGTAGCAAATCCCACATCATTAATATTAAGTGGGAAGATGATGTTTGAGTATATTGGCTGGACAGAAGTAGCGGCTATTATTGAAAAAGCGATAGAAAAAACGTTTGCAAATAGACAATTTACAAGTGATATTGCCAGGCTGGCAGGGATCAGTTCATTAAAAACTTCAGAGTTTGCACAGGCTGTTATAAACAATATGCAGTCAATCTAAAAATCTGGCAATGTAATTTTCTATCTTATATTTTTTACCACATTTTTTGCAGGTCAGAAAACCGTTTTTAACATTATTTCCATCTATTTCTTCAATCTCTAATTCTAATGATCCACTGCAGTTCGGACAGCATAAAAGTTTAATATTTTCAAGTTTCATATAAAAAAAAGATTAGTGGATGGCATAAATTAAAAATGTGCCATATCCAATAATTATCAGTGCCATTGCCCAGAACAATGCATTCCATGCTTTTTTATTTTTGACGTTCATATCGAATATCACGCCTCTGAGCCCGTTAGTTCCGTGATATGCCAATGCTATTATAAATATAATATAGAACGCTTGCCACCAGGGATCTTTCAGGTTGTTAAGTATCACCTTCAACAAATCATTAGATATTCCATAGATGTGTGCGAGTATTAAATGCACGGTCAAGAAAAATACTAGAAATATAGCTGAAAATATCTGAAATAGCCATGCGATCGGTTCTAGTCTGCCTTTTATACTTTCATTGCTTGCCATAGTTTATAGACCTCCTGTTGCAACTATATACGCAGCCGCGATCCATATTACTAAACCTATTCCCATCATTACATAGAAAAACAGCTTGTTCTTTTTCGTTCCAATTCCAAGCTCTGAAAATATCAATCTTATACCGTTCATACCATGATATATTATTGCCAGAAATAACAGTATATCCAGCGCTATGAATGGAGGGCTCTCTACTGTAGATAAAAACGAGGAATAGTGTCCTGTGATTATCTGTGTCAACGCTCCAAGATGCACTATTAAATAGAGCAGTATTATCAAACCTGTGATTCTGTGAATAATAAAGGCAAATCCCTCGTGTATGTGCCTGCCTCTAATCTTAATCCAGTTTAAAGACTTTTTAAGATCCATATTATTTTTCCTCCTTCTTACCAGTAAATAATCGCTTTATTTCATATATCGCACTTTCAACCTTCAATTTCTGTATAGCATATGCTGGATCCACATCTTTAGGGCATGCTTCACTGCATTCCGCAGCAAAATGGCATCTCCAGCATCCTTCCGGACTGCTTACTATTGCAAGTCTCTTATCTTTTCCCTGATCTCTGCTATCAATGTTGAATCTGTATGCTGCAGTTAATGCCGCTGGCCCTAAATAATTACTGTCTGAGTTTGAAATAGGACAAGCTGCCAAGCATACTCCACACTTGATACATAATGAGAACTGACGATATTTAGCCAGCTGTTTCGGGCTCTGTATCAGCTCTCCCTCAACATGATCCTTTCTTATTAGTGTTGGTATCACAGATTCATGCTTATCATAAAACGGTTGAAAATCAACTATTAGATCCTTTTCCCATTTAAATCCACTTAATGGCTCTACCTTTATGTGATCTGTTTTAAGCGTCTCTATCTGCGTTGAGCAAGCAGTACGTGGTTTGTCATTGACCATTACTGCACAGCTTCCACAAATTTCCATTCTGCAAGAATATCGAACTGCAAGCGTCGGGTCAATATGCTCTTTAATATATAAAAGTGCATCCAAAACAGTCATACCTTTCACAAAAGGGACTTTATACTCTACGAACTTGGAAGACTCTGAATTTCCACGCATAATATTCAAATAAATATCACTCATTTGCTCACCTCAATATTTACGCTCTTCTGGTTGCCATTTAGTAACCCTGACAGGGATATATGAAAGAGAAATTCCATCTTTCTTCTTTACTGCAATCGTATGCTTCATCCAGTTCACATCATCCCTCTTTGGATAATCTCTGCGATAATGAGAACCTCTGCTTTCTGTCCTTGCTAATGCGCCCATTGCGATTACTTCTGCAAGTTCTGCAGAAAACTCTAGCTCAAGATACTGGATCAGATTCGTATTATACTTGCTAGTTTTATCTTTCACTTCTACATTCAATACTCTTTTGTTTATATCCCTTATACTCTTCAAGCCTTCTATTAAGTCTTTTTCAGTTCTGAATATTCCTACCTTCTCCTGCATCGTAGATCCCAGTAAAGCTCTCAAATTTCCAATTTCCTCGTCGCCTTTGCGATTTAAGATTGTGTCGAATATTCTTTTCTCTTCCAGTTTTACTGGATCCATAGGCACATCTCGCAATTGATGTGTTTTTGCGTACTCTAATGCTTTCTCTCCAGAAACTTTTCCGAATGCTGCACATTCAGCGGTAGAGTTTGAGCCAAGCCTGTTAGCACCATGAATGCTCACACAAGAAGCCTCACCTGCGGCAAATACTCCTTTTGCAGAAGTCTCTGTATTTATGTTCACATCTATCCCGCCCATAGAATAATGCGCTGCAGGACGAATAGGCATAGGCTCTTTTACAGGATCTATGTTATTGAACTTTATTGCAATATCTCTTATCATTGGCAATCTGTCATCTATTTTCTCCTTACCCAGATGCCTGATATCAAGCAATACATATGGTCCATTTTCACCGGTAAATCCACGCCCTGCTTCTATTTCCCACATAATGGATCTTGAAACTATATCTCTTGGTGCCAGCTCAAGCTTTGATGGTGCATAGTTTTTCATAAATCGCTCATTATCTTTATTCAATAAATATCCACCTTCACCTCTTGCAGCTTCTGTAATGAGTATACCAGAAGGTACAATTCCAGTCGGGTGAAACTGTATAAATTCCATGTCTTTTAATGCTAACCCTGCCCTCAATGCCATTGTATTACCATCACCGGTAACAGTGTGAGAATAAGTTGTGAAAGAGTATATTCTACCTGCTCCACCAGTGGCTATAACCAGTGCCTTGCCTTTGAATAAAACCATTTCTCCAGTCTTGATATCTATGGCTGTCAGTGCTCTAAATTCATTGTTTTCAAGGATTATTGATGTTGCAAAGAATTCATTGTACTTTGTAATGTTATTGAATAATAAGCTATGCTCATACATGGTATGTAACTCATGAAATCCTGTTTTATCAGCCGCAAATGTAGCCCTTGGATAACTGTGCCCACCAAATGGTCTCTGAGCGATTGTTCCGTCTTCATTTCTGCTCCATGGACAACCCCAGTGATCTAAGTCCAGTATCTCCTGTGGCATTTGCCGGACAAAAAATTCTATTGCGTCCTGATCTCCTAAATAGTCTCCACCTTTTATAGTATCATATGCATGAAGATCAAAACTATCTTTCTCGCTTATCACTGCGGCAGAACCACCCTCTGCAGCGATAGAATGTGAACGCATTGGATATAATTTAGAGATCATTGCAATGCTGACATTTGGATCTTTTTCTGCTGCTGCAATTACAGCTCGCATACCTGCGAGCCCGGTTCCTAAAATTAATATGTCATGTGTATACGTTTCCATAAAAACCTACCTTTCTATTACTAATAATATAGAGTATAGTGTAGTATTACTTAAAAATTTTCATGAATAAGTTGCCTTTACTCATTTTTCTCTCATATTCATGACTGATTAGTAACTTTTATCTCAGATAAATCAAGCTAGTTCCGCTAAAAAGTTAAAAATACTCACAAATAATTTTAATATAATCTAATCACATTACCCACTCCTAAATGTCAACTTTATTTTATTCGCTGGCTATTTCGTTTATAATCATAAGTTTTACATTTGTCGTAATATTACCCAAGTTTCTATTTTCGAAGGCTGGATTAGAGATATCTTATAAATATTTTGTACCGAGATACCTTATTTTTTCAGCATTGTTTTCATTGATAGGTGCTTTCATATTCACCAGAGTTTTTTATTTTCCTATCGCTCTTTTGCCGTTCGCTATAATCGAAGGATTGATGTATACAGTAGCTGCGTATCTGGTTTTTTATGCTTTGTCTAAAGAAAAGGCAATGATCATAGGAATAATTAACAGTTCTCAAATGCTTTTAATCAGCTTCTTCTCAGCACTACTATTTTCACAGGCAGTGCTGTTCCGTTCTTCTATAATAATCTTGATTATGCTTATTGGAGTATTTTTGATTTCTATAAATAGTACTGGCTACAAATTCAAATTTTCATGGCTTACTTTGGTGGCATTGGTAGGTAACTTACTGTGGGTCTTAATGTGGTTAATATTTGATTCAACCATTACTAAAAACAGCAATCTATCTTTTCTTTATTTTGTAGTTTTAATGACTTTTTCTGCACTGTTTGGAATTATATTTTCACGTATTATAAAAGTTGACGGTCGAGAGGAAACTATTCATAAAGATAATATAAAAAAGCTTATGATCGAGATTATTGTCTTGTTAGGGCTGTTTAACGGTATTGGTACTGTATTATTTTCATTTGTTTATGTTATCAATCCCGTGTTAACTCCATTACTTACAGAACTTATGATTGTTGGTCTTGCACTATTGTCATTTATATGGCTAAAAGAAAGACTGTCATCATTACAGGCAATTGGTATTATCACGATATGCATAGCATTAATAATATTTTTTATTTGATCGATGCTGCCTGAATAGTAAGTTTTTCAGATCTCATTACAATTTAAACGATCTTATAATTTGTAGTGTGTTAAGTAATTTTTTTATTGCCGGATAAAATATTTAAGGAACATTAATGGATGGTGCGGATAGCGTAAGCTATAAAAAAATGAAAAGATTTATGAAACTATTTTTGTGATCTTGAATGTATTTTTATGATCTAAGTTTGAAATAGAGCATTATCAAAAAAACATATATATAGTTATTAGATGTTATCAACAATATGTCTCAGGAATACGAACCGGGAAAGATTTGCAGTGAGAACTGGATAGGTGCAATAGGCTCACTTGCAGCGATGATGCCGGGAGGAGTAATGGAGAAACATAGCGGAACGACCCTGATAAGGTCTGGCATAAAATCACATGAATTCAACGTCGTCTTTTCACTCAGCCCTCCAAAAGACCCAGAAAAAATCATTAACAGGATAAAAGACCTGTACGTCAGGGAAGACCTTCCTTGGCAGTTGATAACAACACCGGAAGTTGGCAAGGCAGTGCACCGGATCATAGAAGAAATGCAACTTTCGTTAAAAGAAATGATCCCGGGTATGTACCTGGACAAATTACCCATCAATCCTTTTAAGATGCCAGAGAAACTGCAAATTAAACGGGTAGAATCATTCGAAGAATTGACTGAGTTCTTTGACCTTGGCGAAATCATTTTCGGGAGTATTCCAATATCAAAGAAAGACCAGGCGTTCACTTTATCTGCAGAACAGTTAGAGATGCCAGAGTTCAGGGGAGGCTTATATATTGGTATCATGGACGGCAGAGCTGTAGCAACTTCGCTCCGATTCAGCATGAACGATGTTGCTGGAATATATTTTGTAGGAACGATTAAAGAGTACAGAAAACTGGGAATTGGAGAAGCAATGACCAGGAAAGCCGTTATAGATGGAATTGAGGAAGGATGTACAAGAAGTGTTCTGCAGGCTACAGAAATGGGAAGGCCGATTTACGAACGGATGGGATTCAGGACCGTTATCGAATATCAACTCTGGAACTCTGTAATGGATTAGTTCCATTGTTTTGGCGCAGATGCATATATTGGACACTTTTCATCCATTTTAATGATTTGTATGTTCTTCTCCTTTG
>JAVRLB010000052.1:0-8887 GCA_031961865.1 Thermoplasmatota archaeon | reverse complement strand
AACATCATTTCCTGAAAGCTTCGGTTTGAAATTATTCATTTCAAACCCAACTGCAAAACTCGCCACGATTAAAACAACAACTATCGAAATAGCATATATTCTTTTCATTATTTTCACCTAAAGTTTATTTTAAAAAATGAAAATACACTTTAATATTTAAATCTTGCTCATAAAGATGCAAATAATATTTATACATATTACTTATTTCACTCTATTATGGATATTCAGGATAGGATAGTTTCTCTAACGTTAGATCTTATAAGAGCAAAGAGTGAAAATCCACCTGGCAATGAAGAGCTTGTTGCAGATATTATTGAAAACAGGTTAAAAAATTATCTGTCATATGAGAGAATTGAAACTTCTGAAAACAGGGTAAATCTTATATTTGGTTCAGGTGAAGACATAGTTTTTAACGGGCATATGGATACGGTTCCGATTGGAGCTGGCTGGGTGCATGATCCTGCGGGTGAGGTATTTAATGGAAGGGTATATGGAAGAGGAAGTTCAGATATGAAAGGGGCTTTAGCAACGATAATTGTTGCTATTGAAGAGATAATAGACTCGGGTCAAAAAGAGAAATTAAAAAGCTGTAAATTTGCTTTTGTAGCAGATGAGGAGGCTGGCGGTAACTACGGGACAAAAAGCATAATTAAAAAAATAAAGGGCAGATATGGCGTAGTAATGGAAGGCTCTGTAAATAACGGAATAATTTATATTCGTCCTGGAGTAAGGGGATCACTCTGGATTGAGCTTGTTTCTCATGGAAAAAGTGCACATGCAAGCAATCCTGCTGGAGGCGTAAATGCCGTTTTAAACCTTGCCGATGTGTTAGTATCTTTAAAAAATGTAAATTTTAAATTTGAAAAGCATCCATATCTTCCTTCACCTACTATCTCTATAGGAACTACAATCATAGGTGGAGAAAAGGTAAATGTAATTCCTGATTTGGCGAAGAGCACACTTGACATAAGAATGTTACCTTCGCAAAAGAAGGAAGATATAATTAAAGTGATTGAAGACCTCATCAAAGTTCAGAAATATAAAAACCCTACATTGAATGTGGACATTAATGTCATAGGAGAAAATCCAGCTGCAGAGATCCCATTGACATCCAGGATCATAGAGATGGCAAGAAAGGCGGGCAAATTGGAGGTTGGTTACGAACCCGATTTCATAGGAGGAAGCGGTTCAAACGATTCTGCGTTCATGATTGCAGAAGGCATAGAGACCATTACTCTTGGTCCCGGTGATTTCTTGAATGATAATGCACATGGAAAGGATGAGTCGGTCTCAATTAATACCTTATTACAGTTACAAAATATATACAGGAGGATGATACAAGATGCTTGAAATAAACGTGGTTGAAGATCCTGATGAAATCAGATCAGGTGTAGAGGTAATTAAAAAAGCATGGGGAGCTATAGATCTAGCTACCATTTTAAAAGATATCATTACAGGCATTAAATCCAATGGAGGGCTGGTTCTTATAGCTAAAGATGAGGACAAAGTGGTTGGCATTTCTTTTGGGTTCATGGGCTATAAAAATTCAAAACTGTATTTTTATTCGCATATGACAGGAGTTGCTCCGGATTATAGGAGAAAGGATATTGGTAAAAACTTAAAGTTGAAACAGCTAGAATGGGTAAAAAAACAAAATATAGACTTAATTAGCTGGACATTTGATCCGTTGCAAGGGCTAAACTCCAATTTCAATCTTAGCAAACTTGGAGCTATAGCAAGGGTATACCTTGAAAATCATTATGGAACGATGACAGACACACTAAACAAAGGGTTGAAATCGGATCGTTTAGTAGCAGAATGGTATATTAATTCAGAGCATGTGGCAGAGAAGTTAAAAGGCACAAAAAAAACTTATTTTAATCTGAATAACTCTATAATTACAAGAGAGGATGGAGATATCAGAATTATTGAGAGTATAGATCTTAGCTTAGAAGATAACACTATTCTAATTGAGATTCCAAAAAATATTGTATCTCTCAAAAAATATAGACCAGAGGAAGCAATTAGATGGAGAAGTTTATCCGCTAAAGTTTACAAACATTATTTTTCAGAAGGATACGCATTATTAGACTTTTTCACGAAAGATAATGCCAATTATCAGGTAGCTTCTAAAATACTTCCAGATATGGTACCTAAAAAATCTATATTTTTAGAATAATCTATTTTTTCTTATCTTTTAGATAATGATCTTGATTGAATAAAATATAAAATTTTAAGTACGATTAATGCTATCGAAAAGTCGGTGAATAGAGATGTTGATTGATAAGATAATAAAAATATTATATATAAATAAAAACCTCAAATATTTTTTCAAAATTATTGAATCTCATATGTTCTTACTGTTCAATATAAAATATTATAAAAAAGGTGATTTTTACGCCAGATAACAAAGAAAATGCAGCAAAAATAGAAGAGTTAGACTATAAAGAGGTATTGACTGTTTTAAAAACAACTCTTGAAGATGGCCTCACAGAAAAAGAAGCAAAAAAAAGAGAAAGTGAATATGGGTCTAATGAGATTCTGGAAAAAAAGCAGAATGCTATACTAAGCATTGCGAAGAAGTTCTGGGGAATCACACCTTGGATGCTGGAAATTGTAATAGTATTCTCAGTGATTATACACAATTATATTGATGCGTATATTATTGCAGGACTGCTCATAGTTAACGCGATCATTGGCTTTACACAGGAAGAAAAAGCTACTAAAGCAGTGGAGATATTGCGGAAGAAATTACAGGTAAACGCTAGGGTTTTAAGAGATAAGCTCTGGAAAGTAGTTCCAGCAAGGGAACTAGTGCCAGGAGATATTGTGAGAGTTAGGGCTGGAGATTTCGTTCCTGCAGATCTAAAAATAGCCAGTAACAATATTTTGAAGGTTGATCAATCAGCCCTTACCGGAGAATCTATGCCAGTAGATAAGAAAATTAACGATGTATTGTTTTCAGGGTCTATTATAAAGAGAAATGAAGCTACGGCAATTGTAATTAAAACCGGTAGCAAAACATATTTTGGGAAAACTACCGAGCTCATAAAATTTGCAAAACCTAAATTACACATGGAAGAAATTACAACAAAAATTGTAGATAGATTGCTTATAATCGTAATTACCCTGATTGGTGCAATGTTTGTGATAACATACATTAGAGGGTTAAGCTTGATTACAGTTATTCCTCTAGCATTGGTCTTAATAGTTTTTGCAGTGCCGGTAGCACTTCCAGCAATGTTCACAGTTAGCATGGCAGTTGGATCTCTTGAAGTTTCTAAAAAAGGTGTATTGTTAACACGTTTAAGCGCAATCGAAGACGTGGCATCCATGGATATTGTCTGCGCTGATAAGACAGGTACATTAACCACTAATAAATTATCAATCAGTAAAACCGTGGAATTAAATGGTTTCTCTGAAAACGACATTATTCTTTATGGTGCTCTTGCATCTCAAGAGGCTAATCAGGATGCAATAGATATGGCATTTATTTCAGAGGCAAAAGTGAGAAACCTGGCAATTTCAAGTTTTGCAGTTAAGAAATTTACCCCGTTTGATCCCAGCCTTAGAAGGACTGAAGCAGAGGTAGAAAAAGATGGCAAAAAATATAAAATTGTGAAGGGAGCAGTAAGTGTAATAAGTACTTTATGTAACATAGTCATAGATGAAGATATATCTGTGAAAATGGATAGTTTTGCAACAAAAGGATATCGAACTCTCGCTGTTGCAATATCTGAAAATAATGGACCTTTAAGATTATGTGGATTAGTAGCTTTATATGATATGCCCAGACCAGATACTGGCAGTTTTATTAAAGAACTTAACAGGTTAGGGGTTTCAGTAAAGATGTTAACTGGAGATGCTGAACCAATAGCAAAAGAGATAGCTATGGAGATTGGGCTGGGTGACAAAATAGTTTCTTCTTCAAAGATAAGAGATTTAAAATCACAGGACCCAATAGAAGCTGCAAATACAGCAGAAGAAAGTGACGTTTTTGCAGAGATTTATCCTGAAGACAAATATATTATCGTGAAAAGTTTGCAGGCTAAAGAGCATATAGTAGGCATGACTGGCGATGGAATAAACGATGCACCGGCACTTAAACAGGCAGAAGTAGGTATCGCGGTAAGCACCGCTACTGATGTGGCCAAAGGCGCTGCAAGTGTAGTACTTACATCAGAAGGGTTATCAAATATAGTAGATCTGGTAAAAAATGGGAGAAAAATATATCAGCGAATTGTTACATGGGTCTTAAACAAGACAGTTAAAACATTTCAGATAGCAGTGTTTGTAGCGCTGGCTTTTTTGATAACCGGATATTATGTGATCTCTGCTCTGGATATAGTACTGTTCCTTTTTTTGATTGATTTTGTTACTATCTCTTTATCAACAGATAATACTAGGGGCTCTAAAAAACCTGAAAAATGGAATGTAGGTAGTTTATTCAAATACAGTGTTATTCTGGGTATTGTACAAACTATCGAAATGTTTGGTCTTTTATACATTGCCATAATTTATCTTAAGTTATCTTCAAATACAAATGTTATGAACACATTCTTTTTTGCAAGCATTATGTATTTCGGGCTGTTTACTCCTCTGATCCTCAGAGAACGTGGGCCTTTCTGGAGTTCAAGACCCGGAAAAACTCTTCTTCTGTCAATTATAGCAGATATGATCTTGGTGGCATTGCTATCTTTGTTTGGATTTGGTATTATAGCACCATTAAAACTAAACTATTTTGTAATCATAATAGTTTATGCCTTTTTAGTAGCTCTCTTCTTAAATGATTCAATTAAGCTTTTGCTCAAAAAAGTAGGTGTGGCTAGATAAAGAAGTGAGGCTCAATAAGAAAGAGAAAATAAAAATATATTAAAAAAAGTAAAAATAAAGGTAAAATTGCTCATTTTTTTACTACGATTACCGGAATGTTTACCTTTGATATTACTTTAAGTGTTACACTGCCTATGAAAAAGTCTTCTATATATGTAAAACCTCTGTGGCCAATTATTATTGCATCAAACTTTTCTTTATTTGCAAGATCTATGATCACCCTTGCTGGATCTCCATCTGTAATCGCATATTCTACTTTATATTTTTTGTTAAGATTTAGATCTTTTATAAGCTCAGTCATTTTCTTCTCTGCTACAGATTTTGCGAATAAAACAGACTCTGGATCTACATATTCTTCAAGCTCTTTGATGCTCAATGACACAACATGCAAGAAATTTATCGTTTCCAGGTCTGAAAATAATGCAATTCCTTTCTTTACAAAATCTGCAGTGTCTTTTGAAAAATCTACTGGAATTAAAACATTTTTCATTTTATTCACCTCCACCTTGTATCGCTTTTGATTCTTCCATTTCCTCCTTAAAGGTTACATCTCTTGTTTTGATGCCGTAGAAATGTGCAATTCTGGGCCTTAATTTTATGTAAGTAACCAAGAATATGATTTGAAATACTGGAAACACGGACGGTGCAATGACAACCAATGGAGAGAAAGCCAGAGCAGCAATGGCTATTGCTGTTGCCTCATTTTTACCAATGCTGGGAAACGTTGCTGCCATAGCGTCCCAGAAATTGAATTTGATAGCTCTGAGAAAAAGTGTCATGAACACAAGTGATATGGTTCCAAAAATCATAGCAATGTAAAAGATACCTATTATTGAGCTTATATGCATTTCCATTAGTTTTGCATTTGAAAAGAAAATGACAAACACGATCAAGAACATTCCGATCATTGTCACTGACGGAAAGATAGGAGTATATTGCTTGAACTTTGCCGGTCCCAACTTTTTTAACAAAGCACTATGTGTTATCAGCCCTGCAATCATTGGAATTATTATGATCTCTATTATAGTAGTGATCAGTAACGTCATAGGAACGCTAACATGATATGCAGAGCCGTACCAATCAGCTAGAATTGGAATTATAGGTATGGCTAGAATAAATGTTATTGCAACCATCGCTGTCGCAGCTTCTATATTTCCACGCATTAAACCTACATAACCTATAGACATGGAAGAACATGGTACTAGCCAAGCCAGAAATACACCCAGTCTCAATAATGGATTGGTCAAGAATATGTCTCCTAATATTATGGCCCATAAAGGTCCCCAACCAAAGTTCATCAGAAGTACCACTATAAGCATTTTCCAGGATTTAAATCCTTTTGCAAGCCCGTTAAAGTTTAACATTACCATCATTGGAAATATCATTATAATGATGGCAGCAAGTTCTAACATACTTAAGAACGCTTTATGTCCAGGCACCCACGAACCTGCCTGCAATCCAGCAAGTAGCCCTATTACTATGGCTATGGCCACATATACTGCTAAAAATTTGTCTAGATGATCTCTTAATTTTACTAACTTTGAATCATTAGTCATAAACGGTGAATATTGCTTTATAAATTTAAAAATTATTTACAAAAAATTGTGTTTAAAATGTAAAATGATCAAAAAATTGCTAAATATTATAGCGGTTCCTCTAACACTATGTTTAGCTCAGTATTATATATCTCAAACTTGGTGAAGTTTTTTCTTATATAATTCCTGATATCATTGCATTTCTTGCCAATTATCGTGACAATAAATCTCTTATCTCCAGTAATAATAGTTATGCTCTTGATTTCATCTTGAGTTTTCATAAACTGAATTGCCTCTTCAATGTGATTTGATGGAATGTTACATAGTAATATTCCTTTACAATCATAGCCCATTAAGCTATAATCCAGTATCCCTTTACATTTTTTAATAACCCCTCGATTTTTAAGTAATGTAATTCTATCTCTAACAGTCCATAAGTTCTTGTTTAGTTTATCTGCTATATCTTGATAGGTTAGTGTGCAATCTTCCTCTAAAAATTTTAAAATATCGAGATCTAAATCGTCCAGTACACTTACTTTGACATTTTTTTTCATTTATGACACCTAACAAAACTTTTGGTGTATCATGAAGAATAAAGTATTTTAAAATATCCTTTTTTATTTAAATGTATAACAAGAATTAAAGAGAGCTACATATCCAATTTTCTGTAATATTTCCATTTATTTGAACTAATGTAAAAGTGTCAAAAGAGATGGAAAAGCAATTAGAAGTCTCTAAAAAATAGTCTTGCCCCAAAACCTTATTTAGCAATATTTTTATATATTTACACTCATTTATGTTTTTAATGATTGATCCTGCAATATTTCTTGCGGCTATGGGTATCACACTTCTTGAAATTTCTGAAGCTGCAGCAGTAGCGTTAGCCCTTTATGCTGAAGGCGGATCAAAGGCGTTCTTATATGTAGGGTTAGGAATAGCAATGGTCTTGATAATAACTTTTATTATTGGGAATGAGATTGCTTTGCTCCCGATTTTACTTATCAGGCTTGTGGCCGGGTTCTTGCTGCTTTATTTTGGATTAAGACTGGCTAGGAGCTCTAGAAGAGCTGTATTAAGATCCAGAAATTTAGGAAATTCTAGTGAAGAAAAGGTAGAAAAAGGTCTATTTTATACTGGCTTTTCTGTCGGAGCGGTAGAAGCATTTGAAGCAGCCATTGTACTTGTAGCACTTATTCCTATAAACTATAATTCCACATTTCTTGGACTGTCAGCAGGTTTAATCATCGTTGTAATTGGTACCGCTGTACTTAGAAGCCAAGTAAGAAAGATCAAACAGGCTAATATGAAAGTTGCAGTATCGGCTTTACTTCTTTCTTTTTCAGTGTTCTGGTTTTCTGAAGCATTCACGAATATATCTGATCTTTTATTAATTCCATTATTTGCGATATTTTTTGTTGCAGTGTATCTATTTGCGCATAGAAAATAATGTTACCAAATATCAGCTATCCAATAATAGCTCTAAGAGTATCGGAGCATGGTCAGAACCTTTAACGTTCTCTAAAATAGAAGAGTTCTTGACATATTTTAATAACTCTGGGGTAATAATAGTATAGTCTATTCTCCAGCCAATGTTTTTTGCACGAGCATTAAATCGATAAGACCACCAAGAATAATGACCTCCATCTTTGTTAAATATTCTAAATGTATCTATATATCCTTTATCTAAAAATTCAGACATCCAGGCTCTCTCTTCTTTTGTAAACCCAGCATTATGTTCGTTTTCTTTAGGTCTGGCTATGTCTAATTCTGTATGAGCTACATTAAAATCGCCTGCAATAACTAATGGCTTCTTATTACGGAGATTTTCAGCATATTCTAAAAATATTTTATCAAACTCAAGTTTATATTCTAATCTTTTTAAATCAGGTTGAGAATTAGGAAAATAAGAATTAATATAATAAAAATAATCAAACTCCAAAGTTTGGACTCTTCCCTCACTATCAAATTTTTCATTACCTATTCCATTATGTAGCGAAATAGGTTCAGTTCTAGATAAAACTAATGTTCCACTGTATCCTTTTTTTACAGCAGAATTTAAATATACATGATATCCTAAATTGTAAATTTCAAGGGGTAAATCTGCTTGACTTACCTTAATTTCTTGAAACGAAATAATATCTGCATTTATGTTCTTTATAAATTCAAAAAGTCCATTTTTAATTGCTGCTCTCAAACCATTTAAATTCCAAGATATCAATTTTAAATACATAATATTTAAATAGCTTTTTAATAAATAATCTTTTCCTTCTAAAAATTTAGATAGATAGTTACACAATATTAGTTAATCCATTATTTTTCAATATATTTTTTAAAAATGTTATCATTCATTATATTTTTATCAAGTCTAGAAGCATATGAAATAAAATTCTGATATGCTTTAATGTCTTTATTCTTATAGGCAATTACTGCTCTTAATAGCCAGTATTTTGGCTCTTTTGGATTTTTAGTAATCATTTCTAAGCTTTTTTGATTTGCTTTGACAAGATCTCCTGAATCTA
>JAVRLB010000051.1:0-9019 GCA_031961865.1 Thermoplasmatota archaeon | reverse complement strand
ATCCAAAGTTAAAAAAAGAGATTAAATATAAAGTTCAACATGTAAAAGAAGGGTCATTGGTAATGTTTTTTGCTGGAATCGCTTCAGGACTTTTGGGAATAGGATCTGGAGCATTTAATGTCCTTGGTCTGGATATGATAATGAAATTACCTATCAAGGTATCTACCACAACCTCTAATTTTATGATCGGAATTACAGCTGCGGCTAGTGCAGGCATATATGGAAAGAAAGAGAGAACAAAGTTAATTAAAGATTTATTACCAAAAAACGTTACTTATAAAAACGAGAAAATCACAAAAGTTGATCTTGCCAACAGAACTGTTTACAGCAAAAATGCGCAGTATCAGTATGATAAATTAATAATGGCTTCCGGGTCAAAGCCCAGCCCTGAAAAAATTACAGGGTTATACACGCTGTCACAGAAATATGGGGATATATTTACCAATGAGCAGCAATCTCTGAAATTCTGGCAAAATCTGAACCGCTTTAAGGGGGGAAAACTGGTAGTTGGAGTATCATATCCGATATACAAGTTTCCGCCGGTCGCTCTCGAGGCTCTGTTTTTAATTGAAGAGAATCTTAGAAAAAGAAGGATCAGGGACAAAACCCAGATCTTTTTTTTCGCCCCTTTCACAGGTGCCTATCCGGCAAAGCCCATGGACGAAGTGATACAGCCGATACTTCAAAAAAAAGGCATTGAATTGCTTGCTCCGTTTGACCTTGATACGGTAGATATGGAAAAAAGGGTACTTAATTCTTTAGAAGGAGAATCGCTTAACTTTGATTTAGCGCTGATTGTTCCTCCTTTCACAGGCACTGATGCAATGCCTGAAAATCTAGTAACTGAAGATGGATATATAGCCACAGACAAACAGAAATTAAACATAAAGGGATTTGACGATGCTTTTGCAATCGGAGATGTAGCTTCAATACCTTCTGCGAAATCTGGAGCCACCACACATCTGGAGGCTAAGGTACTCGCAAAAAGGTTGAGCGGAATTGATGCAAAGTATGATGGGAGGACAAACTGTCCGTTCGAGGTTGGTGATGGAAAAGCAACGTTCGTGATTGGAAATTATACCACTGAAACCGCAAAAATAGTTCCTAAGAGATCATATTATTACATGAAAAAATTCTCTGGCCGCATCTACTGGAGCACTATTAAAGGAAAGTATGAATGGCTTTATGACTGGTATTTCAATTATATGAACCCAAAAAAGATGCTTGAAAGATATGGTTAAAATTCCAAAACACTCCATTTTTTTATGCTTTTATTGTAAAAAACGTATGATAAGATAAGGAGTACCGCCAGTATAATAAGTAAATAAAATAAAAATTTTATATTTATCAGGCTCATGTTTCCAAGTATTGCCAGTATTATAGACCCTGTTATAGAGAATGTCATAAACTTACCGAACACTGACGGATCGAACAATAATGACCCTGTTTTCAATCCTGTAAAATATATTGTTACAGTCAGCAGATAAAATGAGTTTATGAAGAATATCAGGAGCACTACTATCAAAAGCGCCAGTTCATTGAAATAAAGGGTAATGAAAAGTATTACTGGCACAGATACTATTGAACTCAGTATCATGTATGATATTATGTGAGCATTGATCAATTTATCCTGAGTAACAGGGAGATAATTATAGTAGGTAGTATCATCAAGAGATACCAGCCATGAATAGATTACAACTGAGAAAAGAGAGATTGTCACGGCAAAGAAAAGTGCTGAAAATCCAACAAAGTGTATAATGTACAGGTTCATAAATGTGATCAGCAAGGATATAAAAAGCACTGGCATATAATATGAGAACAGTAACTTTAAAAACATGTCTCCGCGGAGAATGTCGATAAACTCTTTGCTCATTAATACTGCATATTTCCTGAATATTTTAAATTGAAACCTTTCAAACGCATGTCTGTATCTATGCATCTTGATTTCGAATTCACGAGGTGTGATATTGTACCCGATAAAAGTAAATATAAATATATAGATAATTGTAAATATAAGCGAAATGCTCATATTATAAATGTAAAAATAAGCTGGAACAAGCAATGATAATAAAATATTATAGCGCAAAGACAGGAGTATCACGATCGTGATAACAATGCTTACAAAATAGAAAACTTTCCTGTTTTTTGAAAATAGTAAAGAAAGCAAGAATGATAGCGCCATTCCCTCTAAAAAAGAAAGAAACAAAAACAGAGAAATAAAAGATAATGTAAAAAGTGATGTTTTTATGAATATTGACCCTGCAAACAGTCCTAAAATCAAAGGGATAAAATTAAAAAAAGAATAATAAATGAAATCACGTATATAGCTTAATAAAAATGTAGATTTATAGCTTATAGGTAGAGTTTCGGGGGTGCTCACCAGATAAAATTCTTTGTTTCTGATCTGCCAGTACTGATTGCCAATGAATCCAAACGCTCCTACACCCACACCAAACAAAAATACTGAAATTAAAGATGCCTGAAACAAGAAATTGTAACCTATTAATTTTATTATATAATCTTTAAATAAAATCACCATAAACCCTGCAGCAAAAAAATAGATCGTGGTCAGAAACATAGCGCTTTTTTTCATAGCGTATGAAAATCTGCGAAACTCTTCTTTCAGGAAATACTGGATCATTTATTTATTACCTCTAAAAATAAGGTTTCTAAATCCCCATTATTTATGCTAATTTTCTTTATTTCTCCATTGTAAATAATTGCTACACGATCGCAAATTTTAGATGCAATTTCTAAAATATGTGTTGCTATAAATATAGTTCTATTCTCTTTGTAGCTATTTAAAAATTCTATGAATTTTCGCTGTTGAATAGGATCCAGGCCCATCATGGGCTCATCCAGAAACAGTAATTCTGGTTCATGAATAAGCGCAGATGCTATCATTACTCTCTGGGTAATTCCCCGAGAAAGCTCCCTGCACAAATTATTTTCATGTGATTCCAGATCAAATTGCTGTATCAATGCCTTTATTCTCCCATTATTTTGACTTTTTCTAAGCTTACTAACAAACTCAAGATACTCAATCACCGTTAAGTAAGATGGAACACTCTCTCTTTCCGGTACAATTCCAATCTTCTCTCTCACCTTGACAGGATCTCTGATCGGATCAATTCCCAATACTGAAACAGTTCCCGTGGCTTTAGTCTGGCCCGTAAGAACTTTTATGAGCGTACTTTTTCCGGCACCGTTAGGCCCAATAATGCAAAATATGCCTTTATCAACTTCTATATCCACGTTTTTCAATGCCTGAAATGATCCATAATACTTATTTATATTTTTAGCATTAATTATGCTCATAATTTTACCTTCAATCCTGACTTTTCTCTTGTGTACTCACCAAGTTCTGTCATATTTCTTAACTGTTGATCTTCAAATACGGGCCCGTCTACACATACCCTATAACCATTAATTGTACATGAATCACATATTCCAATTCCGCATTTCATATATCTTTCGAGGCTTGCAGATACCCTGAGCTCTGTCAAATTCAAGATTGCCCGAATCATCCTTTCCGGGCCGCATGTATAAATTTTAGTGTATTTGTTATTTTTCAGTAAATGTGGTAAGAGATCTGTCAAAATCCCTTTTTCTCCGACAGAACCGTCTTCTGTGGTGATGTAAATATTTTTTGTGACTCCTTTCAACCGGTCAATAAAATAAAGATCTTTTTTAGACCTGGCACCTATCAAAAGGTCAATGTTTTGAACTGTCTCTATAAAAGGTGCAAGCGATGAGATTCCTGTACCGCCAGCAATTGCCAATGCATGCCCATCCTCTTTTTTGTATCCTAAACCGTAAGGGCCTCTTACCCATATTCTGGATCCTTCATTAAGTTTTGCTAGTGCTTCTGTGCCTTTGCCAACTACTTTAAACGTTATGCCTTTCAAATCTCCGGTATAGGAAAGGCTCATAGGTATCTCTCTTATGCCAGGTATCCAGACCATCACAAACTGCCCTGCAGAGACTCTATTTTCAAGCTTGAAACGAATAGTCTTTATGTTAAAAGCTTCCTCTTTTGTTTCTTCTATTTTTGTAACAGCATACATCTTTATTACCTCAGCGCCAGTCCTATAATATCGTCAACTTTATCATATTTTTCAGAGTTTAAGTAATTTACAATCTCTGTATTGATCATTCTGAATACATCATAACCATAATAGTATAGTGCAGAGCCTATTTGAACTGCAGACGCACCAGCCAACAGATATTCAATAGCATCTTTTCCATTCATTATTCCACCAACACCCATAATTGGTATTTTCATAGCAGTTGCAACATCATAGACTGCGCGTACTCCAATAGGTTTTATTCCCGGGCCAGAATATCCACCAATTTTATAAGAAAGCACCGGCTTTTTTGCATAAATGTCTATGGATATGCCTTTTACAGTGTTTATGAGCACCAAACCATCTGCCTTATCAGCACTTTTAGCGATTTCTACAATATCTTTCACATTCGGAGTGAGCTTTACAAATACAGGAATGTTAACTGTTTTTTTAACATTACGCAATACTTCTTCGACAAGATTGGGATCTGTTCCGATTTCAGAACCGTATTTTTTTGCATGTGGGCATGAAACATTTAGCTCCAGCGCATCAACACCATAGGACTCCATCTTCTTTGCCACCTGCGGAAACTCCTCTACAGTACCGAAAATGCTGCCAATAACTGGTGCATTTCCAGATTTAGCAATCTTTATCTCATTCTGGAAATTATCAATTCCAGGGTTAGGAAGGCCCATAGCATTTAATAATCCATGGCTCATCTCTACAATATTAGGAGTATCATATCCATCCCTCTTGTCTAATCCTAAAGACTTTGTCACTACCCCCCCAGCTCCGTTTTTAATAGCCCTTAACATAGATTCTCCTGTCTCATCAAGTATGCCAGATGCTAAAATCACCGGGTTTGAAAAATATATATTTGCAATTTTTGTGCTGATATTTACCATTGTAAAAACATAAAACAATAAATACATATAAACTTAACTTTAAAGATAGAACATATTTTAAATATAACGTGTATATATGTTAAATTATGGGAATAATAGACGATTTAAGAAAAGAGGCTGAAACTTTAAAAAACGAAGGAAAAAACATGGGCAGCAACTTCCTAAAAGATGTGAATGAGATATTGGATTCTCTTGATAAAAACTCGGAAAAATTAAGTGCTGATCTGGCTAGAAGCATAGAAAGAGAACTAAAAGACCTGAGAGCCCAGCTAAATACATTAAGTGAAAAATCAAAAATTGTAAACAATTCCAAAAAAGTAATAAAGAAAGGAGTGGACATAACCTCCAGCGCTATAGATTCTGCCAAGCCTTATGTCGAAAAAACAGTGGATAAAACCAAAAAAGTATTAAAAAAAGGGAAAGATTTTCTAAAATAGGTTGATGCAAAAAAAATAAAAAAGTGGAATTTACAGCAACACCGAGATCACTGATGGGAAATACTTGGAGAAATCCACTAAATGTTCTGGTAGTGCATTATATCCAATAAATAGTGCTGCAAGTGTTCCAAGTAAAAGCAGTGCAAATTCCAGATAATAGAGCGATTTTCCTGCACCGGTAGGTTTCATTATCAATATTGGTGCTAGAATCGCAGCGATTCCGTCAACTACATATAGCCCCATTGCACTGATAAGGTCATTTCCAGTCTCTAGCTTATAGGTAAATATACTATACGCTCCAATCAGTACATATATTCCAAGTATTACAGATAGAAAAGATAGAGACGACGGATTCATTTTTTTATAAACCATTACTGCACCAACAACTAAAAGAATCCCCAGGAATAATAGCGGATCTCCAAACAACATATTATACCCTGATGGAAGTGGCCAAGTAAACGACATTTCATAACCACTTATAAAATCGAACAACCCAATTCCAATGGTAGGAATAACCAGTTGTTCCCTAATCCAATCTGTTTTCCCTAGTGCAGAATACAAAAAGTATAATGCAACCAAGAATGTTCCTGAGCCTAGTCCTATAAGCATTATTGCCAACGAATCTATAAACAATGCCATATTTTTATCACCACTTAGAGTAGTAATAAAATCAGGTATTTAAATATGTTTATGCCTAATTTCGTTTTATAAAAACTGTTCTGTTAAAATTAATAATTTTTTAGAATATTTAATAAAAAAATAAATTTTTATTAAATTTATTTAGACATATATTGTCAAATATGTTTTAAATTTAATATCATAGTTAAAAAATTAATGCTATTAAAATCTTTAGTTATGCGATTGCATATATTTAAAAGACGAAACAGGATAATTTTAAAGATCAAATGTTTTATAGATTTAACTATCCTTTTGCTGGTTGATAAGATAAAATTATTATTATACCCTTTCGTTATTACCGACACTATGAAAGCTTCCTCTATAAAAATAGACAAAATCAACTGTAAAGGCTGCGGGATCTGTATAGACGTATGCCCAAAAAAAGTAATAGCAAACTCTGAAGAAATAAATGAATATGGGCTGTTCTATCCCTATATTATAAATCTAGATAACTGTATTGTTTGTAGACTATGTGAATTATATTGCCCTGATTTTGCAATAGATGTGGAGGAGAAAAAATGACTAACAAAGTGATGTTTATAGAAGGCGATGAAGCTTGCGCATTAGGCGCAATAAAAGCAGGTTGCAGATTCTATGCTGGATATCCTATAACTCCAGCCTCGGAGATTATGGACTCAATGGCAAGATTGTTACCAAGAGAAGGAGGTAAATTTGTACAGATGGAAGATGAGATTGGATCTATAGCTGCTGCCATTGGCGCTTCCTGGGCAGGGCTTAAAGCGATGACTGCGACTTCCGGACCTGGTTTTTCTCTAATGCAGGAAAATATTGGATACGCATTAATGACCGAAACACCGGTAGTGATCGTTAATGTAATGAGAAGCGGTCCTTCAATCGGGCAGGCAACTATGCCTGCTCAGGGTGATGTGATGCAGTCTAGATTTGGTAGCCATGGGGATTATGAATTAATAGTGCTTTCTCCAAATTCTGTACAGGAGATGTATGATTTTACAATCAAAGCTTTTAATCTGTCTGAAAAATACCGGATACCAGTTATATTATTGTCTGATGCAGAAGTAGGTCATATGACCGAAAAAATGATAGCACATGATGCAGAGCTTATAGAACGAAAAAAAGCAGAAACTCCGGCAGAATTACTGAACTATGAAGGCAGAGTTCCTCCTATGGCACTGTTTGGATCCGGGTATGAACTGTTAGTTACAGGTTCTACTCACAAACCAGATGGCACTAGAGACACTGGTTCTGAATCTGTGCACTCTGATTTAGTGACCAGGCTTGTCAAGAAAATTGAAGCTGACCGAGAAAATATAGAGGAATATGAGGAACTTTTTGCTGATGATGCGGATATATTAGTTATAGCATATGGTGCAACTTCCAGACCTGCCAAAGGTGCAGTATTAAAAGCCCGAGAGAATGGTATAAAAGCTGGATTTTTCAGGCCTAAAACACTTTGGCCAGCACCGGAAAAGAGGATGAGAGAGCTTAGAAATGTGAAGACAGTATTATTGCCAGAGATGTCTCTAAGAGGATACAAGATGGAAGTAGAGAAGATTTTTGGCTCTGTGCAGCACTATCCAAAATTAGGTGGTGTTGTTCACACTGTTGACGAGATATACGATAAGATAAAGGAAGTGATAAAATGATAACTGCGAGAGAACTGAAAGAAAAATATATTCGCAGATTTCCGTCTGCGTTCTGCCCTGGCTGTGGCGATGGACAGATATTAAATGCAATTACGAGGGCAATTGATCATTCTAAAATAGACAGTAAGCAGATAGTAGCAGTATCAGGAATAGGATGTTCAGCATGGATCCCTTCTCCATATTTAAAGACTGATACTTTTCATACACATCATGGTCGTGCAATAGCATTTGCTACTGGTGTAAAAATAGCAAATCCTTCATTGAAAGTTCTAGTTGTGGCAGGGGACGGAGATTGTGTGGGCATTGGTGGAAATCATCTAATACATGCTGCAAGGTCAAATATAGCGATGACAGTAATAATGGTAAACAATGGTATTTATGCAATGACTGGAGGACAGGTAGCGCCTACGACCGAGCATAACATCCGAACCATCACTACTCCTTATGGAAATCCCGGATATTCGTTCAATGTTTCAGAGCTAGTTAAGGCTGCAGGTGCTTCATATGTAGCAAGATGGACTACCTGGCATTTACCGCAGCTCATTAAAAGCATTGAAAAAGCGATGATGAAAAAAGGTTTTTCTTTTATTGAAGTTTTATCTCAATGTCCGACCTATGAAGGAAAAATTCTGGGAATGGACCACATAGAGATGCTGCATATGTTTAAAGAAAAAGCCAGGCCAGACGGAGAAGGGATATTCAAAATTGGAGAATTTGTAGATATAGAAAGGCCGGAACTTACTGAAGAGATGGATAAAATAATAAGACAGGTGAGAAAATGATACAGATTCGCATTGCTGGCTGGGCGGGGCAAGGTTTGGTGTTAGCAGGATCGATCCTGGCTCACGCATATGCTATGCACGAAAACAAAAATGTGGTTACTACCAGATCATACACTGCTGCTGTGAGGTCAGGCATCACTTATTCAGACATTATTGTTGATGACCACGAAATTTATGACTTAGTTATAACAAAACCCCAGGCTTTAATTGTATTATACCAAAAAACTATGGATAAGTTTGTTTCTCTTGCAAAAAAATCAGAGTATTTGATCGTAGAGAAAAATTTGGTACCTAATGTTCCGGATATTCCTGGCAAAACAGTAAGAGTCCCTGCATATGACATAGCAAATCAAGAAAATAGTCCAAAGATGGTAAATATGGTAATGCTTGGCGCATTTGCAAAGTCCACGAACTTAATAGCTATAGACTCTTTAATTAAAAGCATTGATCAGAATGTATCTGAAAAATTCAGAGATTTAAACAAAAAATTGATAATGCTAGGTTATGAACAAAATATTCAATATT
>JAVRLB010000050.1:0-9396 GCA_031961865.1 Thermoplasmatota archaeon | reverse complement strand
AGATGTGTAAACTCCGATCAAGCTCAATATTCCAGATACCAGCATAACGACCTTGAACCCTGATACAAATGCATTATAGTAGGATATTGTGATAACGCTCTCAACACCAGAAAACATCCCCAAAAGCATAGTTCTTGGCAAGCTGGCAGCCAGGATAGTACTGGCAACTGCAATGCTCATCAACTGCCCAGTGAATCTCATGGTTCCCAGGGTTCCTGATGCCACTCCAAGCTTGTCTTTTGTAACAGAGCTCATAACAGAATTAGTGTTTGGTGCAGAAAATAATCCAAATCCAATTCCGATCATGCTCAATGGTATTATTATACCCCATACAGATCTTATGGCTATGAATGAAAGTATCAAAAAGGAGATTCCAATGATACCCATTCCGATAGCAGCGATCTCTCTTGAACCATATCTATCAGAAAGTTTACCGCTGATAGGAGAGAATATCACCATGAATATCGGCTCTGCTACTAATATAAGACCCGCAGTAAATGGGTTATATTTCAATATAATCTGCAGATAAATTGAGAACACAAATACTATTGAGAAAGTGCTGATATAATTTAAAAAAGCCGTAAAGTTGGATGCAGTAAATGTCCTGTTTTTAGTAAAGAGAGAGATGTCCAGAAGGGGATTTGCAGTTTTAGATTCCAGTATAACAAATATAGCCAAAAGTGCTATCCCAACTATTAATAGATATATCATTGATATCCAACCATAAATCTGAGATACGCTCAAATACAAAATTGTAGAGACCAATCCGGCAGTAAATATTATTGCGCCTCTCACATCGATCTTTACTCTTTTTCCCTTGATATCCAAGTTTTTCATAGATGAAAAAGAGATTATTAGGCCGATTAGTGCGATTGGTATATTTATAAGAAATATTGAGCGCCAGCCAAAATACTGTATTAATACACCACCAAGAAATGGTGCCGCGGTTAATCCAAGATATACTGACATAGCATTAATCCCCAGTGCCCCACCACGAATATTTTGAGGATATATGTGGCTGACTATAGCTGTTGAATTTGTGCCTATGAACGCTGCTCCCAATCCAGTAAAAAACACCAGTGCTATGAGCATATAGATATTGACTGCAAAATAGATAAGCGAAGATCCAATCAAGAATATTATAAATCCCAGCCTGAAAAACTTAACTCTTCCATATTCATCAGATATCTTTCCAAAAAGAATCATGAACGATGCTAGCGCAATCAAAAAACTCAGAGGTAACCATACCACCTCTGTGAAATTTGCGTGAAAAGTCTGTCCTATTTTAGGTACTGCGAAAGAGATCAAGCTTGATGTAAATGGAGCTAAAAACGCAGCTAAAGATGTTGTGAAAAGTATGAGTTTTCTACCGGCGTTGCTGAGCATAAAGTATAGAAAGAGTAAGTATTATTTATCTTTTATGAGTATTTTCTAAAAAACCTAGTTTCTGAAGTTTCGCTAAAATGCTAATAAAAGTTAAATATCGTTTTTTAATTAACGCTAAAAAGCCATGAGCTATACATCTCTGAAAACTGAAGATAAATACGATCTAAAATGGATTTATAACACTATATTTGCAAACATAGCCATGAGCCCATTATCCACAATAATCGTGCTCTACATATTAGAGGCTGGTGGTGGAGTTATTGAAGCATCATATGCCATAACTGCAGGAACTGTTATTTCAATTCCAGCATCTTATATTTGGGGCAAAATTTCAGACTGGTACCAGAGAAGAAGAGCCCAGATAATTATTTCGTATCTAGGGCTTGCAGGATCGCTTCTCGCTCTCTATTTTATAAATAATATAGTGGGTATAATATTGATTTACACACTTTATTCGTTTATTATCACTGCAAATGCTGCTCCACTGAATTTGCTGGTTATGGAAACTTCACCTAAAGATTTCTGGAGCAGTGTATTTTCAAAATTGCAATTAGCTGGAAGTGTTGGCGGAACTATCGGATTTGCGTTTGCATTTGTAGTAACGGATGTAATAGCACTTAAGTTCCTGATCTTAATACTGTTCTTTATCTCACTGATTTCAGTAGTAACAAGTGCTATTTATGTACCTGAGCCTGTTAAAAAAATGAATAGGTCTATTTTTAGTACCGATCTATCCGCATTTTTATCGCGTATGTACACAAATTCAATACTGTTTATAAAATCAACAAATACCAAGATGGTTAAGCTAAGAGAATCATTTAAATTAAGAAACAACAGCAATCTCTCAAAACTTTACTTTGCTATTTTTTTGTTTTTTATAGGATCCGGGCTTTTTAACACTGTTTATCCTGCGGGACTAGAGCAAAATGGGCTTTCAGAATCCACAATATTTATGGTTATTTTCATAGGCATGATAGTTCAGACCATAACATTTTATTATCTCGGTTCTAAACTGCATACTATTTCTACCTCTAAAGGTTTACATAGCGCTTTGTTTTTAAGGGGAGGCTCTTACTTTATGATTGGCATTATATTCATTTTAATGAAAACAATTATCTTTTATTCAAACATAATATTTTATGCTCTCGCTGCGGGTGTTGGATTCTCAATATATTACACAGTTTCAAGCGTAATGGTATTTCAGACAATAGGTGAAAGTGACAGAGGTAAATCGCTAGGAGCATACAGTGCAATCATAGGGATCGGCACTTTGATAGGTGCGTTATTATCAGGATATATATCATATTATATAGGATACTGGTTTACATTCATTTTAGCGGGGTTAACGGTACTATGCAGCTATTTGTTTTTTTCGCAGATAAAACTTCACGGGTAATTTGCACTTAGAAAGATATATATATGAAATATTACTAATAAAATAATATGACAAAAGAGAATTATGAAACCCTGAAAGATGTAATTAACCCAAAACACACAGCACTTGTAGTTTGGGATGTACAAAAAATGCTGGTATCACACATATTCAACCGTGCTGATTTTATGAAAAATTTAAATGAGCTAATATCTGTTGCCAGAGCAAAGAAAATCCCTATATTTTTCACAAAGATTACTCCTCTGCCACCCGACTTTGAATCTCCGGCAAGAAAGTATATGCTTCGCAAGATGGGATCCAGTTTCGGAAATATGCCTAAAGAAATGTTTGATCTGGAGATTGAGCCTTTAAAAGATGAAATTATTCTATTAAAAAACACAGCAAGCATCTTTATTGGCACAAATTTTGACCTGATGCTCAGAAATGCAGGAATAGAAACAATAATCTTTACCGGTATTGCAACGGAAATAGGTGTAGAATCTTCTGCAAGAGAAGCAATTAATAGAGGATATTATACGGTCATAGCTAGTGATGCTGTATCTTCCGGAGATAAGGATGCCCATGAAAGGTCCCTTAAAAATATGGAAAAACTGATGATTGTAGAAACAGTATCGAACATTAAAGCACAATTAATGTAACTTAAAAAATTATTTTTATTTATATTAGATAATAAATTTATGGTAGGATAACAAAAACCTTTAAATAGGATAGTATGAATATAGAAACTTATGGGTAACATAACAAATAGAAAAAAGGCAAATATATTGAAAGTTCTACTGTCTATAGCAGTAGTCGTCGTCTTTTTGAGTTCTGGTTTTTTGGTAATGTCTGCAAATGCTTCGGCTACGCCAAGCCATGCACAGACATATCAAATATCAAACACACAAGGATCGACAATGACCCAGAAGGTGCTAAACTCATTAAAAGAGAATGGTATTCCTGCTAAATATGCGTATTTACCAAATTTTAATGCAAAATATGTGAAAAATGGCAATACTATATCTCCCTTATACGGCTCAGCTCCAGCACCAATGGGATTAGGTTATTTTGGATTGATGAATAACAGTGGTGTTTTAACTGGAACCGTATTAAACACTACCAGCTTTGAAGGATCGATCACGGTAAACAACCTTAATGTGTTTTATCTGGATGATGATGGTCCTTACAGCTTGACTTTTCAGTTAAACACAGTTCTTAGAAATGTAACACTGTTTGGAAATAACAGTTATGTGTTCTGGAACCAAAACGTAGTGTTTTACTCTGTTAGAACTCATACATTAGAGTTAATAGACAATATCTGGAACTTTTCAAGCAACCAGTTTTTGTTCACACCTAACTCTTTGTACAGCTATGATGGCATTCCAGTTCCACCAACATACTATTATGCAATCGGTCCAACATTTAACAATGTTGAATTTCCGTTTACCATAAATCTGTTTCTCAATAGCACTGTTATAAATAATAGAGATGCAGTATTTTTCAATTACACTTTAATACAGCAGAACCAGGCACCTATCTCTGGATCTTATGATGAAGTATTATTCAACTCTACATATGGCATGCCTTCAGATTACAAGACTGCACCTGCTTATTACCAGGTAAATGGTAATGAGGTCACGCCTGATGGTTATTTGCTGTATGATGCTGAAATAATGCTCGGCGGTCCTGGCGGCGGGAGCACAACAAACGTGTTTAATGCCAATGCCACAATGCACCTTAATTACCTGTCATCTACAGGATATACTGCAGTACCATCTGCATACAACTTTGGTACGGATACAGGTGAAACAAGCCTCGGTGTTTCTTCATCATGGAATGGTGTAACTCCAACTGCAGAACTTACCACTGGACCTTCTATATTAGCTCCTTTATGGGGTGTATCATCTGGATCTGGCAATATTAAGATCTCAGGAACTGTGACTCCTTCAAATGCATTTATGTTCATAAGCCCCGGATCAACATTTAACGCTTCAACCGCACAGTGGGCTGCAATAGGCACTTCAGGGAAGGTATCCTATGAGCTACCTACCGGCACTTACAGTGCTGAGCTACTATTAAGCAACTATAATCCTGTAAGCCTGACTTTCAGCAGTTCCACTATTTTGAATATAAGTATGGTAAAAAACACTGCAATGGGAATATATACACCTTTATTCGCATTTGACAATGCACAGGTCGCTGCGCTTTCAATGGCTGGTAACGGTACTATCAATAATCCATACGTGCTTGAAAATAATCAGTATGGCTCGTTAAATTCATTATTCAGTCAGTTGAACGATTATGCGTTTCCTGTGTTTCCAGGATTGCTGATTCTGAACACCAATGTATATATATCGATTAACAGTCCTCCAACATTCTTCATCAACTTCGGCACTACCGCATCAAATATCGCAACTTACTTCAATCTACCTACATACAACTACCTGCAAATTCAATTGTATAATACCTCTCACGTTTCCATATACCATGCCAATTATGTAACCGGCTGGTTCTCATATAACCTGTTCATGTATGATTTCCCTGTGGCAAACATAATATTATGGAACAGCACGAATGATCTGGTAGCAGGCAATAACTTTTATAACTGGGGCAGTTCAATGCTCGTCTATGGTGGCTCTAACAACGTTATTTGGGGTAATGAATTCATATCTTATCCAGTTCCTTTAACAGCAGCGGACATGCCATATCTGGGCTATGCAACTGGACTGAGCATGTACAGCTCAAACAACCTCATTTACAATAACTACTTTAATATCGCAATTCCAGCATATAGCCCGCATTACAATATCTATAACGGATATACAGCAAACTACACAGATTCTTGGAATATTACGCCTGAGTCTGCCAGCATAGTCAACACAGTGAATGGATACCAGTTATCGGGTAACATAATGAACCAAGCCACTCAGTCTGGAAACTACTGGAGCTATTACACAGCCGGCATGCCAACTCCATTTGATGTATTTGGATTGATAGCAATTGGTGGAGATTACAGTCCTATAGTACCAGTATATTACAATGTAACAATTACAGTATCAGGACTGTCTAACACTCCAGTGATGGCATTCCTGTACTCAAACACTCAGAATCATCTATTCTTATATTCTGCATTTAACACATCAAATACATTGAATTTCCAAGTTCCTAACGGCTCATACTATGTCTTTATTCTCACTCCGACCGGTATATATTCATCAGTGCCCGCAACAATAACAGTGAATGGCGCCAATGTCTCAATAACCGTAACGCTGAGTGGAAACAGCGTTATACTTTAATTTTTTTATTTTTTTAAATTTTTCTTTATTTTACGATCAGTACAGGTACTGGAGATTTAACAGCCAATTTTTGACTTACCGATCCCAGCAGCGCTCCTGCCCAGATGCTCATGCCTCTACTGCCTGCAACTATCAAGTTTGCTCCTATCAATTTTGCATATTCTAAAATCACATCTGCTATATCAGTTCCTTCTAGATATTTTAAAGTCACTTTTTTGAACTTTTCCACAATTCTCTTATATTCTTCATTCAACACTTTCTCTCCATTCTCTCTTACCATTTTCAGCATTTTCTCTTCCACATTCATATAACTAACCGTCTCTCCGAACTTAATAGCTCCAACATATACTAAATGCAGTTCTGTATCTGCAGTTACAATATTTGATACCACAAAATCTACTGCACGCTTTGCAAAGTCTGATCCGTCATAACATATTATTATCTTTTTCATTGCCATGTTTTTACACCTCTACCAATTTTTGGGCTTGGTCAGTGACACTACAGAATGCGGCTCAGCGATGATCTAAGAGATTCTTAAGTTACTGGCAACACTGCTCAAAATATATGCTTTCTTCCGCACTAAATCCATATTTTTCCAGCACTGATATCCTATCCTCCACCGCATATTTCCCTGTACAGATCTTCAGCAATGCCCATCTTCACCAGCAGTTCTTACTTTTTCTGCTCATTATTAATAATCGCGCACGGATATTTTAAGTTTTTCTGTTTTTAGTATTCTCGTTTTTATTTTTGCGGTTATCGTTGTCTCAATAGTGGTACCACACACTTCTACATCTCTCCATGCATGCAGATCTTCCATTTTGTTCTATCTATCTTTATAATGCTATCTTTTCACCTGCCACATATGTTCCTGTTACCTTTATGTCACATAATTGCGATTTGCTTACATGAAACGGGTCCTTGTTCAATATTATAAAATCCGCGTATTTCCCATGTTCCAGAGAACCAATGTTTTCATCTAACAATGCCTTAGCTGCATTTTTGGTGTAAAAGTATAAAGAATCATCAAGGCTCAATATCTGCGATCTGGATGCTTCATATAATGGTATTTTATCATATTTCCCTCTTGTAACTGCTGAATATACTGTTTGCCATGGATCTATGGGCTCTACAGGAGCATCGGTAGAAAACGCAACAGGAATATTATTTTCCATTAATGTTCTAAATGGATATGCTTGTTCTGCTCTTTCCACTCCAATTCTGTTTAAAATCCAGAAATCAGTGATTACAAAGTGTGGTTGTGTTACGATCGTAGCGCCAGTATCCTTGATTTTTAAAATTTGATCTTTGCGTATTATCGAGGCATGCTCAATTCTGTGCTTATTTTTTAATAGTGCATAAGTGTCCAATACTAGATCCAGTGCACGATCTCCGATAGCATGTGTGGCTATTTGCAAGTTTTGCTGGTCCATCTTCCTGCAAATTCTAAAATATTCATGTTCATCTATCACTAAATTTCCGGATGTCTCAGCATCTGCATAAGAACTGGACAACCACGCTGTTCTAGCACCTAGAGATCCATCAATAAATAGTTTTATTCCGTTGATTTTTAAAAACTCACTGTTTTTAAACTCCTTCAAAACGTCCAGGGCCTCATAATTAATATATACATGCACTCTTATTTTTAACTCTGCTCTCAATTTATCTAAAATTTTTAAGGTTTCAGAATTACAGCTTACAAACCCCACAGAGGTAACACCCCTCTTCAAAGCCTCATTCGCTCCATCAATTATATATTTTTTCACGTCTTTTTTTATG
Organism: Thermoplasmatota archaeon; assembly: GCA_031961865.1. Lineage (GTDB taxonomy): Archaea > Thermoplasmatota > Thermoplasmata > Thermoplasmatales > ARK-15 > JAVRLB01. The sequence continues at coordinate 1,563 of JAVRLB010000050.1, read as the reverse complement.
TTTTTTCTAGCCTGTTCAAACGCTTGTTCTTTAACTATACCCGTAATTCCACGATCATCACGAACTAAATATTCAGGACCGTAATCTGAACTTAATAGTCCTAACAGCTCTAAAGCCTTAGTATTCAATACTGCCGCATGCAAACAAACTCTGCTCAAAAATACTGGCTTGTCTTTAATGACCTGATCTAGGTCAAAGCGATCAGGCCAGCGCTGCTCTTCAAACAGCTCTTGATCCCAGCCATGCCCAATTATCCAATCTTTACTCTCGACACTTTTAAGTTTTTCTTGCATCTCTTTAATAGATCTTACATTTCTCAGATCCAGAATGTTCAGATATTCGCCAAGCTCATCAAGATGCATGTGCGCATCCACAAATCCTGGCATTACTATGGCTCTATGAAGATCTATAATCTCTATACCGCCAAAATCTCTGATTTTATCAGAGCCAAGCTCTGCGATTTTGCCATCTTTGACTATCAGTGCATCTGTAATTTTTAAAGGCTTAAATGATACGTATATTTTTGCGTTAACAAATGCCTTAATCATTTTTTATGCTTATACTTTTATTTTCCAGATCTGATTCATATGCTGCATTAACAATTTTTACAACCTGATAGCCATCAATACCTTTTGCTATCTTTGTGTGCTTGCCTTTTACTAAATTTATAAAATCAACTATTTCCGCTTCGTACATGTTCACTTTTTCAATTTTTTGCTCTTCTTTTTTATTCTTATTAAAAATCAAAGATCCTGAAACTTCAGTATTAAAAAAATCTTTGGCTATCAATGTACCATCAGTACCATATATTATCAGGCTGTTGTCAGGATTGGCTATATTTCTAGATGCTAAAACTGTTGCTAAGATATTAGAATATCTAAGTGTGATATATTCTGTGGTTTCTATAATGGCCTTTGATGGGTCTCTCATCGCAAAAACAGAGTCCGGGTACCTTGATAACACATTATTTATAGTATCTATAACATGCACGCCTGTACCCATTACTGGACCTCCACCTACCTTATCTTCCTCAAACCACCATGTTCTGTCTGGATCTATAGCTCTGCCAGAAGAGTACCATGACCAAGATCCATAAATATAAGTAATATTTCCAATCTGAGGCAGTAAATTCTTTATTTTCTCCACTGCAGGATTAAATCGCAGATGAAATCCCACAGCTAAGCTCAATTTCCTATCTCTGGCTGTATTGACAAGATCTAATGCCTCTTCGTTTTTCAAAGTCATAGGTTTTTCCAAAAGTACATGTTTGTTTTTTAATAGTGCTTTTTTAGCTTGCGCATAATGTAGAAAGTTAGGAGAGGCTATGTACAATGCCTCAAATTCCTGATCTAAAAAATGATCCAGATTATCAAAAGGCTTAGAATGATATTCTCTCGATAACTTAATTGCCTTCTCGATTGAACGACTATATATAGCTTCAATTTCATTTTTAGTATTAAAAATAGCAGGCATTACTCTTTTTTGAGCATGGTTACCAATTCCAATTACACCAAATTTCATAATATCACAATAAAAAATTGAAATAAATAGTTTTCTAAAATA
>JAVRLB010000049.1:0-9880 GCA_031961865.1 Thermoplasmatota archaeon | reverse complement strand
ATATTTAAATATTCACTTACAAACTATGGTAAACATTGACTGTATGATGTTTCAGGCAGTGAATCAGTTAGTATTTTTTTGCCTTTATCTACAAGCTCTGATATTTTGCTTTTTTTCATGCTGCTCTTTATTACCAATTCCCTGTATTTTCTAAATGTTGATACACTCCATTCCAAATTTACATACCTCTCTTTTCCTATGATCTGAAACATTGTCATTGATTCTTTATTTATTGTTCATACTTTTACTCTGTTTTCAGTTAGTTTTAAGCTTTTTGCACATCAACCAGATCATAGTGTTCCACTATTGTCAATGTCTGCCATAGCTTACAAAACCTAAATTATTTAGAATTATCTCAAAATCAGATAACTTTAAGTATGATTCTGCAGATGATTGTAAGCATGGATCAAGAGTCTAGTATTCACACAATAATCATTGCAAATCCAGGAACTGGTAAGACTACCCAGCTCGCAAAAAAAGTTGTAGAACTCTTGAAGATGGGTGTGAAAGAAGAAGATTTGCTATGCATCACTTTTACAAATAAAGCCGAATTAGAGATGAAGACACGAATCAGAGATCAGATCTGTAACAATCATGTTTCTGCAAATGCCAGCAAAATTGCAGTGCATACGTTTCACAGTTATGCACTTGATTATCTTACGCGCCTGGGATTCAATTACGAGCTCGTAAGTGGCAATGTACTGAGATACTCGATCTATAAATACTTTCAGGAAAATAAAGTATTCAACTATTCTGTTGATTACATAAAAAGTGATCTGGTACCAAAAACTGAAAATGCTATAAGATATCTAAAGAGCTTTGGCATAACTGCAGATAGCATCAACGTTCAGAACGTTGAAAAAGTGCTCAGGGCCAATTATGAGTCCAGCAACTTAAAAAGCCATACAGAAGAGGAGCTCGTAACCTTTTTAAGATACTTTACAGAAGCTTTTAAAAAGTATGAAGAGGAAAAATCAGCATTGAAAGACAGAATTGATTATGCAGACATGCTGATCCGGTTTGTGGAAAAATACAATAAAGATGATAGATATAAATTCGTGCTGGTAGATGAGTTGCAGGATCTGAACGAACTGGAAGCACAAATAGCAAAGCTGTCTGGCACCTCGCTTTTTTTGGTGGGAGATCCAAAGCAGGCTATTTTCGGGTTTCAGGGTGGCAGCCTTGCTAATTTCAAGAGCTTTGAGTCTATGAAAAACATGAACAAAGAGGTGCTTGATTTAAATTACAGAAGTTTGCAGCCTGTACTAGACTATGCAAAACAGCATTTTATTAAAAACGCGAAAGACAGAACCTATGAAAAAGAGCTGGCCGGGCTCAAAGCCAATCGCAAAGAGGGTTTTGCAGAAGTAAAAGTGTACACGGCTGATGACCAGATCAACAGTGCGATAAAGCTATTTTTAACACAGCAATTTGGCAGTGATGAAAAGACTGCAATAATTACAAGAACCAATGCGCAATTGTTAAAATTATCGGCGGCTCTCGATGCAAAAGGAATAGAGTATAACATTACTGCAAGCTCTTCTACGAGCGAAGTGGCAAAAACGCAGATTATCAACTATCTTAAAGGGCTGCTTTATGATGATCGTGAAAGCATAATAAATGCTTTGTTTACGCCTTATTCTGGGCTTACACTGAAAGAGGCGTTTCAAGTTTCAGAAAGCAGAGCAGATCCGGATAGTTTTAATGCCACTTCTAACTTTTTCATGATCAAAAATGGACTTAAAATCAATGAATTAGAACGACTGTTTGACCAGATTATATTTCCAGTATCTGTGCAGCTTGGCAAAGATCATTTTTTAAGTGCAAGATCTATTTTCAAAGGCATTGAAGAATATTTTAACACGGTAAAAGATAAGAGCAGAGAAGGACTGTTTGATTATCTCTCCTTGCTGGAAGAAGATTACGAGCCTATTGAAAAAAATGTGAATCTGGTACTTACAACAGTGCATAAAGCGAAAGGGATGGAGTTTGACAATGTGATTTATATTCCTTCAAAAATCAATAATAATGACAGTTTTATAGATCTGGTAGTCTACTCAATCATAAAAGCCACAAAGAACGTGGATGTTAAAGAAGAGCTTGAAGAAGAGCCGTTGAGAGTGGATTTTGTAGCCTTTACAAGAGCAAAAAACAGGCTTTTTGTGGTTGCCAGTTCTAAAAAAGATGGTGAAAATTACAGGATCGAAGGCTTTGAAAACGGGGATATTATAAGTGAAGAGCTGATTGCACCAGATCGCACTGTTTTTGATGAAGCATACTCAATGTTTTTGAACCGAAGATATGGAGAGGCTATAAATATTCAAAATTATACAGAACCATGGCTTTTAGAACTGATCAAAGATTATTTTTCTAACATTGATAATGTATCATACTCAATGATCGAAAGTTTGGCAGACCAGATGGATTTTCTAAAATCGCGAATTTTGAAGGTTCCTGAGCCTTTCAATGCAGCAATGAGTACCGGCTCTCGTGCGCACGAGTTTGCATTTAAACTTTTCAAAAATACACTTGAGCCAGGACTGAACGAGGAAGATAGCAGGTACTTAAACAATATTAAAATTATAAATGAACAATTAAGTAGTAAGTATAAGGCCAGGCAGGTGGCTGCAGAACTGGAACTGAATGCAAGCATTAAAGATTTTTGCGATAATTGTGAAGATTTAAGGTTCAAAGCAAAGCTTGACGCTGTGTATGAGACAGAGGATAAAAAGTATGTTATATTGGATTACAAAACAGATAAAACTAAAGATTATGCCTCAGAACATAGAAGACAGCTTGCAGTGTATAAGCGTATTTATTCTGTTTACAATCATGTTCCAGAATCTGACATTTATATAGCGATAGGGTTTATCGCATTAAAAGGAAAGATCAATACCGGCACAATAACATGCTTTTTAGACGATTCACAGGATAAAAAGAGCCAGCTAGAAACCTTCAAAAAGCATTTGGATCGACTGTTAATATATAAGCGAGACGCTCAATCATTTGTCAGAGATTTACTGGATAATGATTATAACGATACGTTAGATCTGAGAATTATCCAAGAGCTTAAAAAAGAGCTTGAACAGTCTTAAATTTTAAAAACATTTATTTCTGTATATTCCATATTCACGTCATGCTCAAAATAGCAGGATATTCGGACATAGATATATTTGCAGACGAGTCTGGATTTGTCACATTCTTAAACTCGCCTTTCATTGCGCACAGAGAGTTCAAGGCTCTGGACATATTTAGTGGATCCAGGGCTTACACTGACATTTACGCTCCTGTGTCTGGCAGAGTCATAGAGCATAAAGTGCACACAATGCGCAAAAATGATATGAAAGAGCATGTTATTATAATAGACAGTGGCAGTGCTTTTGTAAAAATCCTACATGCAGCTCCAGCATTGAACATTAATGATCGAGTTGAAGTTGGCGAGCTTCTTGGAACCCTGTATCAATCTCCATACTTCAGGCCCTGGACTGATCCGCACATTCATATAGAAATCCGCCCAAAAACCGATTATTTAAGGGCTCGCGGCGGGTTTAAGCTGAATTTGGAGGATTATGAGATTAATGGCAGATTTGAGATTTATAATGAGTACATAGTGAGAGATTCGTACATTTTGAGAAAGATCAGGCCCGCAAACTATGGTCCTTTTTACGGTGCGGGAGATGCGGGGCTGATAGACGGCGGGTATCCTTATTATAAATACGGCATGGTTATTGGCGGTTTTGAGCCTATTTTTTCGGGCAAGAAGATAGGTGATTCTATAACGCAAAAATGCAGAATTTTCAGGTTTTATGAGGATAATATTATATGGAACAATGTTGAATTCAGGGGCATAGGTTTTTACCTTTACCTGAATAAAGATGCATATTTAAAATATGTATTCAAAAATCCAGATGACAAAGCACTATTTTTATGATCTCTTAAATCTTCGCTTCTATTTCTGCCTGAGCACAGGAATATGAGTTTTCAGCGCTGTTTATCAGATCTGTATCATTATTTTGGCAACAGTGTTTTTCCAAATTCTGTTAAAGAATATATGTATGGTTTATTTCTGTTATCTTCATTGAGCTTTTTAACTATCTCCATTGAGATCAGATTTTTGATACGCCTGCAAACTAAAGATTTATCGATATTATTTGCATAAGCTAGTTTAGAGATTGTATTTTTTCCATTCTCAATGTCTTTCATTATATTTAAATACCGTTGATCTAATATATTTATTTTCTGCAATTTTTTCACATCAACTACTGCTGTTTTGTCTTCATCTTTTTCGTAAACCACCATTTTCACGTTATGCTTGACTGCATGTATTGCAAGGGCAGCCATTCCAATTCCAGAGCCGCAGGAAGCGTTAACCCAGACCGGTGGCCCTTCTTGCATACATAATACTCTAACTGTAAAAAAAGTCTGAAAAAAATTAGTGATATCGTTCACATACACGAATGTGCTAACAATGTTAATTTCATCTAAAAAATTAATCAATCTTTTCTTTGATTCTTCATGCTCTGAATCTTTATTGGCTATTATAATCAGTCTATCTATCTTGGGAACATTTGAAAGAAAAGGTTTTATAATATAATCTTCCTCTTTGTTGAATAATGCTATTGCATATCCATTTTCCATAATTGACAATATCTAAAAACATTATTAAATTTTCCTTTTAATTATATTTTTTTATATTAAAACAATAAATTTTAACAATTGCAAAAAAAATTGTGGTGTAATGCAGTGGATACTTGAAATTAAGATGATTTTTAATTTTGTAATAAACAAAGATTTAGATATTTATATTATCGCTTCATTACGTATCTTATATGCTATAATAGGATTCGCTCAGGAAAATCTTGCTTCAAAGGCTTTTGACTTATTAAAACAGAAGTTACAGATAAATGCCAAGGTTCTCAGAGACAGTAAATGGGAAATGGTACAGGTCAGAGAACTTGTTGCTGGAGATTTTGTGCTGGCAGATTTAAAAATTTTGACAGGTGAAGAGTTGAAGTTGACCAATCTGTTTTATCGGAGAATATATGCCTTTTACACAAAAGACATGAGAACTGTTATACTACGGATCTATCATAAGGTGAAATGAAACTACAACGACTGAGATAAAACAGGCAAAAATACCAAAAAACTCAACACTGTACTTTAACGGTTGACATGTTAATGTTGCATAAAATTGACCTATTATTTGCAATATTGCAAAAATTTGTTATATTTTTGCAATATAAAATAATAATATTAAAATATTAGTAGTGTGATTTATATATAAGGTGTGACTATATGCCTTCTGAAAGTGAAAAAAAAGATATAAGAATATTTCTAGTGGCTACAGCGATATTATTCATAGTATCTCTATTTATGGTTTTTGGTGGAATATATATGCAGGATATCTTGCATGTGAACAAAGCTCCGCTATTACTCGGTATTGTGGCAGGTCTTTTATTAGCAATACCTCTGGAGCTATGGAACTTTTCTGATCCTGACACATTATACAGAGTAATGTCTTTTCAGGATCGTTTTCTGATGGTCTGTTTCGGTTTTGCAATAGGGTTAGGGGCAATACTGCTTTACGCGCTGAATCTGATTGTACCAAGCCCAAACTTTGGAATTAAGGATTTTTTTATTCCCGGCATAATTATCGGCGGAATAATTTTTGGAGCGGGCGTAGGTATAGCTGGCTATTTTCCAGGAACTGTGTGGATTGCACTTGGACAGGGGCGTAGAGATGCAATATGGGCATTGATAGGCGGAATTTTAGGGGCGTTTACATGGTCTGTGATCTTTGGTCCTGCAAAAGCATTTTTCTGGAACACTCTGAACTATGGTCCTATCACATGGGCCAGCATATTTGGCATAACCTCTAAAATCGGAATATTTGGAGTGTCGCTGATCTTTGGAATAATATTACTGCTAATGTTTTTGATATTGCCACGGTATCCGGGAGAGAAAGTAAAAGACTCTTGCGGATCTCATATACTGGGAATTAGCAAAAATGTAGTTCACTTTGATGACTTGATAAAAGAAGAAAAAGAAAAATACCCTCATGCAAGATCTTTTGTAACAAGAATTACAAATGAAAGCAGTATCTGGAACGCCAGATACGTAATATTTTTAGGTGCAGAATTTACAATAGCGGCAGTTGCTGTAATAATACTGCATCAGATATTTGGAGAGTCCACAACTTATTCCTGGATCGGTGCTCAGTTATCTTATCTTGCCAATCCTACCTGGGCAGCTTCAAATCCGTATTTTGAACTGTTTGGAGGCTTGCACATAATAAATGGTGTAGCAGTAAATAATCCATTCAGCGAGATTGGATGGGAACCGTTCTCAGATCTAGGCACGTTTTTAGGTGGTCTTATTTCTGCAATAATAATATCGAAGAGATTTATGAAATACAAGTCTCAGGTTCCGAAAGTGTGGGAGCATAGATTTGGAGCAAGTAAAAGCAAGAGAGCCTTAGGTGCATTTATAGGCACGTATATGGTACTGTTTGGTGCAAGAATGGCAAATGGCTGTGCTTCAGGACATATACTCAGCGGAAACATACAGATGGCCATATCCAGCTTTGTGTTCATGATTGTTGTATTGCTGAGTGCATGGGTTGTATTGTATGGAATGCTAAGATTGAAAATTAATAAGAGAGGATACAGATAAATAAATTCTCTTTTATTTTTTATAAACATTTAAATTCAAAAATGTATATATGATAATGGTGAGAAAAATGGCAAAAATACTGGTAATGGTTCTGTCAGGAAAAAGCAACATTCAAGCGGAAATGGTAGCTTTTAATTTTTCTGTAAATGCTGTAAAAAACGCACATGCTGAAATTGAGATACTGTTTTTAGGGCAAGGTGTGCAAGCTGCCAATAAAAAACAGGCTAACTCACAACAGTTCAAAGATCAGATTGAAAATGCTATAAAGGCAGGTATCCCCGTAAAAGCATGTTCTGTGAGCGTAAAAAATGAGGGTCTGTCAGAGTCAGACATATTTTCAGATGTGAGCCTTGTGCTTGGGGGAGTTGAAACAAACCAGAAAATAGAAGAAGGATACACAGTAATAACCTTCTGATAAATATGTTTGATATTACTTCTCTCCAGATAATTCTTTCTGTGATCTCGGGCTTGATTGTAGGATTTTCTCTAGGATTGATAGGTGGAGGAGGCTCAATACTTGCAATACCTCTGCTAATATACTTTGTTGGATTTGACCATCCCCATATAGTAATAGGCACAACTGCTCTGGCAGTCAGCATTAACGCATTTTTAAATCTTGTACCACATGCACGAAAAAAGCATGTGAACTTCAAAAAAGGAGTGTTATTCAGTATACCTGGTGTCATAGGAGTGCTCATAGGTGCAGAATTAGGGCTTTTAACGCCGGGCAATAAGCTGTTATTCATCTTTGCAATTTTGATGATAGTAATTGCAGTATACATGTTGAAAAGAAAATGTGTTAATGTAGCGGTAGAGCCTGCACATAAAGAATCATACGGAAAGTTGTTGTCTATAGGTTTGCTTGTTGGATTTGCTTCTGGATTTTTCGGTATTGGTGGCGGGTTCTTAATCGTGCCCGGACTCATATATGCAGGGGCATTAAATATAATACAGGCAGTCGGTACATCACTAGTATCTGTAGGTGTATTTGGGCTTGTTACAGCGGTAAGATATTCACTGAACGGAGATGTAAATATTATCATTTCTGCACTTTACATTGTTGGTGGCGTATTTGGAGGCTGGATCGGCACATACTATGCATCTAAAGTGTCCAAAAGGCTGCTTACAAAAATATTTGCAATAATAATTATTCTGGTTGCAATCTATATGCTATATATGAACCTCACTGCGTTTTTATAACCTTTTTATTTGTCAAACTATTAGCAAAGATCAAAGACGATTGATTCATAATGATGATAATATATCAATTCTCCAAGACTTTAATGTTTGCATTTTATGGCTCTTGAAACAGTAGTAGTTCCTTTGGCATTGGATGATGTATACCAGAATAGCAAATACAGTTGAGCTCGCTGATTAAGCACCAGTTTAAAAATCATAATATATGCAGAAATCCCAGCAGTACTAAAGTTACCATGATAACAATATAGACCCGCAAAAACCAGAACGCAACCTTGATCCAACCTTTGATTTTTGCTTTTTCAACTACTTTTGAGCCGTCCTCTAATAGCTTTTCATCTTTTAGAAAGTTTTGCCAGTCTTCGTCATTTTTTATGAATGTGTAATCTTCATTTTTAATTTTCATTTTTCAACCCCGTCAAAATAGGCCTGGAAATATCAAAGATATGCCATATAGGCCGCTCATTAATATGAGCACGGACATTATTGAAACTGCAGATATATTTTGAAATCTGTTATTTGCATAACTACCCATTATCTCTTTGTCATTAACTAGCATCAGAAGAAACAGCATTGCCGCAGGCATAAATATAGAGGCAATTACCTGAACTGTCAGATTCAAGAAGCCGAGTGATATGTGCGGAATCAATACTATTATTCCGGCAATGAATAAACTTACCATACCCGGCACGTAAAATTTTCTGCCCTGCCAAAATGGGAGATTTATGCTTTTAGGCCACTGAAATGCCTCGCCTACAGCCCATGAAGTGCTCGCTGTTATGGCTATTGTTGCAATCAACCCTGCTTCTATAAGTCCCAGGGCAAACAGATTCACAGGAATCGGCCCTACTTTGTTGGACACTGTAGAGAGTATGTACTGCATATCATACCCGCTGGTCGGATGCAGACCGGGGCTGTATACTAGTGAAGCTGTAAATATGATTATGGATATTGCAACTATTCCCATTATGCATGCTCCTATAAAAGTATCTCTTCTCGCAGTTTTTATATCTGCAGGAACCGTACCCTTGTCTACCTCTGCAGATTGCTGAAAAAACAGCATCCATGGAGCTATAGTAGTTCCTATATTTGCAAGAACCACATATAGGAACAGTGCGCTAATCCCTCCATTTACTTTCCAGTTAGCAAAACTGGATAGTATAAGCCCCATATCAGGATGTGAAAATAATACGAGAGGTATAAAAATGAGGTTTATAGCAGCAATAAACAGGCTAACACGCTCCCACATATAGTATCTCAGCGTAAACGTAATTGTAAGAACAAATACTATGCTTATTGTTACTGCATATATTGGTTCAACTCCAAATATGCTCAATCCAAACGTTATACCGATAAATTCTGTAACCAGTGTAAGTGAATTTGCAATCAATAAATCGCCAAGTGAAAACGCGCCCCAGAACTTGCCATATCTCTGCCATATCATCTCTGCATGCCCTCTTCTGGTCACAGCTGCGAGCCTGATGGTCATTTCCTGAACCACGTATGCAACAGGTATCATCACTACCATGAATGGAATAAAGAATCCAATCCCGAAAATAGAGCCTGTCTGTGCATAAGTTACCACACCCCCTGCATCATTGTCAGCAATCATGACGAGTATGCCAGGACCTATGAGCGTGAGCATAAGAATAAGACGTGTAAAAAAAGTTTTATTATTGTGCCTCAATGCTGCAATTTTAAGTCTATCAACTGCCCGGATCCTTATATCAGTGGGCAGCTCTGCAAGTTTCTGGTTGATATCTATCTGTGTCATGCAGATCACTTATACATCTTTTATCTGTCCGATAATCCCCCATATTATAAAGGGGTTTCGTTTTAAAGTTTAGATTCATTATTATTGATTGAAAAATGGTTGCTACCCTATCAGCCCATGCAGATCTGCAAACGATAAACGAGAAAATAAGATTAGAATAGATGCATAAGCATTCAGAAGTTATGGTTTTTAAATTCCTATAAAAATAAAAAGTTTTGATCAGCTAACTTTTAATAT
>JAVRLB010000048.1:0-9912 GCA_031961865.1 Thermoplasmatota archaeon | reverse complement strand
TAACGGTCTTTTACTGCCATAGTCTGAATACATAAATTTAAATATTATAAATTAATTACTTATCTATAACTAAATTATATATTAGGTGATAATATGATGCATGGAAATAGAAAACACGGAGCAAGAATGAGAGATTCGGCATATAATGTAGATGAGATTGTAACATTTCTTGGAATACAGCAGGGAGATAAGGTATTGGATCTTGGCGCAGGAGATGGGTTTTTTTCCAAAGAATTTAAAAAGATCACAGATGATGTTACAGCACTGGACATAGATGATGAATATTTTAATGAGCTTGAAAAATTGGGGATAAAAACGATAAAAGAGGATATTTGCAACTATGATGAAGGCCATTACGACCTGATATTTATAGCAAATGTTTATCATGGCATAAGAAACATGTGCAAGGAAAAACTTCTTGAGAATCTTAATAAAATGGCTAAAAAATATGTTGCGATTGTTGACTTCAATCCTGAAAGAACTATGTTTGGGCCTCCAAGCAGCATAAGAATATCAAAAGAGAAAATTATAGAAGAATTTCAACAAAAAGGTTTTAAATTGCTAAAAGAAAAGGATCTAAAATATCATTATCTTCTTATATTCAATAGAGATTATGCTTGAAAATGAATAAGAATATACTTTATATTATAGCTGGAAGGGTTCCGCTGAGCTTTAGCTACGGGTTCCTTAACGTACTACTTAGCCTTTATCTCCTATCAATTGGATATAATTATTTATCTATAGGCATTATTATTGGAGCTGCAATAATAATCAGTGCTTTGCTTTCTTTTTTTATTGCAATGCTGGCAGATCACTATGGCAGAAAATTCGTACTAATTATTCTTTTTATTTTGTTCTTTATCTCCTCCATCCTGTTTTTACAGACCACAAACATATACGCACTTGCATTGTTGGCAGGAATTGGCGGATTTACAGGATCGGGTGGGGGCCCGATAGGATCGGGTGGTCCTTTTGGTGCAATTCAGACAGCCATGATCACAGAATTCACAGACCGCAAAAGTTTTTCCAGCGTTTTGTCAATAGCATCGGCGTTAGGCATGCTAGCAAGCGTTATTGGTGCGTTCTTTATAGAGGTGTTTGAGTTACTGTCCATAAATGTGTACCTGCTTTTTTATGTGGCTTCAATATTTGGGCTGGTGGGTGGAATAATAACGTTTGCAGTTAAAGACAACAAAGTGAGAAGCAAACACTTACTGCCTCACCTATCCTGGAAAAACATAATAAAGCTCACTATTCCAACAATGCCTGGAGGGATAGGCAGTGGATTGATTACCCCTATTTTTTCAATGTGGTTTCATATTAAATTTAATCTAACAAGTGGCCAGATAGGTCTAATATTCGGTGCAGCGAATCTCTTTACAATATTTATGATGTTGCTGTTGCCAAAGATCACTTCAAAAGAATTAGAGTTGAAAACCATAATCAGCACCAGATTAATTGGTTCTTTTGCCCTGATACTGATAGCGATCACTCCTTTCTTATCGCTTTCAATAATACTTTTCATGCTCAGAAACGGGTTTCAGATGGGTGCTATTCCAATAAGGCAATCTTTTGCAATGGGTATAGTTGATGATACAGAGAGAGCAACCACTTCTGGTGCCACATCGATGGCAAGAACTGGTTTTTCTTCAGTATCCCCACCATTGTCTGGATCTATAATAGCTTCTAGCTTGGCCTATCCTCCGTTATTTGGAGGTGTAATATCACTTTTCGATCCAATATTTTATTATATTTTGTTCAAAGGGCATTGGAAATAATCTGGTCAAATATTAAATACTAATTTTAACTATTGGTAAAACATGGACATTGTTTCAAGCTTAAAAGCTATCGTAGGTACGCATGTCTTATCTTCCAAAGAAGATTTGATTCCTTATCAGAATGATGCCTCTGTTTTTGAGGGTGTTAGCCCTGCAGCAATTGTAATTCCTGGAACAGCAGAAGAAGTATCTAAAGTTTTGAAGTTCTGTTATGATAATAACATAGAGGTTGTGACCAGAGGCGGTGGCACTTCTCTTACAGGCTCATCAATTCTTACTTCTAAAGGAATCATGATAAGTATGGAGAGATTTGACAAAATAATAGATGTAAAAATAGAAGATCGTTATGTAATTGTTGAGCCAGGTGTGAGAATTGATAATTTAAACCAATATCTGGAACAATACCACCATTTTTATCCTCCAGACCCGGCCAGTTCCATCGCAGCCACGGTTGGTGGTACAATTGCAACTAATGCTGGAGGATTGAGAGCAGCAATGTATGGTGCTACGAAAGAATGGGTTCTTGGTATGGAGGTTGTTCTGCCAACTGGTAAAATAGTACAGTTTGGTGGCAAGACCTTAAAACGCTCTTTGGGCTATGACCTGACGGCCATGATGATTGGGAGTGAAGGTACTCTTGGAATCATAACTAAAGCCATATTAAAAATAGTGCCTGTACCAGAACGAACTGGCAGAATACTCACTTATTTTAAAGAGATCGAGACTGCTGGACAAGCAATATCTGAACTTAAAAAGAACAGTATCACACCTCTCATAGCAGAGTTCATGGACAGATATTCAATGGATTCTATAACAAAGGTCAAAAACATGAACTTTCCAAAAGAGGCAAATTACATGCTAATCATAGATATTGCCTCTACTAAAGAATCAATAACAGGCAAGCTCGACGAGGCTTCAAAAATTCTTGGGCAGTTTAATCCAATAGAAATTAAGATTACTACCGATCCTGTTGAAATGGATAACATCTATCAAGCAAGAAAGGGTCTTTACTCTTCGCAACTTCAAGTACGTGATAGTGTTGATGAGTCAGTTATCATAGGAGATATCGTAGTTCCTACTACAGAGCTACCGCAGACATTGAAGGAACTAAACGAAAAAATTAGAGAATACGGAATGAAGGTAGTGCTATTTGGGCATATTGGCGATGGCAATATCCATCCCAACATATTTGCGCGGATGAAAGATCCAGAGCAGTTTAAAAAAGTAGAGAGTCTGATGTTAGAGTTTGGAAAAATTGCAATCAGGCATGGGGGTAGCGTATCTTCAGAACATGGCATAGGGCTGGAAAAGAGAGAGATGTTGATCGAAGAGCTCAAAAGTAAGGATAGCCTAGAGACCCTTGAACTTATGAAAAACATAAAAAAGATCTTTGATCCAAAAAACCTTTTAAATCGGGGGAAAATATTTGAATGACCACGCTTGTTAGCTTGCTCGGAGAAGAGGCTGGCAAATGCATTAACTGTGGCTTTTGTGAAAGTGTTTGCCCGACACTGCCATCTTCTGATTACAGGGCTATATATGGTGCCAGGGGTAGAGTAGCACTCGGGAAAAAAGTTTTTGAGGATCTCTCAAAAAATAAAAAAACAGCATTGTCTATCTCTGATTCTTTTTATTCGTGCTTAGACTGTTATGCTTGCTTTCAAGTCTGCCCTGCAGGTGTTAATGCAGGTAAAGTGAGCAGTATAATGAGGCAGCTCATCACTTCTCAGCAATTTACGGTGACTAATCAGGAAAAAAGCGTGGCAAAGATGATCGTATCCGCTACATTGAAATATAACAGTCCTATAGCTTTAAAATCTGATGTTTTATGGACCAGAGACATATCTTTCAATTATGAATCTGATACCCTGCTTTACACAGGAACAATGTACCAGCTAATGCCGAACAGCAAAGCTCTTTCCTCTCTAAAACAGAAATTTGGAGATTCTATGACTGAAATATTTGCAAAGTTCATTGTTAAAATGCCATCACTTTTAAAGTTATCAGCAGGTATTTACGATCGAAATTTGAAAGAAAAGATGGATTATTATTTGCATGATATTGCATTACTGTTAAATGAGGCAGGTATACAGTTTACATATCTTGGCGCTGAAGAGCCTTATCCAGGCACATTTTTGCATGATCTTGGGTATATAAAAGAGTTTAAAGAATATGCATCAAAAGTGACTCAGCTTTTTAGGTCTCACAAGATAAAAAAGATCATAACCGTTGATCCGCATACCTATGAATTGTTAAAAAATGTTTATCCTGAATACGTTCAAGATTTTGATTTTGAGGTGTATCACTATCTAGATTTTATAAAAAATTTAAATTTTGAGAACGATGAATCCATAATTACCTATCATGAACCATGCCATTTTGTGCTTCGAAATGTTGAATATAACGTTCCGAAAGAAATACTGGAAAAGATAGGTAATTTAAAGATGCCTGCAAGAAACGGAAAGAGAACAATGTGCTGTGGTGGGCCTGACGAGATGATTTATACCTCTCTTGCAGAATCTGTATCTGATAGTAGATTTATGGAATTGAAGAGCACGGGATCCAAAAAAATCATTACTGCATGCCCGATCTGCTATATTAATCTAGCAAAGGATGAGTCTGTAATAGACATTGCTGGATATCTCAAAGAAAGATTAAAAAAGTGAAGAAAATGAAGCTTTTGATCGATGAAAAAGGTAATTTGTTGTTTGTTACTAAAGCCCTGCGAGTGTTTGCTTATTCTTACATTAGCATTATATTACCACTCTACCTTTTGAGATCTGGATACTCTGCATTTTTTGTGGGTATTGTAGTTACTGTTGCTATATTAAGCAGTGTGTTTTACAATGTGCTAATAAGCAAATATGCTGACTCTTTCGGTAGAGGCAGAAGCCTGATCTTGCTTTCTTTCATGATGGCTTTATCTGGTATAATATTTGCATTAAATATAAACAACTATTTTATCATGATTGCTGCTTTTATAGGTGCGATCAGTGTTACTGGCACTGAAACTGGCCCGTTCTTGAGCATTGAACAGGCAGCATTGACCAAGTTTACAAGCGCTGAAAAAAGAACTTTGATGTACAGCACTTACAACTTTATAGGATACACTGCCATGGCTGCTGGATCTTTGTTCAGTGGTCTGCCAGGATTCTTAAATAACTTTAATTTGTATTATCTGCTGTTTTATGTTTATGCTGCAATAGCCTTGATCCTGGCATTGATCTATTACCTTCTGGGTTCAAACTTGGAGCTGGATAATAAAAAAGATGTTCAAAAACCAATAACTCCAGAAACAAAAAAGATCATTATCAAATTGTCTGCACTTTTTTCAATAGATGCTTTTGGCGGGGGTTTTGTATTGCAGAGTTTACTCGCTCTATGGTTTTATTCAAGATGGAATCTGCACCTGAGCTCTCTTTCAGCACTGTTTTTCGTGTCTGGAATAATAACTGCACTGTCTCTATTTTTAGCTTCTAGAATAGCTAAAAAAATAGGATTGTTGAATACTATGGTTTTCACTCACATCCCATCATCCATATTTTTAATACTGATACCTTTCTCTCCGACAGCAATAGGATCTATAATATTTTTATTTGCCCGCCAATCACTATCTCAGATGGATGTACCAACTAGACAATCCTACATGATGGCAATTGTAAAACCTGAAGAGAGAACTGCTGTTGCTGGATTGACAAATATTCCGAGATCTATAGCCCAGGCTTCGAGCCCCGCACTGTCCAGTTTCATGATCCAGATTGTTCAATACTCTATCCCGTTTGTCGCTGGAGGATCCATAAAAATCTTATATGACATTCTGATATTTTTCACGTTTCGAAAAATCAAACCTCCAGAAGAAAAATAATAGATAAGTTTATCTATTTTTTGCTAATTTTATAGAAAATAATATATACTAGAATATATACTGACTATTATCACTCTCTCAAGTGGTGGCTGTGTATGCAGAAAAAAAACATAGAAGAACATGTGATAGTATGCCCTGAATGTGGTTCGACACATTTGATTCGAGACTATGAACGAGGAGAATTAATATGTCAAGACTGTGGTCTTGTCATTGACGATAGTTACATAGATCAGGGCCCTGAATGGCGTGCTTTTGATGCTGAGCAAGATGATAAACGTGCTCGTACTGGCGCTCCGATAAATTACCTTACTCATGACAAAGGTCTTGCTACAGAGATATCATGGTCTAACAAAGACTCTTACGGGAAGAGAATACCCCACAGAAACAGAGCTCAAATATACAGGGTTAGAAAATGGCACCAGAGAATAAGAGTCAGCAACTCTGCAGAGCGAAATCTATCCGTAGCCTTGCAAGAGATGAAAAATATTACAATAAAGATGAAATTACCAAAAGATGTTGAAGAAACTGCTGCTGTGATATACAGGAAGGCAGTATTCAAAAATCTAATACGTGGAAGAAGCATTGAAAGCATTGTTGCTGCAAGTATTTATGCTGCGTGCAGACTGGTAGACATGCCTAGAACTCTTGAAGAAGTATCTAAGGATTCTGAGATTAACAAAAAGAAAATTGGGAGGGCTTACAGGCACCTCACTAAAGAGCTGAGCTTGAATTTAAAGCCAACAGTTCCTTCTTCGTACATTACACAGTTTTGCAATCGTCTCAACCTCGATAAAAACGTGGTTACAGAGGCTGAAGAGATTGTCCGCAAAGCCTCAGAAATGGGTCTTACTTCCGGCAAGGGACCTACAGGAGTAGCTGCCGCTGCAATATATATAGCCTCTACAACCCTGGATCAGCAAAAAACACAAAAAGAGATTGCCGAGGTTGCTGGTGTTACGGAAGTAACGATTAGAAACAGGTATAAAGAGATATCGAGATCTCTAAATATAGATTTGGACATCAAGATCATATGAAAGTTTATGTTATTGACAATGGTGGTCAATGGACACACAGAGAATGGAGAGTATTGAAATACCTGGGGGCAGAGACCAAAATTGTTCCCAATACTACTCCGCTAAAAGACCTGATCAGTGAGCGTGTGGATGCACTGGTACTTTCTGGTGGCTCTCCAAGCATATCCTTTGAAGCTTACAAGCTTGGCAATATTGGTGAATATTTAGACTCTGACCAATTTGCAATTTTGGGGATCTGTGTAGGTGCACAGTTTATTGCGTTGCATTATAATGGTACGGTAGGTCCTGCAAATGTGCCAGAGTACGGAAAAATGAACATCGAAATTATAAAAGAGGGTAAACTATTTAAAGGTCTTGAAAAGAAGTTTTATGTCTGGGAATCTCACAATGATGAGGTGAAAACCCTGCCAGAAAACTTTGAGCTCCTTGCAAGTTCAGATACTTGTAAAATACAGGCATTTGAGCATGTTACAAAACGAATTTACGCTGTGCAGTTTCATCCAGAAGTAGATAATACAGAGTTCGGGTACGAGATTTTTAATAATTTTTTAGATTCTATTAAATCATAGCTTTTATATTTTTAATGTGCATTCAGGGTATCGATGAAAATTGGAATATTGGGTATTCAAGGTGATGTAGCTGAGCATCTTTCAATGGCTGAAACAGCATTGAGAGACCTGAATATGAAGGGTACGGTGTCCATAGTCAAGACTTTAAAAGATCTAGATGTAGAGGGTCTGATCATTCCCGGTGGCGAAAGTACTACCATCACAAAATTTCTGATTAAAGAGCGGCTTTTTGATAAGATCAGAGAACAGGTGAATGACGGTTCGTTACATTTAATGGGTACCTGTGCAGGTGCGATTGTGATGGCTGAGTCTGTAGCGGATTCTTCAATTGAGCCTATGCACATCATTCCTATGACTGTGTCGAGAAACGCATATGGCAGGCAGGTTGATTCTTTTGAAGTGAACATAAATATCAAGATTTTTGAAAGTTCGTTCAAGGCGGTATTTATAAGAGCACCAAAGATCTTGAGCGTATCGGATCCGGTTGAAATTCTGGCTAAAAGTGGCAGTGAGATTCTGTTTGTAAGATATAAGAATAATCTTGCACTTACTTTTCATCCTGAGCTTTCTGGAGACTCTCGAATTCACAAGCTCTTTATTTCGGGATTAGAATAGGGAGAGACCCCTTCACTTCCGATGGAGAGAATTCTTAATATTCATGATAGTAATACTCATGTAACTATCAGGTGATCTAGATGTCAAAAAAGACGCCATTATATGATTTGCATGTGAAATATGGTGGTAAAATCGTAGATTTTGCAGGATTTTTACTGCCATTAGAGTTTACTAGTATAATTGAGGAGCATAATGCAGTAAGAAATAATGTAGGTATGTTTGATGTATCGCATATGGGTGATATAATTATCAAAGGCGAAGACGCAACTGAGTATTTAGAGTATATATTACCCTCTAAAGTATCCAATTTGAAAGATTTTACTGCTCGATACTCTTCTTATCTAAATAACTATGGTATCATGATCGATGATACGATCGTGTCGAAGATAAACAGTGATACCTATCTTCTAGTACCAAATGCTGCTACCGAAGAGCTTATTTATAAATGGCTTCTGGAACATAAAAAGAAATATAATGTAAGTATCATAGATAGAACTTTATTATATGCCTGTATTGCAGTGCAGGGACCAAAAGCATCGGACTTGATATCTAAAATAACAGATTATAATATAAGAAGCATGGAAATGTTTGATCTTGCATTTGTAACGATTAATGGTATCGAGACCAGAGGAGATGATTTTATTCCTTACAATCATGTACTGTTATCCAAAACCGGTTATACTGGAGAAGATGGATATGAAATCATAGTACAAAATGAGTATGCTGATGATATATGGGAGCTCTTGATAAATTATGGAAAAGACTATGGATTAAAATTATGTGGATTAGGAGCACGTGATACTTTAAGAATGGAAAAAGGTATGCTGTTATCAGGCCAGGATTTCCATAACGATCGAACTCCACTGGAAGGAGGTATCAGCTGGATTATAGATTATGATCATGAATTTATAGGTAAAGAAGCTTTATTAGAACAGAAAGGCACGGATCATCAAATATTTAGAGGATTTAAAATGCTTGAGAGCGGAATACCTCGACATGGATATAAAATTTATAAAGATGACAAGGAAATAGGCATATTAACAAGCGGTACAATGTCTCCAACGTTAAAGATAGGAATTGGATTAGGGTATGTATCAAAGAGCATAAAAATCAATGATAACGTGATGATCGATATCAGAGGCACTAAAAAGAAAGCGATAGTTTCAAAACCAAAAATGGTTCCATAGGAAATGGAGGGGGGATCTTGTTAATAGAGTCTGTATACAAAGGAAAGGTTTGCAAAATTGATACTGATAAAATAGTAAAGTTCTCAGAGAATAAGATTGGTGTGGGAATAAAACCCTCTGAAGAGATATGGAGCGCGATCAAACAGACCAAAAAATTCACAATGAATAATATCAATTATAAAGTATCACAAGAGCTTGACATCGATGATGAAACATGGTTTATTTCAGGGGCAGAATCTAAACTCCAAAAATAAACTTAAGCACCAAAATCAGCGAAACAACAAATAATATTATATAAAGAGGAAGATTCCATTTATAAATTTTTGAGCCGTCCAGTGGCGGAATTGGCAATAGATTAAAGAACCCGAGCCAGAAATTTATTATCGCTACAAAGATAAGGAAATGCAGAAATCCTATCAAAGAGAGCAAAAGAAACAGTATACCGACAATTATGTTATATACAGGTCCTGCAGCCGAGATCTTACCATTATTGTCCTTGTCCACGTAACCGTATATGGTGGTAGCGCCGGGAGCGGCTAATACTATGCCGACAAGGCTTGTAACTATCGCAAGAAATAATCCAGTATTCCATTTTATAAATTCTGCATAATAGTTGTACCGAAACGCTGTGATTTTATGCATCATTTCATGACCGACAAATCCTGTGACCACAGCAAGAAATGATAGTAAAAGATAAATAATAAATAGAGAAGCATTTGCATTGTATATGCCACTAAACGCAAATTTAAATGCAATGGTCAGGGCCAAGGTAGCAATGATTATATCCCTAACCTCTTTTTTTGTAAATATGATTTTCATAGATGTTGTACGGAATTAGTCACAGATATATTATAATTTTGTTTA
>JAVRLB010000047.1:0-10021 GCA_031961865.1 Thermoplasmatota archaeon | reverse complement strand
TGAAAAAATAAAATGAGTAAAAAATACCATTTAAAATGTCCTAACTGTGGCAATGAGTTCGATTTTAACTATAATGAGTTCAATTCGCTTTCAGATCCAAATATACCCGGTCTAGTTTTTCGTTATGGCCCAAATTCATTCTCCATTAAATGTCCACAATGCCATAAAAGGAACCGGTATAGAGTTACAGATGAAGATCTAGTAAGAGAGTAAACTTAGGATAATAAAGATAAATTGCTATATATCATGCATAATTGATTCTCTGTTTTTTCACATTACCCAATTTATTTGTGAAAAACTGTTAAATGATTTATCTGCATTCTGATCTGAACGTTTCAATTAGTTTATTTAGTACTCTATGATCTCAGCTTTTGCGGTATTTCTCGTGCTCAAAAATTAAATAATAACAAAAAAGATTATAAGTGAAAAAATGTTTCACTTAATAATGATAGATAATGTGATTCTGGTGAGGCATGGCGAAAGCATCACCAATGCCATGAACATCGTTTCAGATCTTTTTGATAAGTATCCTTTGACTGAGAAAGGTATTTTACAAGCACAAAAAATAGCAAATGAGCTAAAGAATCTCAAAATCGATGCTATTGTTTCAAGCCCGATACTTCGGGCAAGAGAAACCGCAACAATAATTGCAGAGAAGCTTTCTTTGAATTTTACTATCGATGAAAGGCTTAGAGAGATAAGAATGGGCAAATTCAATGAAAAAAATATTTCAGAAGTGCCAAAGTTTACGTATGAGACAGATGCGTTAGAGCCATGGATCGCAATAGAAGATAGAATGTTAGGTGTCATGAACAGTTATTCTGGCAATGTGATCCTAATATCCCACGGATTTCCCATCAGAGTTGTTGTAGCTCATTATCTGGGCCTCAAAGAAGATGAAAGCTATGGCATTTACATTAACTTTGCAACTGTCACGGCAATTAACTCTGAAAAAAAAGTGATATCAGTTGGATCTCCTAGAATCACAGATAAGATAAAAAAATGTTTTTGCTGAACTGCTTTTCAGCTAATGCATTAATGCCTTTCCAAGATTTAATGCAGTTATATCAAATGATCTTCATTTCTGCATATTTGTCTATTATGCCATTAAGCTCAGACATCAACTTTTTTAATTTTTCAAGGTCTTCAGGTTCTATTCTTTCAAATATTTTGTTCAATACCTCTGCTACTGTATTTTCCAGTTTTTTATAGGTTGTAAAACCTTTATCAGTAACCTTTATGTAATATGTTCTTCGATCTCCACCCTTCTGCCTGAACACAAATCCTTTTTTCTCAAGGTTGTCTACAGTAAACGTTATTAGCGTGTTTGAAAAGCCAGTTAACTCAGAGATCTCGGTCATTGACAAGTCTCTTTTTTCACGGATTATTTTCTTCAACAATATATAATCTGTAAAATTAATGTCTTCAATATAGGTTTCTATCTCTTTTATTATCCTGATCCTGAGCTTGTTGACCAACGTAAATTTTTCTATTAACGTATCAAATTCATTCATTTTCATCATCTTTCTCATCAGCAGGATCCGCTGCCTCCGCTACTTTTAATTCCTTTTTTTCATGGATCTCATGAATATATTTGCCACCTCTGAGCCCTGAGAATACTGCACCTATTAAGGTCAGTATTGCGGCTATATACAGTGCATCCTTAAGCCCGATCATAAATGTAGGACCTATGGCAGAGGGGAAAAAGGTGGTAGATGTCAAGGTTTTAACCACGCTCGCAGGCAGTCCGGCTAATGACATGCTAGACAGTGGATTAATGCCCAAAAATGCTGCAAAAAGTGCTCCGGATGGAGGAATGCTCTTTAAAGCATTCGCTAATAAAGGTGGTAATCCTGCATTTATCCCAGTAGTGTATAATGCACCTGGTAAATCTTGAGAAAA
This sequence comes from Thermoplasmatota archaeon, assembly GCA_031961865.1. GTDB lineage: Archaea > Thermoplasmatota > Thermoplasmata > Thermoplasmatales > ARK-15 > JAVRLB01. The sequence continues at coordinate 8,119 of JAVRLB010000047.1, read as the reverse complement.
TATGGTTATTGCAATAGAAAAGAACAATGCCATGCTAATGGTTTGTGCTATGTTGTTCAATGTTGCCCTCATTCCGCTTCCCACACCTCTCATGTTGTTAGGCAGAGAGTTCATTATTGCAGTTGTATTTGGAGAGGCAAACAATCCACTACCTATTCCATTCAGCAAAAGTATACCTTCAAAGGTCCACACATTAAAATTATATGGTAATAAGGTCAGTAAAAACAGAGATATTGCTATGATTACCATTCCTGTAGTTGCAAATATTCTTGCTCCATACTTATCAGTTAAAATGCCTCCAATCGGGCCCAATACTATAAAACCTACCATCATGGGCATCATATACACACCAGCCCAGAACGGAGTTTGTGCATAAGAGTATCCATGCAGTGGCAAGTATATACCCTGAAGCCATATTATTACAAGAAACATTACAGCACCTCTACCTAATGAAGACAGAAAACTGCTCAGGTTACCAAATGCAAATGCTCGAATCTTGAATAGTTCCAGATGGAACAAAGGGGATTTAACGATGCGTTCAACAACTACGAAAACTGACACTAATACTAATCCAATGACTAATGAAATGATTACCCATGGACTGCCCCATCCCATAGAAGAGTTTCCATATGGAACCAGGCTGTATGTGAACCCGAGAGCTATCAGTATCAGACCCACGCCAATCAGAAGGTTTCCAGCAAGATCCATTGAGCTTTTTCTTCTCACTGACGTTTCTTTCAGCTTGAATATGGACCATATTGTACCGGCAACTGCAAATGGGATATTAACTATAAATACCAGATGCCAGTCATAAGATGCCAATAATCCACCCATAACCAATCCGATCAGTGATCCTGCAATAAAAGAGATCTGGTTTATACCTAGAGCTTTACCTCTTTCTTCATATGAAAATGCATCAGTTATCAGTGCTGTGCTGTTTACCATCAAGAACCCACCGCCGACAGCCTGAACCATTCTTAAACCAATGAGCGCATATGCTCCTGTATTGCCCGTTCCACTTGGTATGAGAGATAATAACACTGCACCTATAGTAAATATAATAAAACCGAGAGTGTATAATCTTGTACGCCCATACATATCTGACAACCTGCCAAAAGTAATCAATAATGTTGCCAGAACTATGCTGTATCCCATCAATACCCACAAAAGTACTGTAAACTCTCCTGGAGCTGTAGGATTGATGTGCAGTCCTCTGAATATCGTAGGCAGAGAGATCATCAAAATAGTCATGTTTATCGATGCCATCAGTCCGCCAAGCGTTGTGTTTGTTAATACTGTCCATTTATATTGCATACTGCCAGAAATACATTTACATATAAAAGTTTTATTACTAAAACTTCATAATAAAAAATTGTAATATTAACTTCTAGATAAAAAAATAGGGATAATGCCAGCTCAGATCTTGGTGATAGAGTATGGCATTTGCTGATTTGATACTGCGCACTCTTCAGATTCTGTTACAGCGATTATTCCTACTGGAACCGTGCCAAACTCAGAAATTTCGTTGTTACATATTTCTTTGATCGGGCGTTTGCCAATCTGTGTATAAATGTTATGTGCCAGAACTCTTTTTACAATTTCCTCTCCCACGCCAGTATTCACTATCGCCCCTTTTGCACCAACATAGATGCCTGCACCATAGATAGGTACATCTCCAACCCTTCCTCTTAGCATCAGCGAAGTACCACCTGTGGATACTGCACCTGCAAATTCAGTGCCGAATCTAGCCACTGCACCTACAGTATCTATGATCTTTTTGAAATAATCTATGTTTTTATAATCTTCCACTTTCCCCAGTTTCAATTTATCCAGCGTCTCTTTCAATCTTTTTTCAGCTTTTTCAGTTTTTGGATCATAATTTTCATGACCCATCTTCCTGGCAAAGTCAATAGCTCCATCGCCGCTGAGAATGTAATGTGGTGCGTAGAGAGCTACATCTCTTGCTACTAACACTGGATTCTTTACTTTTTCAATGTTTATCACGGACCCGAGCAGTTTTTCGGTTGCTACTGATGCATCCATCTGTATAGATCCGTCAATTCTCATGTTCGATCCTGTACCAGCATTAAAATGTATGTCGTCTTCCATCAGTCTAACAGCTTCCACAACCGCATCCAAAGGGCTATCTTTTTTTATTGCAATTTTACCGAACTCTTCCAGGATCTTGCTGTTCTCATAGTTATTTCCAGCGCCACCATGCAAAATTAAAGTTTTCATATTTATCTCAGACTCACAGGTTGCGATGCTCTGCCTTCAGGCTCTATGATCACTGCAGTTCCATATGCAAGCACTTCGTTCATAACGCCACCAATTTCTGAAGAATCGAATCTGGTGTCTATCACTCCGTTTGCTCCCAGTGATTTTGCATGCTCTATGAGCCTTTCCACAGCCTGCATTCTCGACTCATTCAACAGTTTGGTATATGCATTTATTTCTCCGCCAACAATGCTTTTTAAGCTTGCAGAGAGATTTCCACCGACTCCTCTGCTCCTTACTATCAGGCCCCATGTAAGTCCTATTATTCTGTTTATTCTGTATCCTGGTACATAGTTGCTTGTAACCACTATCACATCCGTATTGCTAACATTAAAATCATTATCCATACCCTGTAATCATTACAACTGTATTTAAAAATTATTATCCATGTTACAAACAAGGTTTAAGTATCAATGATGCATTATTTTAAAGTAACATGAGCAAGAAAGATGAAATAATGGATATTCTGGCTAAAAATGAATCGACACAGCGAGAGTTGTGGCAGGCTCTTAAAATTTCAAGGTCATATCTCTCCGAACTGTTAAAGGATCTGGAGAAAGAGGGGTTAATCAGCAGGAAGAAAGTAAGCGAGAGAACTGTTATAGTGAGCATTAACAGGGCAAAAACTATACGAGTAGGCGTGTTAAAGGCATCGGAATATGCAGCTGTATATTTAACTGCGCATGATCTCACTGATCTGCATATAGAGCTTTTACTGTACAATAATGGGCTGGAAGAATTGACAGCCTTAGAAACTGGAAAGATTGACATTGCGTTTGCACCGGTAGTTTCAGGATTTATGTTGCATATTGTTGATGACCATCTGGTAATAACCTCAGCATGCGCAAGAGGTGGCTCTGGCATCGTATACCATAAGCAGAGTGGAGATATAGGATCTACGATGTTCTCTACCATGGACCTCAAATCCAGAATCTATTCTGGCTATCATGTTGAAAAAATAAAGTATTTTGAAAGTCCAGAAGAGATGATCTCAAATTTTAAAAATAACAAGATCAATGCACTGGCGATATGGGAACCTTATTATTCAATGCTCAAAGGTAAAAACAAAAAAATTGTTGAATCCGACAAAATTTGTTGCGGTGCACTGATGTTAAGAGACTCGATTGACGAGCATACAAAACTATTTTTAAATAAATTCAGAGAAAACAGCCAATTATTGAATGATGGAAAAAGATGGAACGAAGCTGCTAAGTTAATGCAACAGAATCTAAAAGTTAGCATAAAAATAATATTAAAGAGCCTGAAAAACTATAATTTTGAGACTGGAATATATGAAAAAGATATCAGAGAAGCTATTGAAAACTTTGGCATTAAAGTGCCAGAGCAAAAATACAGTGATTTTATCTGCAAGATTAGTGACTGAAACGATTAAAGCAACATTTTTTAAAATGCTGTATCAAGCAATATCATCCCTCGCATGTAAACTATATGTTTCTCTGCTAATGTGATAAGTAGTAACGAGATTCATATCCTGCATGTTGTTTTACGCTAAGCGTAAACACAATTATTATATATTGCGAACACATGTTCGTACTATGCCCAAGGACGCTGGAATTGAAGAGATAAGTTCAGAGAACCGGCACGGTACGAATTTTAGCTTATTTACGCTCTGGTTTGCTGCAAATTTAACCCTTGGAGATTTTGCACTAGGTTTTTTGCCTGCATATTTAAACTTGCCATTCGACTGGTCACTCGCAGGACTGATCATAGGCACTGCTCTCGGTGGTATTTTGCTGTCTGTTTTCAGTGTCATGGGCCCTGAAAGAGGAAAGACACAGATGCTGGTATCTGAGCAGACTTTTAAAAGATATAATTTTGTACAATCTCTGCTTCAATGGGTTAATACCCTGGGCTGGTTTGTTGTAAACCTGATTTTAGGAACTGTTGCAATATTGATACTCCTGCCAACTTTGTATATATTAATATTGCCACTTTACGCGGCAGTGCAGATCATAATAGCAATTTATGGACATGATTACATTCATAAAATCGAGAAGATATTCAGCGCGTTTTTAGGCATTATGTTTCTGTATATCACTGTTCAAATTTTGTTAAGCTCTCATACGTATAATTATTCTCCAGTATTCAGCATAGCCATGTTCGGGATAGTAATAGCAACCTCTTTTTCATATATCGGGTCATGGGCACCATATGCATCGGACTATTCAAGGTATCTGCCTTATAAAAAAGAAAGAAAAAAGGTGTTTTTATTCACTTTTGCAGGAGCATTTATATCTACCATCTGGCTTGAAATTCTAGGGCTATACATCGCCATAAAAACCGGAAATCTTAATTCGATGAACGCTGCTTACGGTTTGTCCAGGCAGCTTGGAGTGCTGATGATTATCGCCCTGGTTCTTGGGGGCATAGGCACCAACTCTATAAATATATATTCTAATGCTCTCTCATTAAACTCAGTTTTGAAAAAAAGTAACAGGGTATATCTACTGATCATGGCAGGAATAGTAGGCATAATTTTAGCGCTTATCGCATACAACCGGTTTTTCAGCTATTACGAAACATTTCTGTACATTATAGATTACTGGATCATGCCTTGGGCAGGGGTATTGATTGCTGATTTTTTCTTTGTAAAAAAAGGGTTATCTGCAAAGGCCTTTGCATCATTTTTGGTGGGGCTGGCAATCAGCGTACCATTTATGAACCAAGCGCCATATTTTGAAGGTCCAATTTCTGTGAGCCTTGGTGGTATCGATATCAGTTACTTTGTTTCATTCATCGTTTCATTTACATTATATATTTTCCTCTCTAACCGCACTAAATAGCAAAAGGTTTAAATTATATTTTTTTATATTTGTATGCATATGAACACAAAACAGGTTATAGAAGCGTTATTGTTTGCATCTGAGAATCCGTTAAAGTTGTCAGATCTTGTTCAACTGTCTGGACTGGACCTGAAAATTGCCAGAAAAGAGCTGAAAAGCTTGATCAAAGATTATGAACAGAGAGAATCTGCAATAGAGATAACAAAGGTAAAAAACAGCTATGTAATGCAGCTCAAATCGGATTATCTGGAGTTTGGATATAAAGTTGGGAAACCGGAGCTGGATGAGGATGTACTTAAGACCCTGGCTGTAATATCATATTACCAGCCTATTAAGCAGAGCAAACTCAGGGAGATGATCGGAGAAAAAGTGTATGAGCATATCGACATGTTAAAATCAAAAAACCTGATTTATTTAAAGAGGAGTGGAAAGACATTTGATATCAATACTACAAAATATTTTGGATCTTACTTTGGAATAGACGCAAAAAGCAAAGATGAGATCAAAGAATATCTTTCTAAGAAACTAAATTTGGTGATCAAATGAACATATTGCTTGTAGGAGGAGGAGGAAGAGAGCATGCTATTGCCAGTGCTCTAAAGCGCAGCTCTTGCAATCTATACACTGCCATGAAGAACAGGAATCCTGGGATTGCGAAACTGAGCACTGATTTTATTTTAATTGATGAGAAAGACACAGAACAGATTAGCAGCTGGGCTGTCAGTAAGAAAATAGACATGGCGATAATAGGGCCAGACCCTGTATTAGAAGCGGGAATTGTTGACAGGCTCGAAGCTGCAGGAATAAAATGTGCATCACCAACCGCGAGCGCTGCAAGAATAGAAACCTCAAAGATATTTATGCGTAATTTAATGCAAAAATATAAAATTGAGGGAAACATAGATTTCAAGGTTTTTGACTCTGTAGAACCATTAGTAGAATTTTTAAAAGATTACAAAAAAGGGTTTGTAATCAAGCCTGAAGGTCTTACTGGCGGGAAGGGCGTTAAAGTGATGGGTGAGGATTTTAACACTGTAAATGAGGCAATTGATTATGCAAAAGAAATTTTTTTGAACAAGATTGGAGGCACTTCAAATATTCTTCTTGAAGAGCTGGTAAAAGGTGAAGAGTTTTCATTGCAGGCGTTTTGTGACGGTACCAATCTTGCGTTTATGCCCATTGTCCAGGATTTTAAGAGAGCGTATGAAAATGATCAGGGCCCAAATACGGGGGGAATGGGCTCTTATTCCATGCCAGATCACTTACTTCCGTTTATCAGCATCAAAGATTATGAGCTTGCAAAGAAGATAATGTACAGCATTGCAAAAGCATTAAAAACAGAGCATGCAGAGTTTAAAGGTATATTGTATGGCCAGTTTATGATCACAAAGGATGGACCCAAGGTTATAGAAATAAATGCGAGGTTTGCAGATCCAGAGTCTATCAATGTGCTTTCAATATTAAAGACAGATATGGTAACTATATTAAGAGCCATAATAGATGGCACGCTCGATCAGCTAACAGTAGAATTTGAGAAAAAAGCAACGGTTGTAAAATACATAGTGCCAAAAGGATATGGTACAAAACCTGCCATTGGCGAGCCCATTCATATTGATTACCAGGCAATTGAAAGATCAGGTGCATTATTGTATTATGCAGCAGTAAATGAGAAAGATAAAACTGTCTATACCACCAGCTCAAGATCTCTGGCGTTGGTGGGCATTGCTGATAATATATTTCAAGCTGAAAAAATCGTTGAAGATGCTGCTAAATTTGTAAGTGGAAACATATATATGAGACATGACATTGCAAAAAAAGAGATGCTTGACAAAAAAATGGAAAGATTGAAAAAAATTTTTGCGGGTAGTTAAGGATTGCCCTTCATTTTATAAGTTCCGCCATATATTCGTATTGCCTTTCCGTTCACTATTGCCTCCGCTACCTTCCTTCTTGCTTCTGATAGCAATCTATGAAACGTTGCCTGAGATATTCCCATCAACGCTGCTGCTTCTGTCTGCTCCATCTGCATCAGATCTTTAAGCCTTATAGCTTCATACTCTTCCACAGATATTATTATCTCGTTCATCTCCGAGCTATTCATATTTGCCGGAACGAAATAATCTGTGCCAGGCAATCTATTTACTTGCCTGAATCTTCTCGGTCTTGGCATTAGGAATCACTGGATATCTTTCAATCTTTTTTCTATTGCTTTTTTCTCTTCTTCTAACTCTTTCAGCTCTTCTTCCAAAATTCTCTTTTGCTCTTCCTTGCTCAGATTTGCAACCGTGCTCTCGGGGAAATATTCATATCCATAAGGCACTCTTACATACGGGCTATAAAAACGGCCTCTAAATCCATAACCATATCTAGGTACTGCATTATTTAAATAGCCAGGCACTGGGTACCCTGCACAAAATCCCGCTCTTCTGCCAGATCTAGGGCCATAACCCCACCATGGTCCAGTTCCATCACCATACGGCATTTTTATCACCTCTTATAGTTATGAATATATATTCATAACTGATATTTAAGGTTTACTCAATATTGCTTTAATGCTCATAAAATTTGAATTGACGTTCTCAAAAAGGATGCTGTGATTTCTCCATAAAAATCTCAAATCAAGCTACTTTTAGCAATCTTTTTGTATTGTGTTTATTCTGCATTCATATTCATTACAAAGTGCTAGATCACAATCCCAGATCGTTTGTTTTCAATTCCTTTGAATTATCAAAAAGTAAAAATTAAATAATGAAGTGTGTTATGAACAATATCATGAAGAAGAAAAAAGAATTTCTAATTATATTTTTACATTCTCTCACGCTATTAATAATTGGTATTGTTATCGCGATAATTGCAATATTTTTAACTATAACAGTTAAGTCCAGTATTATAGATATCTTGGCTGACTTTTTATTTTTAATAAGTTTCATATTTGCCTTTTTTGGTATTGCTTCATTTATTAATGATATTATTACATATAACAGAGAAAAATATCAGTGAAATACTCCTCTAAAAATTCTTATTTTCATATTTAGATA
>JAVRLB010000046.1:0-10520 GCA_031961865.1 Thermoplasmatota archaeon | reverse complement strand
CGTTTAAGCAAAGCTTTATTATTAGTGAATTTGATATATATCATTCGTGAATAGAGATACTTTAAAAATATTGAAATATACAATAACTGTTCTCTTGATATTTTTGTTTATAAGTTATGTTTATTTCTCTTATCTTTCTACCAGTACTTTGTTTTCATTAGCAGGTTATGTATTTATAGTGCTTTTATTTTTTGCATGGAACCTAGGAGTGGTTTTAAATCACGTATTTTACATATATAAAAACAGTTCCAGATCTGCAGTATTATCGACATTGTTTGTAATAATAGGCGCAATAGTTACATTTGTTACTATCTTATTTTTGGGATTTTCGAGCAGTGTATTAAAAACAACATATTTAATTGCATATTTGTTAGCAATACTTTATTTTGTATACATATATTCTAAAAAAGATGAGAAGATTAATATTAGTGAACTTTTGATTGTATTATACAATCTATTTGGTATTTTAACACTAATACCATGGTACTTTGCAGGATCAGGTGTGAGTATATACCCTATATTTCACGCACTATTATTTGACAATGCATTATTTCAGTATTATAATTTTTCATGGGTATCTATGTATTTCCCACTATTTTTATTGCCACCTCTTTTAGCTCCATATAAAATGCCGTTTGAGCAAGCATCTAAAAGAGGGGGACTGTTGATATACGGCATTAAAAGGTTTGGATACGCATCTACACGCATGTTTGCCATCTATTTTATAGTGTTTATGTTAATATTTATTCCCATTGCCAACAGCGATGTTCAATCACTCAATTCTCTGCCTAATTATGTTAATGATTCTTACGCCCAAAACCTGAACATGAGTTTCGCAGCAGTAGCGAGCTCTTTTAGCGATGTTGCAGCGCCTCCCTCAAACTGGGAAACTGAAGTGCAGGAAGAGATAAAACTGGTAAAAAGCGCAAATATCAGTTACGTCAGGTTTGATATAACAACGGAACTGCTCAATAACAGTGCCGGATTTGCAGATTTATCAACTGCTATATCATGGTTTGAGCAAAACAACACGAAAATAATACTGGCGCCATTCGGAAACTCGAGCTGGGCAAATGTGCATCCTTCACTAAATCAGTTGAACAGCACTATTTTTTATGAATCAATGTTGCTAGCAGATATCTACCATCCAAGTTACATATTTCCGTTTTTTGAACCTAACGGACAGTTGCAGCAGGATCTGGGCAAGGCAGAACCCACCAGCGTATGGATACCTATCATCTCTTACACTGCAAAAAAGATCCATGAAGAGTCTCCGGCAACGAAAGTGCTGATTGAGGTAGCGGTAAATTCGCAAGGACCTTCTCTATTTACAGCTCTTGAAAATGTGACAGTTCCCATAAATGCTGTGGGCATAGATATTTATCCTATACAGAAATCGGATTTTAATGCATTTTATACGTACTATAACATATCTTTATCAAATCATGGAAGAGAGTTCTGGATCTCTGAGTTTGGGGTGGATTCGCTGCTTTTTGGAGAGAACGCGCAGGCTAACAGCATTGGATATATGTTAGCTATTGCATCAAAGTACAGAGTATCAGGGTTCTGCGTTTACATGTTAGATGACAATTCTATAACGCATCTGGGTATTGTTTATAATAACTATACCTTAAAAAAGGCATATAGTGCATATGCATTTGCAATAAGCGAAATTTCTGGAGTTTAAACAAGATTCAAATATCTCTCGTTTATAGCTCATTGAATAAAATTAGTGAATAACCGGGATCATTGAGATTGATAGCTCTTCAAAGAGATAGTATACAAAATATAGCGTATCATATTCACTATAAATATATAGGTCGGTAAAGCTTATAATTTCATATTCAAAAATTCGCAGTCTTCCTTGATATTTTTAAAATAATCACTCTTATTTACTTCTGGAACCTGGTACATCTTCATATAGAGATCACTGACAAATTTTAATATTTCTGCGCCCGTGATAGTATTAGATTTTACAGGCATGGCACCTAGCAACAGGGGCACCCAATCTCCTTTGCCGAGCAATGGAGGCTGATAATAACGGACAGGCAGTACCGTAAAACCCTTATTTCCCCAGAGCTCTGCTTTATCTTGCTCAAATTCTGCAAACAGATATTTTTCATGCCAGTTTTTAGAATCTGCATCTTTTATGATAGTATCTTTTATATTTTTTAATAACAGTGATGCATACCCTTTTTTTCGTTCTTCTTTTATTATCGTAATATACCATCCAATAGCACCAGAAGGCATGCTGCTAAATGAAGTCATGCCTATTACTCTCTCTGACTTCAATACTGCAATATGCGATATAATATCATTTCTATCATTATTCAGCATCCATGTAAACACTATTGGATCTATGTAAATCTCCTTTTGCTCTATAAAACCCTCATTGTATACTTTAATTGCATCTTTAAAGTCCGGATCGTCGGTACTGTGTATTTCTCTGTATTCGATCATAATGCAGATAAATAATAAATGTTATTTAATAGATTCGAATATCTCTCTGTGTATGTCTTTCTTAAACATCAAACAGGGAGAACAGTATCTATTCGAGAAACTGGGCTCGTCAATACAATCATCTAAAATTGCAGTTGAAGAACTGCAAAAGATGATAAATGAACATGAGCTCACTGATTTTAAAAAAATTGTAGAACTTGAGAATGAAGGAAATGTGCTATCTTATGCTTTGTCTTTATGGGTTCTTGACGGAAATATATCTCCAACCGTTCTGAACAGCGTGACGATGTTGATCACTAAAACGGATGATATACTTGATTATACTAGGTATCTGGCTAAAGAGCTATATCGGGCGAGACAGAGAAAAGACAAAGCATGCATTTGCATGAGCGAGCTAAACGAAATTATTCTGCTTATATTCAAAGCGATGGAAGAAATATATGATATATTTAATGCAAAGAAGCTGACATTAGAAACGATCAAGAATAAGCGCAAAATAATTGAAAATCTGGAGAACAGAGGCGATGAGATCAAAGAGAAGGCATTTGATACAATCTATGCAAACGAAACTGACTGGTTTTGTTTCAATCATCTTGAAAAATTGATACAGGGGCTCGATAATATCCTGGATTCGTGTGAAGATATTGCTGATCTGATACTTCAGTTTTTGGTAGCGGTGAGCTCTTGAACTATCTATTATTAACCCTGATACTCCTTATCACATTTTTAGTTGCTGGAAATAATATGATCATAGCTGCAGGACCGCTGATAGGAAGCAGAATATTGAAAAAGAACAGTGCTATATTGATCGGTGTGATGGGCGGAGTGGCTGGCTTTGTTTTGCAGGGGAAATATATGATACATATAAAATCTGCACTTTACTCAAATATGCCAGATCCTATTATTATACTTGGTTTTGAGATCATTATATTCATGTTTATATTATCTACAATATTCAGGTATCCATTGTCTCTTAATATAGTGACCACTTTCGTGTTTTTAGGAGCATCGTTTGCGTTGAGTACAAAGATTAACTACCTATTTTTAACAGCTTTGATACTGTTCTGGATTGCAACATTTTTTGTTAGCATAGGACTGGTTAGAGTACTGGTTTTTGATAAAATAAAAGATCTGTGGAACAAGATTTACATGTTCAAAATCTTGACAGTCATACTTTCATTTTTTGCGGCGTTTGCATGGGGATCTAATACTCTCGGCTTCATTTACGCGATATCTGGTGGCCAGTATTACTATCCTATTTTGATCAGCACCGTTGCTGGTGGTTTTTTGCTCGGGACCTTAACGATCAGGAAAGTGGTGGAATCTTCATACATGCTCAAATACTCAGCTGCTCTAAAAGCGCAGATTGTTCAAACACTGTTAGTAGAAACCGCAACAGTTTTTTCCTTTCCTCTCTCAAGTACCCAGGCACTTTCATACGGGCTGTACAGCGTAGGGGTAAATAAAAGAAGATTTATAAACTCTAAACCTATCGTATTTTCAATAGTATCCATGATTTTATTTGCAATACTATCTTTTTTTATGTTATTTTTGATTGTACATTTTTTTATTAAATAATCGTCATTCTGTGTTTCAGATTTATAGATTAGCGAGTAGCTAGAGCGCATTATTTAATTTTGTGAAGCGTTAAAAGCATGAGTTATGATAATATAGAAAAACGGAATATATATATACTTTTTGTATATTTGTTGAATTATTAAATGACATTCAGAAAAGAGATCTCGAAGATACTAACAATATTCGATGAAGTAAAAACCGATTATGGGATTGTATTATTAGTTTATGGTAAAGAGGGATCTGGTAAATCATATATACTAGATGAAGTGATGAAGATCCTTCAAGCAAAAGATGTTATATGTATGAAAGAACGGGTAGAAGAATCAAAACTATTAATATTTTCAAAGATTATGGAGCAGTCAAGGAAGCAATTAAGTTCAATTTCAAATAGTGGTATAGTATCTTTTATGATAAGCAGTACAGAAAGTTTTTCAGGGTCAGAAAAATTGTTTTTAAGGTTAACAGAAAATTTAACTATTTTAAGCAATGCAAAACCCGTATTTATAGGCTTAGATGACCTGGATGCCTGTGAAATATGTTCTTTATCTTTATTTTTAAAAGTTTCACAATTTATTAAAAATAAAAATATTATGCTAGTTGCTACAATAACAGATATTATAAAAAACAAATATTTTGAGAATATATACAATCTTTTAAAAACAAGTTCAAATCTGGTAGAGCTGAAGATAGAGCCTTTAACTAAAGAAGAAATGAAAAATATGCTAAAAGAGCAGGGATACACCATTCCAAATTATATAGCGGACTATATATATAGAGATAGCGGTGGTTATCCAGCTAAAATACTCCAGGTTTTAAAAGAGGGAGAAAAGAATGGAAACTTAGGCCCTGAAAAGGTATGGATAGGACATTATTTTAAGAATAATATATTTGATATATTAGATGAGACTATAAAAAACAGAACAGAAAAGCTCAATTCAGAGCAAAGAAAAGTATTAAACAGCATTGTAATTCTGGATAATAATGCAAAGTTCGATGTTTTAATGTACATGACAGAGTTTGATGAAATGAAGTTATCTGAGATCCTTGATTACCTTATATACTCTGGGATAGTAATTGAAGATCACGAATATTTTAAAATTGTTTCGAATGATCTAAAAAAACAAATCTATGAATCCATATCTTTAGAAGAAAGAAAAGAGATGCATAAAAAGTATGCAGAGCTATTGGAAAGGGAGGGTGGAGATATAATTTTAATATCTGATCAATATTATCTGGCGCATATAAATGATAAAGCAGCAAGGTATCTGAAAGATGCAGGATTGATATTGATGAGATTGGGGCGATATGAAACTGCACTTAACGAATTATTGAAAGCAGAATCACAATCAGATAATAAAGACCCTGAATTGTTAATGTATATAGGGGCAGTATATCGTTTTTTAGGGGACTATAAAAAGAGCATTGAATATTTAGAAAACAGCAAAAAATATGCACCTGAAAATTTAGTTAACGAGATAGAAATTGAGCTTGCTGATTCTTATACTGCACTAGGAGATTATGATACAGCAATTCAATATTACACGAAGCTAGAAAATGTTTTAACAGATGAAAAATTGAAAATAAGAGTTTATTTTGGTCTCTATAATATTTCTTGGCTAAAAAATGATATCACAAAAGCAAGGCAGTATATAGCGTCTGCTTTCAAGATTGCAGAAAAAATTAAAGATAATAAGCTTTTAGCGGATAGTTACAGATATATTGGAAATATAGAATATAGTGTAAGTAATCTGGATCTGGCCAGAAAAAATTATGAGCAAGCACTTGCCATTTACAATAACATCAACAATCCAGAAGGGCTGTCAAAAGTGTACAATAACATAGCAAATATATACGCAGATACTGGATATTCTGCCACTGCGATTGAATATTATGAAAAAGCAGCTTACTATACAGATATATTAGGCGATGAAACTATGCTGGTCACCATATATTACAACCTTGCAGAGCTAAATTTTCAGGTATCTAAATTATCAATAGCATTAAAATATTTACGAGAGGCCAAAAATAGAGCAGAAATCATGAGCAATGCACATATTTTATCCTTGGTGTATTCATTATTTGGCTGGTACGATACATTAAGAGGAGAGTTAGAAGAAGCTATAAACGATTATAAAAAATCTGCAGATATGTATGATAAAATGGGAGATAAATACTCATTTTATGAAATGCAGTATGAAATACAGCTTATTTACTTTTTGATCAATGGCAAGGTTGATAAAAGAGAAATTAAAAAATTAAATGAAATAATTAAAAGCACAATATCTGAAAAAGCAGAGATTGAGATTTTAATGACTGATACAATTATTCGCTTTTTAGAGCTTGATCTTAAAGGCAGTTTAAAAAGCAGTAAAAAAATGGAGGGCAAAGCAAAAACGAATATAGATTTGCTCTTGTCATTAACCTACCAATTTTCTTCTGAAATGTTTTCAGGAAATGAAGAAAAATGTCTTGAAATATTTGATAAGATTGATAATTTGAATAAATTGTCAGGGCTGGATATAATAGATATCAAAAGAATTAAAGTTTGTGCAACATATCTGAAAGATAGAGATAAGGCATTATTAATGTTCAGGGACCTGGAAAATTTCTTAGATTTATACAGCCTAAAATTAGAGAAGGGTAAATTATATTTGTGGTATGGATTTTTAAAATTGAAATATGAGCATGAGGATAGCTATCTTGTAAGAGCAGAGACTATTTTTGAGAGCATAAACGCAAAAGCATATTTTTCAATGGCAGACCACTATTTAAAGGATCGAAATCTATATCCGAAATAGATAAATACTACTTCATTATTAGGTAGTTTTACCCAATTGCGAACTAATCGGTTAATATCATGAGAATGCAATTAGATGCAGTCTATGAATGATATAAGTTTCCAGGTTCGCGTACAGACATGGAGATTTAAGAAAAACTAAGGAGCTCTTAGATCTGACAAGAAATGACAAGAGTGAAACTTGAGGCCTGACATATTCCCTAACATTAATTGATTAAAAGTAACACCGGTTGATCCTGCCGGAGGCTACTGCTATCGGGTTTCGACTAAGCCATGCGAGTCACGGGGTCGCAAGACACCGGCATACGGCTCAGTAACACGTGGATAATCTACCCTTGGGTGGAGAATAACCTCGGGAAACTGAGGCTAATGAGCCATAGACATTCTATGACTGAATGCTTGAATGTTGAAAGCGCAAAGCGCCCAAGGATGAGTCTGCGGCCTATCATGGTTGTAGGCGGTGTAACGGACCACCTAGCCTATGACGGGTACGGGCACTGAGAGGTGGAGCCCGGAGATGGACTCTGAGACACGAGTCCAGGCCCTACGGGGCGCAGCAGGCGCGAAACCTACGCACTGCGCGAAAGCGCGACGTGGGAAACCCGAGTGCCTTTTCTTTTTTGAAAAGGCTTTTCTCAAGCCTAAAAAGCTTGGGGAATAAGAGCTGGGCAAGACGGGTGCCAGCCGCCGCGGTAATACCCGCAGCTCGAGTGGTAGCCGCTATTATTGAGCCTAAAGCGTTTGTAGCCGGCTTTGTAAATCCTTGGGTAAATCGAGTCGCTTAACGGTTCGAATTTCAGGGAGACTGCAAAGCTAGAGACCGGGAGAGGTCAGAGGTACTTTCGAGGTAGGAGTAAAATCCCGTAATCCCGAAGGGACCACCTGTGGCGAAAGCGTCTGACTAGAACGGCTCTGACGGTGAGGAACGAAGGCTAGGGGAGCAAACCGGATTAGATACCCGGGTAGTCCTAGCTGTAAACGCTGCCCGCTTGGTGTGGCTTGTTCTTCGTGAGCATGCTGTGCCGGAGCGAAGGTGTTAAGCGGGCCGCTTGGGGAGTACGGCCGCAAGGTTGAAACTTAAAGGAATTGGCGGGAGAGCACCGCAACGGGAGGATGCGTGCGGTTTAATTGGATTCAACGCCGGAAAACTCACCTGAGGCGACCAGCATATGTGAGTCAGACTGACGATCTTACTCGAAAAAGTAGCTGGAGAGGTGGTGCATGGCCATCGTCAGCTCGTACCGTAGGGCATTCACTTAAGTGTGATAACGAGCGAGACCCCCGTCCTTATTTGCTAATTCATCTCAGCGATGGATGCACAATAGGGAGACCGCTTTCGCTAAGAAAGAGGAAGGAGGGGTCGACGGTAGGTCAGTATGCCCCGAATCCTTAGGGCTACACGCGCGCTACAAAGGACAGGACAATGGGTTTCGACTTCGAAAGAAGAAGGTAATCCCGAAACCTGTTCATAGTTCGGATTGAGGGCTGTAACTCGCCCTCATGAAGCTGGATTCCGTAGTAATCGCGGTTCAACAGCCCGCGGTGAATATGCCCCTGCTCTTTGCACACACCGCCTGTCAAACCATCCGAGTTAGTTTTAGATGAGCGATTATCCTCTGGGTAATTTCGAATCTAAGGTTGGCGAGGAGGGTTAAGTCATAACAAGGTATCCGTAGGGGAACCTGCGGATGGATCACCTCCTTTGAATAAAATCAGGTCTCAAGCACTAAACGAGTCATTTCTTATCACAATTTTTTAATAGATTGAATAGATATGTGTAATTGCTATGTATGCTTTATTGATAACGGATATGATAAATGATTTTGTATTTACGAGGTTTGGAAACGAGCGAGTACAGAAAATTATACCTGACATCTTGAAATTAAAGAAAATTGCTTATAGCAAATCATGGAAAGTTATATATCTTCAAGATTATCACAAGCATACAGATCCAGAAATAAAGATCTGGGGAGAGCATGCGATGGAGGGAAGCAAAGGATCTGAGATTATATCAGACCTGACACCAGATTATGGAGATGTAATAATAAAGAAGGGTACTTACAACGGTTTTTTTAATACAGATCTTGATCAAGTGCTGAAATCCTCAAATATTGACAAAATAATTTTTGCTGGAGTATCCACAGATATATGTATTTTGAACACTGCTGCAAATGCTTTTTATCTTGGGTACACTATAATAATATGCAGAGAATGCACAGAAAGTATTGATGAAAAAACCAAAGAATATGCTCTAGAATATATGAAAAAGAATTATGGAGCGGAGATTGTAGATTTGAATTATATTGGAGTGATGTGATCATGAAATTTTTTTTAGCAAAGGAGAAAGATATACTAGAAGGAAACACTACAGATATTTATTTTATCAGAACTAGGAAAATACTTGAAGAAGAACATATAAAGAAGAGGGTAGTAGCAGAGGTAACAATACAGAATGCACCATATCCATGGCTTGTTTTTGCTGGCATAGAAGAGGTTGCAAAGTTGATGGAAGGGCATAATATAGACATATATTCGTTGCCTGAGGGGACGATATTTAGAGAATCAGATAAAAACAGGATACCGGTTCCGGTTATGATTATAGAAGGAGATTACAAGGAGTTTTCTATTTACGAAACAGCAATACTCGGCTTGATATGTCAGGCATCTGGAATAGCAACCAAAACTGCAAGGTTCAAATATAGGATTGGTGATAAGAACCTGATCTCATTTGGAGTACGGAGAATGCATCCGGTACTGGCACCAATGATAGATCACTATGCATTTCTGGGCGGTTGTGATGCAGTTTCGAGTGTTATTGGAGCAAAGATGTTGCATATTGAGCCTACAGGAACTATGCCCCATGCGCTGATACTAACAGTTGGTGAGAAAGAAGCATGGGAAAAATTTGATGAAAATATTTCTAGAGATGTACAGAGAATAGCATTAATAGATACTTTTGGTGACGAGAAATGGAGCGCAATTCATGCAGCAGAGACAATCAAGGATCTTTCTGGTGTGAGGCTAGACACTCCAAGATCTAGGAAAGGAGATATGGCGAAGATTGTGAGAGAAGTGAGATGGGAGCTAGACATTCGCGGATACAAGAATATAAAGATTTATGTATCTGGTGGAATAAGCGAAGACGATATAAAACCGCTACTAGAAGCTGGAGTGGATGGATTTGGAATCGGTACCTCAATATCAAGTGCACAAACTATTGATTTTTCAATGGATATTGTATCAGTGGAAGGAGTGCCACTGGCTAAAAAAGGAAAATATGGTGGCAAAAAAGAAGTATACCGATGTGAAGATTGCCTGGAATTCAGCGTGTTAAAAGAGGGAAGTAGAACAGAAAAATGCAGTTGTGGTGGAGTCATGAAAAATGCACTGGTGCCAATACTAGAAAATGGAAAGATAGTATATGATTTCAAAGAGCCAAAAAAAGTTAGAGCTTATGTTTTGGAGCAACTTAAAAAAGTTACTTTATAGTTTTATGCTCCTCTTTTCTCTTTTGCTTTAGGTCTGAGATGAGTATAACCGCATCTTCTACATCTCGTAGCGCTCATCGGATTTTTAGCGTAACAGTTCATACATATTTTTTTATTTAGTTTTCTAACTACTGCTTCATGAAATGTCATATTAAACAGATCAACCCAATATATTACTACTATATAATTTTTTTTAA
>JAVRLB010000045.1:0-11007 GCA_031961865.1 Thermoplasmatota archaeon | reverse complement strand
CCGAATATGGAGGTTGCCTGAGTAGTAAATTTTCAGGCCGGCTTTTTGCGACAACTAGTCAGGCATTATCTCAAATACAAAAATTTTAATATCTAATCTATATTCAACAACTTAATGAGTTATCCTAAACAGATTAGGGCTTTAAAATGGTTTTCTGGCAGGCTATCTGGCAGAGACTTTGAAAGACCAGTATACGGTTCCTACAAAGTATTGCACAACTGTAATTTGCAGTGCAGTTTTTGTAACGTTTGGAACAATCCTGTAAAACCGTTAAACACAGAACAGGCGTATAAAGTAATTGACAGGCTTGCAGATTCTACTGTTACAGTTTTATCGCTAGAAGGTGGAGAACCACTATTGAGAAAAGATATTCTAGATCTGATAAAATACGCTAGTGATAGATCTTTTTATTTATTTATGACCACAAATGGACTATTGTTAGATAAGGCACCTGTTAACGAATTTGCAAAGTATCTTGATTTTCTGCATATTTCAATAGATGAAGGGCATGGGAACCTTTATTTATTAGATAAATTGAAAAATTATACAGATCAAATTAAAGTAACTGTTCAGACCGTCGTAACTAAAAATGACGTACATAAACTCAGAGAAAAAGTAGAAAAAGTAGTTGCCGCAAATGCAAGAATACTGATTATGCCCGCAGTTACATTTGAAAATATGGAATATGTTACACCCGATGCAAAAGAGATTCATGATGTGCTGTTGGATCTTAAAAAAGAGTTCAAAGGTCATATTGTGACCAGCATGGCGTTTATTGACGCAATTGTTTCAGACTATACATGTCACTCTTATGGCCTGATGATCGAAGCCAATGGAGATATAGTATATCCTTGCAGTGTTATAGGTAAAAAAATAGGAAATATCGTGGAGACTGATCTTGAAGAGATACTTAGCAGCAAAGAGGCAGAAACTGCTAGAAATGTCATGAATCATTGCAACAGACATTGTTTATTATATTTACATGCCGAGACCTCAAATTTTCTCACTTTGAAAAATCTTGCCTATTTTATAAAGGATACAGTAGAAGGATATTACATATAACTTAGTCTTTTAGGTAGAATTTCAAGTTTTTTACAGAATGTTTTTGCATAATTTTTTTATACTCTGTATCATTGCTGGAAGATTATGTATAAATACAATGCCGAAGTTGAATGGATAGAAGATCGAAGAACAATGCTAAACATAAAAGATTTTCATCTGGAAGTAGATTCTCCACCTGAATTTAACGGCCCGGCTGATAAATTGACTCCTGAAGAACTTATGCCCGGTATTCTGGCTTCTTGCTTATTGACCACTTTTTTAGAATTTAAGGATCGAATGAACATTCATTTATACAAATGGAACAGTAAAGTAGATGCAGTACTGGCACCTTCACCTGAAAAAGGTTTCAGATTTGAATCGATACATGTACATATAGTTTTAAAGGTGAATCCTGAGGATAAAGAGAAAATTCCAAGAGCAATAGAGCTCGCACAAAAATATTGTTTTGTCTCCAGGGCTGTAAGAAATAATCTGGAAGAAAAAGTAGATTTTGAATTTGTAGATTAGTCTGGAAAAATTAAATATATTTTAAAATATAAAGAGTATTATTTAAAATAAAATACCATTAAATAATATAATGATCACGCGCTGAATAGATTCAATGTTTCAGAGTCTATTTTTCCTTTTCCAGTTTTTTCTTTAAGTCCTCTAGCTCTTCCTTTATTTTCTTATCCAGCGGATTCTTTTTAGCTTTTTCTTCTAGTTCAGATATCTTGTTCTCTAAATTTTTTCTCTTTCTGTTCAAATCTTTTTTACTGAGTCCCATATTAGATCCTTAGAGGTAAATACTCAAATTACTATATTTAATTTTTCATTAAAGGGGGTGTCAGTTCTTCGTTGAAAATTTTACTTACTCTTTGGATGGCAGTAACACAGATTACGGTACCGTCGTCATTTTCATTTTGAAGGTAAAAACACAGTTATATCTTTGCCTATCAACGAAGAGTTGACAGGCTCCATTAAAGGATATAGGTTCTAAATTTTTAATACTCATTCTTCTAACAAAAATAAAACTTTGTACAGAAACTAAATAATGCTACTATACGAATGCTACATTTTTTAGATTGTTCTTTAACTCTTTATTTCTGTAACAAATATTCAGAGAATACAGTGACGTTGTTAAGTTGATCTGTATCTATTTTTATACCTATACCAGGTTCGTTGTATGGGTATATTCTACCATTTTCCATCTTAAATGGATTAACAACGATATCTCTAGAAAAATATCTGCTGTTGGGAGATGTATCACCAGGATAATCAATTAGCTCAGTTGAAGCTAATGCAATATTAAATGCGCGCCCAATTCCTGTTTCTAACATACCACCAACCCAAGCATGGCCATCGTGCTCTCTAGCTGTTTTTGCTATAAGGATAGAGTTGTAAAGTCCTCCAACGCGTCCTGGTTTGATATTTATTATATCCGTTGCACCTACTTCAAATGCCTTGACTGCATTTTCATAACTGGTTATAGACTCATCAAGGCAAATTGGTGTGCTAATATTCTTTTTGAGTATAGCGTGATCTATGATATCATCATGAGAAAGTGGTTGCTCAAGATACAGCAGATTAAATCGATCCAGACGCTTTAGTAGATCTAAATCAGAAAGAGTATAATCTGCGTTTGCATCAGCGCTTAGAGGTATCTCGGGGTATGTATCTCTTATTGCATTTAAAATGCTAAGCTCTTTTCCATGTGCTATTTTTACTTTGATTCTTTTATATCCCGCCTTTAATGCATTTTCTACATTGTTCAACATCAAGGCAGGATCATCTATACCAATAGAAATGCCGATTTCTGCATAATTTTTAGATTTGTAGAGCCTCTGGTACAATGGAACTTTTTCTTTTTTAGTCTTATAGTCCCAGAGCAACATCTCTATCGCTGCCTTGGCCATATTATGCCCCTTTATCTTATTAGCTCGTTTTATAAATATTTCAGGCTCTGGAATGTCAGATATGAGTTTTAAGAGGTGATCTTTTATTATATGCAGAGCAGTAAAATTATCTTCATAACTATAATACGGGTTTTCATCGGTTACACATTCAGAGTATGCTTTTATGTTAGAATCGGATAATTCAAAGATGAGTGCTATTTTGTTCACTGTTGTGTCGAAACTTGTGGTGAATGAGCTTAACAGTGGCATTTGGATTTTATATAATTTAATAGTTGCCATATTCAAAAACTCCTACTTTTATTGATAAAAATATAGAGACAAACTATTATATATTATTTTCTAACATCTTTTTGATGTCAACTAAAATGAATCTATAAGAGAGATCTAGATAAAATATTAACATAAGGTAAATATACGAGTTTAATAATAATGTTTGATATGGATAAAATAGTTAAAAAAATATATGACTATTCTAAAGAATTATTAGAAAATAAGCTAGATGAAAAAAGCATTGAAGAAATAAAAAAGAGAATTGCTGACTCTATAATAGTGTCTTTTGGATCCAAAGATTCACAGCCTGTAAAGATAGAAAAAGATTCTTTATTGCCTTCAAAAGGTCCATTAAATTCTAGAATTTATTTTACAGATACCTATGCGTCAGCTGAAACTGCTACTTTTATTAATGGATCTATGACCAGATATTTAGATTATAATGACACATACTTATCTAAAGAAGCGCTGCACCCATCAGATAACATACCTCCAATATTTGCAATTTCTGAATCTCTAAATATAGATGGTTTGCAGACTATCTTTGCTATTGGAGTAGCATATCAGGTTATTGGGGCCCTTGCAGATGCAGTATCAATTAGAGATCGTGGCTGGGATCATGTGACCTATATCTCTATTTCATCAGCTGCAGGCATTGCTTCTTTAATGAAACTTGATTTAAACAAATTTGAAAATACAATAAATTTGGGTATTAACAATAATATTAGCATGAGGCAAACAAGAGCAGGAGAGCTTAGCATGTGGAAAGGTTGTACTGCTGCAAACGCAAGTAGAAACAGCGTATTTGCTGCATTGATAGCAAAAAATGGATTTACCGGCCCTTCTCCAATATTTGAGGGAGAAATGGGCTTCTTTAAACAGGTTTCAGGAGAATTTGATTTAAGTTTAAAGGATAATAGAATACTAAAAACTATGATCAAAAATTACCCTGTAGAGTACCATGCTATGAGCGCTGCAGAAGCGGCTGTAAATTTAAAAGATAAAGTTGTTGGGAATATTAAAAGTATAGAGATTGAAACCTTTAAAGTTGCGCATAATATAATTGTCAAAGACCCAGAAAAGTTAAGGCCCAAGACCAAAGAGACAGCAGATCATAGTATGCCATACATAATTGGATATGCACTGAATTATGGTTCTCCAAACTTAGACACATATTCAGATAAATTTCTAAAAGATAAAAAAATATTAAATTTAATTGACAAAATGCATTTTGTGATAACGGATAAATTTGATAAAATGTATCCAGAGTATCTGCCAGTAAAAATAAAGATCACTACTGATTCTGATGAATATGTAGAAGAAATTCATGCACCTAAAGGGCATTATAAGAATCCATATAGCTGGGATGACCTTAGAATAAAGGGTAATCTGGTAATGGGAGAAGATAATTCTAAAATGCTTATAGAGTTTGTAAAACGGTTTGATAAAAAGAGTGTTACAGAGCTTATGGATGTGATTGAAAATGTCAATATTAAGAGATAATATTAATTTAGGACCAGACATGTTTAATAAATACCTAGATAGCGAGTTTATTTTAGCACCAGGAGTTTACGATGGAATTTCTGGAATAATTGCAGAAAAAGCGGGATTTAAAGTACTGTACTTATCAGGGTCAGGAGTAGCTGCAAGAATGGGATTACCAGATTTAGGTATTACAACTTTGACAGAGGTAGTAGAAGAGGCACAAAAGATTGTTAATGTAACTAAAGCGCCATTAATAGTAGATGTAGACACAGGCTTTGGAGAAACATTAAATGTAGTAAGGACTGTGAGGTTACTTGAAAGTGCAGGTGTTTCTGCAATTCACCTAGAAGACCAGAGCCTGCCTAAGAAGTGCGGTCATTTATCTGGAAAGCGATTGATTTCTGAGGATGAGATGGTTCTTAAAATCAGGGCCGCTCTGAAAGCTAGAAAAAACAAAAATTTCAAGATTATTGCCAGAACGGATTCCAGGGCTGTGGAAGGTTTAGAAAAAGCGATTGTCCGTGCAAAAAACTATGTTTCTGCCGGAGCAGATATAATATTCCCAGAAGCGTTAGAATCCAGAGAAGAATTTGAATTATTTGCCAAAGAACTGGATATTCCATTATTAGCAAATATGACAGAATATGGCAAAAGCCCATTATTGAGCGCTAAAGAATTAAAAGATATGGGTTTTAAAATTGTGATATTTCCACTTACTGCTTTTCGAGCGTCACTGACAAAAATTAAAGATATATATAGTAAGCTTTACAGAGAGGGTACACAGAGGAATTTTATATCGGATATTATGCATAGAAAAGAATTTTATGATCTCATTGATTATGATTCTTATGAAACAGAGGACGCAATTCTATATAATTCTAGTAAAAAATAAAATTGCATAGTTATGCAAAATTAATAAATTAAAATGAGAAATTGTTCAGTAATTTTTAAATAATTTATTTGCATTCCTCACAACTGATGATAAAGATAGTTTTAGGATTTGATGAATCAAAGGGAGCGGTATCTGCGGCAGAATATGTAAAAAGATTTAACATAAATTCAGTCTTGGCAGTAATAGTATTTCCTAACAATTTAAAACTTCCATTAACTTTAAATACTTTCAGTGGGCCTAAAGCATTTGAAAGTATATCAGAAATTCATATGGAGTTCAAAAACATACTAGAAAATATTTATGCTGATAAAAACATAAGTGTAGAAATTAAAAATGTTTACACATCCGCTTCTAATCCAGCCGTTGAGCTTATTAAGGTTGCAAATGATGAGCATGCTGATTTAATTGTCACAGGTTCTCGTGGGCTAGGTAAAATTGGTGCACTATTTTTAGGAAGCGTCAGCAATTACTTAATTCAGAATAGTAACATACCTGTACTTGTAGTAACAGCAAAGTGAACTATTATTCAGGAAGTTTACGCTGTGTATTTCGCATAGCAGACCACACTTTAATAGCAAAATAGTAACCTCACTGTTCAATATAATACCTAGTCAGATAGCTTAATAATTGCTATAGCTCCGCATTCTGAATATACTCTTGTTGCAGGCTTGAAGTTAGCAATGTATTAATTTTCATGATTCTGGAAAAGTTTTTGTAGGTTATATCTAAGAATATAATTTTAAAGTTTGCACCATAACCTAGCTTTTTCCATAACAATATTTATTAACTATTAAGAATATGTAATAATGGTGATATTATGAAATATGCAATGAGGGAATATACTGGAAAAAATGTAGATCTTGATAAGCTTGAACAGAGCATTCTTGACTTTTTTAAAGAAGAAGGTTTTAAAACGCAATCTGCAAAACATCCAAATGGTACGGTCATTCAGGCAAAAAAAGGTGGAGTTTTCCGAACCATTCTGGCAATGGACAGAAGTTTTACATTATTAATCGAGGGAAATTCAGCAGACTTTAAAATCAAAATAGGTATTGGAAAATGGTTACAGGATCTGGGAGTTGCCGCATTGGAGACGTTCTTTCTTTCTCCTCTAGTAGCTTTTATAGAGGTTCCAGAATCATTATGGTCATATGAGATTGAGCATCAGATATGGCACTTTATTGAAACACAGATAGAACTTGGGTTATAAATTTCTGTTGAAACCTGACAAAGATAAGTTATCTTATACAATGATCATTTAGGTAATTTATCATATTTCGGTTTCAAAAGATTATATTAACATAAACATGTGAAAAATTATTTTTACCTAATTACTTTTACTATTATTATGAAAGAAGATAGAGAAAATTGGTATGGAGAACAGCAGACAAACAACGTAAAATTGCTTTTTAAGATGAAAAAGAAGCTATATGATGACCGCTCCAAATATCAACATTTAGAGATATATGAGAGCTTTGAGTTTGGGAAGATAATGTTTCTGGATGGTACAGTACAGTTAACAGAGCGCGATGAATTCATATATCATGAAATGATCACACATGTGCCTTTAAATTATCACAGAGCTCCGAAGAAAATTCTAGTTATTGGAGGAGGTGATGGTGGCACTGTAAGGGAATTATTAAAGCATAAAGTAGAAAGCATCACATTAGTGGAGATTGACAAGATTGTTGTAGATTCCTCTAAAAAATATTTTTCATCTCTTGCCAAAAGCTTGGACGATCCAAAGGTTGAGGTTATCATAGATGATGGAATAAAATATGTAGAAAATACAAACTCAAAATATGATATTGTGATCATAGATTCGACAGATCCTGTAGGCCCAGCAAAAGCGCTTTTTTCTGATGCCTTTTACAAAAACGTGAAAAGTAAGCTCAATAAGAATGGGATCATAGTAACACAGAGCGGGTCTCCTTTCTATTATCCAGAGCATTTGAAGATCGCAGTAAAAAATATGAAAAAATCATTTGCATATACTTATACCTATCTAGCAGATATTCCTACGTATCCATCAAGTATCTGGAGCTTTACCATTGCTACAGATACTAAACTAGAAAAAGTTTATAGACGAAAAATAGATACTAAATATTATTCATATAAACTACATAAAAACTTGGTTTTACCATTCTTTGTTGACACTATAATTAACAGCATCTGAGTTAGGCACAAAATTACAGCGAAAACTATATGTTCATTAACTCTTTTATCTTTTTAAATGAAAAGATCAGATACACTCCTTCATTATGCAGAACAATATGATAACTGTAGACAGCTCAATTGTAGCTTTGAATCAGTATTAAACGAAGAATCGATAAAATATCTTCGCAGAGATTGATGCTAGAAACGCTCCAAAAATAGGAATACTCAATAGATACTGAAAATAGAAAAGAAAGTTACCTAAAAACTGAGCTCTAGAGCGGGTGTAGTGTAGTGGTAGCACAGTGGCTTCCCAAGCCTCTAACTCGGGTTCGAGCCCCGGCACCCGCATTAAATTTTTTTAAAATAAAAAGATTAAAAATAGGATCGCTATATAGCTCATATATGAAACTTTCCAGAGAGTACGGAGGCTGGATCTCTACAATTCTAATATTTAGTTTAACAATAGGGATAATAGCCATAAAAAAAGGGAATATCATAGATTCTGTAATTTTCTGGGCTCCAATTTTTTTGGGAATTTCAATTTTCGATGTAAGAATTAGAGATATTATCAAAGATAAAAATTCCACTCTTATTTTATCCATAGCAACAATAGTAGGGATTTTTTCAATTATAATCGATTTTTTGTTTTTAATAGTATACCTTTTATTTTTGATAATATTTTTCACTCGTCCTTATTTCAAAAAAATTAGAAAGATGTATATTAATACTGTTTTAGGGATGATTGCATTAGTTTTATCTTTTTTCGTAACTTTACATTTCAATGACATAAATGCATTACCTTTTTCAATTGCACTTTTAGTGTATATTATAGGTGCTGAATTTACAGTTACATCATTTCTGTCCAGATCCAAACTATTGCTAACCTATAATATCGTGCCAATTTTTTTTATTCTTTTTAACCCTTTTTATTCAGTATTCGGTATCTCACTGCTCCGCATTGTATTAACTATAAAATCTGAGAAACTGAAGTATATAGGAATAGGAGAGTCAATATTTTTGTTGATTATAGTAACATATAGTATTGTATTGTCATTAATAGGAATCAATTTGATGTGAATATCACCTCAATTTTTTATATGATCGATCAGCGTCAATGGATTATTTAGAAGCTATAAAGAGCGGTACAGTGCAAAAAAGATTACATGTTCCCCTTTAATTTCAGATAAAAATATATATAATACTGAGGATTGTAGATTAGTTCGTGTTAAAATTAGTGGTATTTGACATGGACGGAGTGCTCGTAAACACAAAGAGTAGTTGGTATTATCTGCATTCTTACTTTGGGTCAGATAATTTTGAGAACATAAGGCTTTACAATGAGCATAAAATAGACTATTTAGAATTCATGAAAAAAGATATATCATTATGGTTTAAGGATAATGAAAAAATCAATATAGAAACTATAAAAAAGATATTGGAAACTGTTCCCATAATGAAAGGTACTGACGCGGTTTTTAAGTATTTGCACAACAGTAATGTTCAAACAGCAATAATTACAAGCGGATTAGACATACTTGCAAACAGACTGAAAAATAAATATAATATAGATTATATATTTGCCAACGCATTGGAAACTGACAAAAATTATGACTTAACAGGTAATGGGATTATGAGAGTAGAGCCAACGAAGAAAGGTATAGTTTTAAAAAAGCTAATGGATACTTTATCATTAAATAAAAAAGAGGTAGCTGCTGTTGGAGATGGAGAGATTGATATTTCAATGTTCAAGCTTACTGATATAAGCATTGCTTTTGATCCAATAACTGATAATGTTTCAAAGGAAGCAAAGGTAGTCGTTACAGAAAAGGATCTCTCAAAGATATTGCCTTTCTTTAAACTTTAATTTATAATAAACAGATCAAAAGAAGATCATAAAAAATATAATTTACCGTTAAGGAAATGCTTTTCGTTGATAGACAAAGATATATCTGTATTTTTACCTTCAAGATGAAAATGACTACGGGATCGCAATCTGTCTTCCTGACATCCAAAGAGTATGTAAAATTTTAAACTAAGAGTTGACACCTCCCCTTTAAGACAAAAAATTATATACAGTATTGTTATAAAAGACTACATAAATTGCCACCGTAGCTCAGTTTGGTAGAGCGGCTGACTTGTAATCAGCAGGTCGGGGGTCCAACTCCCTCCGGTGGCTTTTAATTATTGTTAGCGCCTAGATCTTCTTATTCTGTTTGCCGCATCTTTTTTATTTTGCTGGTAGTCTTGATTATCTGGATTTAGCCTAATAGCTTCATCATACTCTTTAACAGCTTCTTCATATTCTCCAAGATAATAGAGTGCAAGACCTCTATTATTATGATATACAGCATTGTCTGGATTTAATCTTGTAGCTGTTTCATATTCTCTTGCAGCATCATTGAATCTTCTCATCAAATAAAGTGCATTGCCAAGATTATTATGATAACTAGCATTTCTAGAATATAATTTAATTGCCTGCTCATACTCTTTAACAGCCTCTTCATATTTTCCTAATTTAGCAAGAGCGACACCTTTGTTATTGTAGAGTTCTGGATTTTTTGGATTTAATCTGATCGCTTCCTCGTATTCTTTTATTTCTTTCTCATAATTGCCATTAAAGTAATTGCCTAAATAGTTTAGCGCATTGCTTTTATTATTATGATAGGTAGTATTATCTGGATCTATTTTGAGAGCTTCATCATACTCTTTCACCGCATCTTCAAAACGCTTTAAGTAAAAAAGAGTATTACCTTTATTGAAATGATATGTTGCATTGTTAGGATCTAGCTTTATCGCTATATCATACTCTATGATCTCATTATCATATTGTTTTAGATCATCCAATATATTAGCCTTGTTATAATGGTAATCCGGATTATCTTGATTGATTTTTATAGCTTCATCAAACTCTTTTATAGCTTCATTATATTTTTTTAGTTTACCTAGTGCCAGTCCTTTATTATTATGATATCCTGGATCGTTATAATAAAGACTAATTGCCTCGTCATACTCTTTAATTGCATCTTCATACTGTTTTAAATAATAATATGCAATCCCTTTATTGTTGTGATAATCTGAATTAAATGGATCTACTTTTATTGCTGCGTCATACTCCCTTATTGCACCTGCATAGTCTCCTTTAGCAAATAAAGCATTTCCCCTTTCAAAATGATCAATGTTATCATTTTCTGCCATAAATAATAAAATGATTGCTCTATATATAAACATTTCTGATATTTTAATTGA
>JAVRLB010000044.1:0-11172 GCA_031961865.1 Thermoplasmatota archaeon | reverse complement strand
ATCTCGCCTAGCGAGATAATGCTCATTGTGAAAAATAACCAGATTATCGAAGAAAAGAATGAGAGCATAAAATAGCCAGCACCGTAAATGAGTATTCCAAATATCATGAAATAATACGCATTTTTCACCTTTGCAAATTTGGCAATATAATATTGCAATCCCCCCACCATAAACCCGTTCAGGGCCCATGTAAGCCCGATGATCGAGGTAGAGATGCTGTTTATGGTCTCTTCGTATATCGGATAGGTGCTGCTCAGCTGTCCAAACACCAAAAACGCAATAAATCCCGCTATGCTAAACAATAAAAACTTCCCGTTTAACAGGGTTTTAGAGAGATCTTTGAAAGTGAAAGAGTATCTGGTTTTGTTGGTTTCCGGGATCCTGTTTATTAATATTACAAGCGATACAAGCATTATGCCTACTAATAGAAACGAGAATGTATAATAGTTCAGCACATATAAAAACCCGCTTATTGCAGGCCCGATTCCCCATCCTAGGTTCGCAGTAGCACGCTGTAGTGCATAGCCTCTAAACCGCTCGTTTTCGTCAAGCACGTCCGCGATCATGGCGTTGAACGACGAAAATACCGCTCCGCTAGCTATGCTCTGCACTACCAGTGCACTGATAATTAAGTACAGGTTTCGGTTCATCAACGCCAGGCCCATCACCATGAACATCAGTCCCTGTCCCGCCTGTCCCAGCATCATTATTTTCTTTCTTCCAATCGAATCTGATATCGCTCCGAAAACTACCTGAAACACTGCACCTGTTACTCCTGCAAACAGCATGTACAATCCCGCAATGGCAATGTTAACGCCAAGCTTGGTGGTCAGAAATAACATTAAAAATGACCATAATGCACCATACGAAAAAGACCTGAAAAAGCTAGTAGTAGCAACAATCTGCATTACCTGTTTTTTAATGGTCATACATGCTCCTTTTCTTCAAGCTGTTTTAACGCCATAGCACCTTTTTCAGATAGTACATAGTAAGTATGATGCGGGTGCGTGGTAACTTTTCTTTTCAATTTTGCATCTTTTTTCTTTAGCATTCCGCTTCCTCTTTTGTCTAAATATCCTTTTTCAAAAACAAGCTTTAAAACCTTGCAAGCATCTCTCTTATTAAGATCCAGATCACGCCCCAGAGACTTGGCATAGTCTGTGCCGTACTTTTTAAAGTGCAGTAAAACTTTGTATAACAGTTCGTCAGTAAGCTCTATGTTTCTATCCAGATGCATCATTACAGCGGGATATATACACTTTAAATTTAAGACTTTTCAAATATCCAGTATTTTTTCTTTATGTAGCGCGTAAAGTATTATTCCTATCGTAATGAGTATCATGCCAAGGTACAGTGCCTGAGTTCCCAGTGCAAACATGATCAATGCAGATAATATAATTGAGAGAATCTGTACTGCAGGATATAATGGAGAATGAAAAGGTCCTTTAACCTTTCTCTTTCGTATTACCATCACTGCTAGCCCCGTTAAACTATACGAAAATATCACCCCGAAATTCGAGGCTAATGCTATATATTTTAAATTTCCAAGAAACAGCGAAAATACTGTGATCGCTCCGATTATCAAAACTGCTCTCTTGGGCGAATCTCCAGATATGCCACCAATCCATTTTGGAAACATGCCATCTTCGCTCATCTGCAACAATGTTCTGGATCCTGCCACGATCAGAGATATGGTTACTGTTACAGTTGCCAGAACGGCAACAATGCTGATGATCAGCTCTATGACCGGAGAGGCATGCACATATGTCAGTGCGTTGGCAAGAGGATCTGCAGTAATGCCATAATACTGCCATGGCATCAGTGCCAGCATGCCCACCACTACCAGAATATATAATACAGTGCTGGTCAAAAGCGCAATGATAATTGCCTTCGGCACGTTTTTAGCACCATCTTTTACCTCGGGCGTGAGCGTGGCGATAGTGTTGAAGCCAGAATAGGCAAAAAATGCTAATGATGCAGATTCCACTATGCTCATTGGTCCTTTGGGCAGCAAGGGTGTGAATCTTACAGTGCTCCAGGATCCATAAAATACAGAAATTATTATAAATATTATCAATCCGCCAACAGTAATGAACACAAGAACCTGCTCTATTTTTGCAACCAGTTTCAAGCCCACATAATCGATTACTGTAACTGCAAGAATCATTATTATCGATATCATGATGATCATGAGATTTGAGGAGATTTGAAACATAGAAAGCAAGTATGATGCAAATCCTAACGCCACAGCAGATGCAGCGATAGAGTATGATATAGCTCTGAGCCAGCCTACTATAAAGCCCAGAGAATCGCCCATTGTCACTTTTACAAAAGAGTATAATCCGCCATGCGTGATGATCTTGGATGAGAGCTCAGCGCTGTTCAGGGCCACTGTAGCTGCAAGTATTGCTGTTAATATAAACGCAAGTATTGCTCCGGGCCCAGCCTGATAGATCACAGTGCCTGCAAGCACGAATATGCCTGCTCCTATAATATTGCCCAGTCCTATCGCAGTAGCCTGCCACATTGTGATCTTTGGTGTTTTCATTTATATCAGCCTATCAATTTTAATGCACTTTTTCACAATCTTTGCCAGAGTATCAATATTTGATTCAACACTTTCAAACTTTAATTTTAATGGTTCCAGTGACTTTTTTGCTCTGATCCTGTTAATTAACAGTTCTGTAAACTCTAAATTTTCAAACAGTCCATGAAAATATGTGCCTATCACATTGTGCTCATAAGAGCCATCAAATCTTCTAATATATCTATTATTTACTCTGTAAATTCTAGAAAAATGAGTTTGTGAGCTTGTGACACCATTATGTATCTCGTATCCTTTTATATTCATATTTTCAAATGCCGGCACAATTACAGTTCCGTATATCACGTTTGTCTTTTTAACAGATTTAAAAACAGTTTTTGAATCTAATATGCCGATACCTGCAACCTTTCCTTTTTTCGATTCTACATTATCAACTATGTATTTGCCAAGCATCTGATATCCGCCACATATGCCCATTATCATTGTTCCATTTCTCTGTTCATCTTTCAAGCTCTCAGCAAAGCCCTGCTCTTTCAACCACAGCAGGTCAGATACAGTAAGCTTTGATCCTGGAACAATGATCAGATCTGAACCTTTCAAATGTTCTGGTTTATCTACGTATCTCAACCCCAGATCCTCAACATGCTCAAAAACATTGAAATCTGTAAAATTCGAGAGATTTGGAATCTTGAGAATTGAAATCTTTGTAGCTCCCTCTTTGTGAGGCCAGGAGCGCAGAGAGTCTTCGTCAGGTATTGCATGCAAAATGTAAGGAATGGTACCTAGAACCGGAATATGATAGCGGTTCTCTAAAAACTCAAAGCCTGGATAAAGTAAAGATTCATCACCTCTGAACTTGTTTATTATTATTCCTATTATGTTTTTTCGGTCAATGAGCTCTAAAGTGCCGACAATGCTCGCAAATGCACCGCCACGATCTATGTCTGCAACCAGCACGATCTTTGCACCCACATCGTTTGCAAATTTCAGGTTTGCAATATCATGGCTCAGGTTTATCTCGGCTGGCGATCCTGCACCTTCAATCACGATCATTTCATGCTCATTTTGCAGCTTTTCGAACGCGTTCATTGCAAATCTGTAAACATCATCTTTTTCTGTGCTCATATATTTCTTTGCATTTAAAGTAGTATAATGCTTACCCAGAAGCACTATATGTGTTTTGTCATTTTCCGGTTTTAATAGTATAGGGTTCATCAATACTGTTGGTTCTACTCTTGCTGCTAACGCTTGCAGATACTGTGCATATGCCATCTCTCCATCCTGCACTGCTATTGCGTTCAAAGACATGTTCTGCACTTTAAAAGGTGCAACATCTATGCCCATATCTGAAAATATGCGGCACAGAGCAGTTACAAGTATTGACTTTCCCGCTCCTGAAGCAGTTCCCACAACCATGATAGGTACGTATTTTTTCAAAATCTCAACCATCCTGGAATCTTGAGCTCAAACTTTTCTAGCTTTTCTAAGAGCATGCTGTTTTCGGTTTTTTTCTTTATTGAAAAGCGAATGCAACAGTCCAGTCCGAAAGAGCTGCAGTCTCTTACAAGGATCTTATCCTCTCTCAATTTCGCAGTAACGGTACTTGCATTTTTAACAGCCGCAATAAAATAGTTTGCATCGGTTTTTAAGTTTAAACGTGATTCTAATCTGTTTCGCTCTCTTGCAATTTTCGGAATGGTAGTTGCCAGGTACTCTGAATCTTCAACAATCGCTTTAACTACAGAGCAACCTAGCGCACCAATGCTCCATGGCATTCTGAACCTTCGTAGCTGTGCTGCAATGTGAGGATCTGCGATCGCATAGCCAGTTCTTATTCCTGCAATGTTATAAGACTTGGTAAATGAGCGCAGTATTATCATGTTCTCATTATACTTTTTAACCGGCTTTTCTACAAAATCTATAAACGCCTCATCCACGATCAGATAACTGTCTGTCTTGGCACTCTCTTCAGCCAGCTCGTTCAAAAACCGATAATATTTGCCGGTCGGATTGTTTGGATTTGAAAAATACAGTATTTCATTTTTGTGCAGTTTCAAAGCTTCAAATTCAGGATCTGGAGTATTTATAAATCTTATTTTCATATCAAATAATTTTGCAACACGAGCATATTCTCCATACGTGCTTTTTAACATTACTGCAGTTTTGCCCTTGAAAAAATAAGAGACCATGTTCAATAGCTCAGTCACTCCTGCACCCAGAACCACTTCTTTCTCGAGCTCCAACTTTTTTTTGAGCTCGGTTTCGAGCATGGCTTCACAGTATGGATACCGGTCAAATTTTGCAGAGTTTATAGCTTTTTTTAAAAATTTCGGAGCATACGGATTGCTCGAATATGAAAAATCCAGGTACTCGCTCTCACCTTCTCTAGCGCCACCATGATATACTTCCATTCATGATCACCAATATAATAAGTACTATAAAAACAAAGAGGTATGAAAAAAACAGAATGTACCTGATCGCTTTTTTTATATCTTGCATCTCAGGATATCTGGCACCAGGAATCTTATAGTATCCGGGCTTTTCAAGCGTTATATTTAACAGTGCTGCAAAGCCGGCAATAGAGTACATTCCGTTTATCTTCAGCTTTCTGTATGCTCTGTAATTATTCAATACTCTCCTTTTTGAATAAAGTACCAAAAACGCACCCAGTATGCGCGCAGGTATGAAATTCAGCACGTCGTCGGTACGTGCTGCAAACTTGCCAAAATACTCGTATTTTTCAGACCTGTATCCGATCATGGCATCGGCAGTGTTTATGATTCTGTATATTACCGCGCCTGCTATGCCAAATATCAAAAAATAAAATAACGGTCCGATCACCGAATCGACAATGTTTTCTGCACCAGACTCTATTGCTGCAGAATAAAGATGCTCTGAATCTAATGTGGTTACGTCACGAGATACGATCATTGAAACATTGTGTCTGAGCGTGGCAAGGTTATCTGTACTGCACTTTTTCACGTGCCTGATCAGTGATCCGATCGAAAAAGTGCTTTTTAAAACATATATATATATTATGAACCTGATCCAGTAATCTGGTATTTTTGTGATCAGGTACAAAAATAGTAAAGCAAGCAGTATGGTCACAATCATCAGTATAGTGCCTTCTGCAAATTCTATGCTATTGCTTCTCTTTTTTCTTCGCGAATCAAAGAAATTTATAAACTTGCCGATCCATGCTACTGGATGTATCGCATTTGGATACTCTATAAATAAATCGACTATCACCGCTATTATAAAAATCAGGTACCAGTTCATTTTTCTATGCTCCTTTTTACCATAATAGCATTTGCAAGATCTAAATCCTCGCGTGTGTTTATGTTCAATGCCAATAGCGGATCTTTGAAATAATAGAGCTCATCATCAATGTTTCCAGGCACCACGATGTTCAAGCCTGTATAATTGATCTGGTTATCGATCAGCACCACGCCCGCCATGCTGGTTCTGGTATAATGGTCCAGCAGCTCATTAATATGATCTGAGTGAACAAATATGCTGTCTCCGCTTAATGTGAGAAACGGAGTTTTGAATTTTGAGATCAAAAACGCAATGTCCTCACAGTATCCTTTTCCCTCAGTATCAATTCGATTTTCATGAGAGAGATAGCGAGCGGTTAAAGGTGCGTTCGGAGATACTGCAATATAATAATTTGAAACTTTAGAGTTTTGCATGGCTTCAATAGCATACTCTATCACCATCTTACCATGAACTTTCAAGACCAGTTTTTCAGTGTTCATTCTGCTGCTCTTTCCCCCTGCCATTATAATACCGAGCATAATATCACCATCGTAATCACTCTTGCAAGTTCATTCATTGTTCCCAGTCCATCTCCGTTCAAAAACCCAAAATTCTTTAAAGAGATCCTCAATATTATGTACGAAACAATAAAACCTGTAAAAGCGAATAAATAATAAATTTTCAAGATTGGAATAAACAAAAACGATAATAATATCGCAATTATGAAAATATTGATATTAAAATGCTCCATAAACTGTTTTGCCAGTCCTGTCTCCGGCGCTTTTTTAGATAGCAATCCTCCAAGCATCGAAAATTTGGCAGAGAGCTCAGACACTAAAAAAAACACAATGACATTAAATATTGAATAGTTCAGAACAGCAATAGCTATAAACTCTGCCAAAAGCACAAATATTATCATAACAGCTCCTGCAGTTCCCGTATTCACGTCTTTCAATGCTTTTATCTTGCTCTCAATTGTCCCTTTTTTCATCACTCCGTCCGCAAAATCAGAGAGCCCGTCAAGATGCAGTATTCCGGTCATTAAATATAGAGCGAGCAACGAAAATAATACAGTAAGAAGATGCGGTAGAAAATGCTCGGATACAAGATATACTGTTATCGGCACCAGCGAGATCAAGAACGCTAAGAATGATATAAAATATAGCTGTCCAGTAGCTCGATTCAGCGCTCCTTTTACCGGTACTCTGGTAAAAAATCCAAGCAGGTCCAACATTGCAAAAACTTAAAATACAGTTTACATATATCAACTTTGCTTAAATATGTTATTCTTGCTCGTCATATCCAATACCAATGTTGCGGAAATTCCAGGAATCACTGTTGCGGGCGAAAATCCAGAGATAATAAAATATACTCCTCCCGCAGATGCAGAGTACCTTTTTTATGATCGGCCATTATGCATATCCTCAGTTCCCGTAACTCCTGCCGGACATCCAACACCGGGCATAATTACCAAGGCTGTTAAAGAGCTTGTAAATATGCCAGTGCTGGTGGTAAGAGCCGGCTCTATAATCGCTCCGAACCTGCCTTATATACATATCACTGACCTGCCTGGAGAAAATATTGTGAATGATACTGCCATAAAAGATCTTGATACTATAATGAACAATGCTAAAATACTGGCAAGGCAGGTAGATGAGAGTGAGATTATGATAGCAGAAAGCATACCGGGTGGCACCACTACTGCGCAGGCAATATTGACTGCGCTTGGATACGATGCGCAGGTTTCTTCGGCAGACATTGAAAATCCGATAAGCTTGAAAAAAGAGATTGTAAAGAAAGCGCTATCTCGGTTAAAAGCTCCGATAACATGGAAAACGGCATTGAAAGAGCTTGGAGATCCCATGATGGCGTTTGTTAACGGCTTTGTTCCAGAATTTGAAGGATCTGTGTATCTGGCAGGAGGAACACAGATGCTTGCGGTATCAGCACTGTTGAAAGAGCAGGGTATAAAAGTGAAAAAGATCACCACTACCAGATATATCACAGAAGACAGGTCCTCATCATTTAAAAAAACGGCAGATGAGATCGGAGCAGACTATTATGCTGCACCATTAAATTTTTCAGGATCGAAGTATAAAGGATTGAGAGACTATGAATCAGGAATGGTGAAAGAAGGAGTAGGTGCCGGAGGTGCAGTATATCTTGCTGAAAAAAACGGTGTGAGCATCAATAAGATAACTGAAAGAGTAGAACAGCTTTATTCTAAACTTTTCAGATAACCTCAAATCCATACATTTTTTTGAGCTCTTCAAACCGAGTTCTGATCATTAAAAGCGCAGCTGGCAGATGCTCTAATATATCTCGCGCGACCATGCCGTCCTCTCCTTTATCTTTCGCAGCCAGATCGCCAGCAAGGCCGTGTACAAACACGCCCATTCTCACAGCATTTTCAGTATTGAGCCCGAGCCCGGACATGGCAGCAATCGTGCCTGTCAGCACATCTCCACTGCCAGCAGTGGCCATGCCTGCATTGCCGGTCATGTTTATGTATACTTTTCCTGCAGGTGTACCAATCTGTGTATGCGCACCTTTTAACACGAGATACACATGATTATTCTTTGAAAAAGAGCTGACAAACTCGATCGGGTCTTCTAAAATGGCGTTTATATCTTTTTTTGCAAGCCTGCTCATCTCTCCCAGATGCGGAGTGAGGATCGTGTCTGCAGATCTGGATTTTAATATATTCAGGTGATCGGTCATGGCACTTAACCCGTCTCCATCGATCAATAACGGCTTTTTTATCTCTGCTGCCAGTTCTTCAATCAGCGTCTGCGTCTCAGCATTCAAAGATAGTCCAGGCCCTAAAACCACAAAATCAGAGAGCTCTGCAAGGTTTAATATCTCTGTTTTTTCGCTGTAATGCACAGAGCCATCATAAGTTTCAGACACTGGATAAAACACGATCTCTTTGGCATCTGAAACAGACTGGATAATTGATTGTGGAATAACGAGCCTCGCGTAGCCGCCACCAGCCTTTAAGAACGATAATGCTGAAAAATAGGGAGCACCATAATAGTTTTTTGAGCCTGCAATAACAAGCACATTTCCAAACATGTTTTTGTACCCGGCCCTATCTCTTACAGGGATGGGAACAGGATCATTGATATTTGTAAGCAAAGACTCTGATTCATAAAGATCAGGGGGAAAGGATATGTGAGATACCAGTATCTTACCACAGTATTCAAAGCCAGGGTAAAGTATCATGCCTGATTTCAGAGCTCCGAAAGTGACCGTGTAATTTGCTTTTACAGCGATGCCCATTATTTTTCCTGTATCGCCATTTATTCCAGAGGGTATGTCAATGCTAAATACCGGTTTTTTGCTGTTGTTGATGATCGAAATGGCGTCTGCATATTTTCCTTCTACATTCTTATATAATCCTGTGCCGAATATTGCATCTACAATGGCATCACATTCTTTCAGATAGTTTTCAGCATTATGTTTTTCAAATTTTTCTATTTTTGTAATGTTGTTTATTATTTCAAAGTTCAACTTTGCAGAACCCTGATACTTATTAGGATCTTCAAGAACGAATATCTTCACTTCTGCGCCGTTAGATATTAGTTTTCTGGCAGTTACAAGACCGTCTCCACCGTTGTTTCCAGGCCCTGCAAACACTGCAAATTTCCTGTTTAATATATTAGAGAATGTGTTCAAAATACAAAAATAAACAGCATTGCCTGCATTTTCCATCAAAATCTGGTCTGCAATGCCAAACTTATTTATGGCTGTATGATCCATATCTCGCATCTGTTGAGTCTTACAAATTTTCATATTTTTATCACGCACAGTTAAAACAAATTATTACCCGTATTTATCATTTTCTGTAAAATTCATAAAACTTAATAACTTTATTGTATATAACACCCTTATGATAATAGAATCTTATGATATTTATATGGATGTGGACAGTGCCTCAGACTCTTACAAAGGTACTGAGAAAATTACAGTATTAAGCGCTAACGAATCACTGATCTTGAACTCTTCTAATCTAACTATAAAAAGCATAATGCTAAACCGGAAAAATGTGAAATTTAGCATTAATGCTGAAAAAGAAGAGATCGTCATATCCGAGAATGTAGACGGTCAAGCAGTTGTAAAAGTGGAATTTGAAGGTAAAATTAACGAGAATCTCATGGGCCTGTACCTGGCAAACACCAAGATGGGTAAGATGTATACAACGCAGTTTGAGCCTACACAGGCACGCTGGGCATTTCCGTGCATTGACAATCCTTTTTATAAAGCGAAATTCAACATCTCTCTGCTGATTGACAAAGAGCTGGACGCAATATCGAACATGCCAGTTAAATTCAAGAAAATATCAGGCAATAAAAAACTGGTCAAGTTTAAAGAAACACCGAGAATGTCCACATATCTTGTGTACATAGGAATTGGAAAATTTGAAGAGAAATCGCAGGCACTAAAAAACAAAAAAGTGATCTTGGCAGCACCTGCAGGCACTTTGAAAAGCACGGATTTTCCGATAGATATTGCCAAGAAAGCAATAACGTTTTACGAGAACTATTTTAATATCAAATATGCAATGCCAAAGATGCATCTGATCTCTGTGCCAGAATTTGCGGCAGGAGCAATGGAGAACTGGGGCGCAATAACGTTCAGAGAAGTAGTGTTACTTGTGGATGAGACTACAAGCAACGCTGTAAAAAAGAGGGTTGCAGAAGTGATCAGCCACGAAATTGCACATCAGTGGTTTGGAGATCTTGTGACTATGAAATGGTGGAACGATTTATGGCTTAATGAGAGCTTTGCTACATTTATGGCATATAAGGTTCTGGATCATTACTATCCACAATGGGACTCTTGGGCAGAGCTAATGCTTGGTGATACTTCTGGAGCGCTGCGAGGAGACTCGCTTAAAAACACGCATCCGATCGATGTAAAAGTGCAAGATCCTAAAGAGATAACTCAGATATTTGATGAGATAAGCTATGGAAAGGGTGGAAGCATATTAAGAATGATAGAGGCATATGTGGGGCTCGATAATTTCAGAGACGGAGTGCGCAGATACCTGACCAAATTTGCATACTCTAATGCTGAAGGGCAGGATCTGTGGAATGAGATAGAAACCATTACAAAGCAGCCAATGTCAAAGATAATGAAAGCATGGATTGAGAAAGAAGGGTATCCAGTGATCTCTGCAAGCAGAGACGGAGAGCTGATCAAGATTGAACAGACAAGATTTCTGTTAGATGGCACTATCCAGAAAGATACCTGGCCAGTACCGCTGACCATTAAAAGAGCGAACAGCTCAGAATCAATATTGTTAGAAGAAGAGAGTAAAAACATAAAAAGCGCGGACTTTATAAAATTGAACATAAACCAGACTG
>JAVRLB010000043.1:0-11319 GCA_031961865.1 Thermoplasmatota archaeon | reverse complement strand
TAGAGCCACCGCTGGGAATCGGACCCAGGGCCTCGTGCTTACCAAGCACGCGCTCCACCGACTGAGCTACGGTGGCAATTGTTTTTTACCTTTTTCGCTTAAGGCATATTTGCATCTAGCAGGAGAATTTATAAGCTCATCCTTAGCTAGAATTTTCAGTTTGGCAGATATCTTATTTGCTGGTACTCCAGATATTTTGCCAATTTCTGCAGAACTCAAAGGTTTATCTGCATCCGATAATATCCTCAGTATCTTCTCCGTTATTTCGTCAGGAGCCATATATTTCACCTGCAATAGATTATTGAAATACACTATTTAATCATTTTGATTATTTTTATTTAAAATAGCATATATTTCAGTTTCAATATCTTTTGTTTGCAATCAGAGATCGATAGTTTTACACATATTTATAATGTCAGCCATTAATTATTTCAAGAGCTTTTCTTAAAATTATATCATTAGCAACTTCAGGATTACTGGAGCTTGTTTCAAATAAAACAACAATGTTATAATAATCCTTTGAAACAGCAAGCACTTTTATATCAAATCCGATCCCGTTGTTCAAAATATTTTCTTCTTTTAGTTTTTCCATCATTTTTTCTTTAAATCTATCTGCTGGTATGCTGATAGGGATATCAATCCTCGTTCTAGATATCTTACTTTTAGATTCTGTATGATTATATACCATAGCCTGTATTATTATAGAATTTGGGATAGATATTATTAAATTTTCATCACTCAATATTTTGGTATAAAGAAATCCGAGCTCTTCCACTCTTCCCCTATATCCAGGCACAATGTTTTCGTGCGGGTATGTAGCTCCGATCAACCCATATTGCCATGTAACTACTGTAATTGTATCTCCTATTTTGAAAGGCCTAGCAAACAGTATATAAAATCCAGCGAATATGTTAGACAAAACTTGCTGTGCAGCAATGCCTAGCACGATTCCCAGAAATCCGGCACTCAGCAGTGCAAGAGTGATGTTTACACCTACAGTGAAAAGTATCAAAAAGATGAGGATCGAGAATACAGTTATTTCAAAGACTGTTTTTAATCTTTTACTATCGTTTTCACCGATTTTTTTAGAGGCATAATAGTATACAGTCTTCCCAATAAATTTTGTAATTAGATATGCCATTAAAAAGAGTATTATTACTATTATTACAGTGTTCAATATTGATATAGAGATGTTGATCGCTTTTAATGATGATTTTATACCTGGCAGAGTTAACAAAAAATCTATAGCAAATATGGTTGCAGATCCTAATATGATTGTTATTAATGCATCGATAAAATATCTCACCCATTTACTATTGTTCATATTTATCTTTAAAACACAATCATAGATAAAAATTTCTAAAATCTTTTAAATATTTGGATTTCTGAAAGATCGTATAAAAAAATTGATATAATATTATTTGCTACATCCTAATTAACATGATCTTGCATATTATTATGATGATGAAAAAATAATAAAATTGGAGGTATAATTATAACATGAATGATCTAGCTTTAAAAATCAAGAATTTACGAGAACATGCTAATCGTGTAGACAAGCCTGATGACTACATTGCCGCATGGCATGAAAAAGACAGGCTTGATACTGGAATAGAAGAGGCTTTTGTTTTAATATTTAGAACAAACGGTTGTTTTTGGGCACATATATCTGGTTGCAGCATGTGTGGATATTATAATGATACAAACATAAGTGACATAAAATCAGAGAATTTAGAGAAACAGCTGGAAAAAGCCCTAACAAAATACAATAATGAAAAGCTTGTAAAAATATACACTTCTGGCAGCTTTCTGGATGATAGAGAAGTTCCAATAAAGGTTCAGTATAAAATATTAGAGAGTTTTAAAGATGCAAAAAAGATAATAATTGAAACCAGGCCTGAGTTTGTAACGGCCTCAAAACTAAAGGCACTTGCAAAATATAAAGAACAGCTAATCATTGCTATAGGGCTCGAATGTGCTGATGATGAAATACTTAAAAACTCGATTAACAAAGGGTTTACTGTTCATGATTTTGAAAGAGCTGCAAGGTTGCTCAATGAATACAATATACCTTTAAAAACTTATATATTAGTCAAGCCACCATACACCACAGAGAAAGAAGCTATTGAATATGCAGTTTCCACTGCAAAATTTGCTGCCAAGTATTCTTCTTACATTTCATTCAACCCTGTAAACATACAGAGTTTCACGCTGGTTGAAGAGCTATGGAAAGAAGGGTCTTACAGGCCACCATGGTTATGGAGCATCATAGAGATACTAAAGAGGACTGCTGGACTGGGAATAGTAGTTTCTTATCCTACGGGAAGCTTTGAACGTGGTGCGCATAACTGCAAAAAATGCAATGAAGAGGCTATGAGCATCATTACAAATTTCTCATTAACGCAGGACAAAAGCGTACTGGATCAAGAACTGGATTGTGAGTGTAAAGGATACTGGAAAGAGGTTTTAGAAATTGAAGATTACACATTACAAACAATTGGAAAAGAAGCGGAATATGATAAATTTAAAAACCGGGCATTTTAAATTTTTATTAGATTTTAAAGACTGTAAAGCGGGATGATATGTATGGTTAAAAAAAATGTAGATCTTTCAGTGTTTGGCCATGTAAACATTGATGAATACATAAATGTTCCAAACATTCCAAGTTTCGGGTCAATAAATATAACAGGGAGAAACACATATTTAGGTGGTACAGCTACAAATATTGCCAAGGTTTCTGCTATGTTAGGATTAAGTGTTCAGATTTATTCGATCGTTAGCAACAGTTTTCCAGGAGAATATATCAAGTATCTGGAGTCATTGGGAATAGACACAAAAAATCTGTTAATTGACAAGCATATATCGCATGGTCCAAGCTGTTATATAGTATCAGATGGAGAAAAGCAGGTTGCTTACATAGATCAGGGACCCATGGAAACCATGGAAAATTTCAAGATAAAAAGCAAACCCGCAGGATCATGGATCCATTTTGCCACTGGAAAACCTGAAGTATACATTAAGATAATAAAAGAATATGATCTTGAAAAATCCAGAATATTGTTTGATCCCGGTCAAGAGCTGACGTACAGGTATGATAAAAAAAGTTTTCTATCACTGCTGGACAGTGCTGAGATTACGGTAATGAATGAAAAAGAGTTTGAGTTTGCCAGAAAAATGGTAGGTATTAACAAGCTTAAAAACGCTAAAAACATAATTATTACAAAAGGTGCCAGAGGCTGTGAGTATTTTACCAAGTCCATAACTATTGAGCAAGAAAAAGTATATTCAGGAGAGACC
Source organism: Thermoplasmatota archaeon (assembly GCA_031961865.1). Classification (GTDB taxonomy): domain Archaea; phylum Thermoplasmatota; class Thermoplasmata; order Thermoplasmatales; family ARK-15; genus JAVRLB01. The sequence continues at coordinate 8,022 of JAVRLB010000043.1, read as the reverse complement.
ACAGGTTCTGGTGATGCGTTTAGAGCTGGGCTATATTACGCGCTGAAAAATAACCATGATATTATCGAAGCTTGCAAAATTGCAAATAAAGTTGCAGGGATCGTAATAAAACATGGTATTTATAAGATAAATTCAGAAGCTCTCTTGAGCGAGCTCTAAAAGCATTTTTTTGTATTTATCTTTTAAGTTTAAAGCATCAGATTCAGATTTTGCATCTGAATATATCCTGATTATGTCCTCTGTACCTGAAGCTCTTATCAATACCCATCCTTCTTTTTCGTATATTTTCAATCCATCAAGCAAATCAATTTTTTTATTTTTAACTTTTTCCGTAAGTTTATTTATAATAATTTCTTTTTGATTGTTTGATGCCTTTACAGAATCTTTGGACTGGTAATACTTTGGCAGCTCTTCAATAAGTTCTTGCATTTTTTTACCTGTACCCGCCATAATTTCAAGTATTTTAGCAAGAGCCATGGCTCCGTCCCTGCAATACTGGTGTTCTGGGAATATTAATCCGCCATTTTCTTCCCCTCCAAACAGGGCATCGTTTTCAATCATTGTTCTTGAAACGATCGGAGCACCTACTTTAGTGTAAACAATCTTGCCATTGTGTTTATTCACTATTTCTTCGACAATGCTGGAGGTACTTACGGGTGTAACTATTATGCCACTTTTTTTGATTAGCATATACTTGGTGACCAGTGCCAGCGTTTTATCGCCGTAAATATAGTTGCCGGCATTATCAACAAATATTGCTCTATCTGCATCACCGTCATGTGCTATTCCAAGATCAAATTCAGAGGTGCGCATAAGGTTAATGAGATCTTTTAGGTTCTCAGGTCTCGGCTCAGAATAATGTCCAGAAAAGTAGCCATCTGGATTAGCATTTAGTGTCACTACCCTGCATCCAAGTCTTCTTAAAAGCTCTGGCGTAGTATAATATGATGCACCGTTTGAACAATCTGCCAGAACTTTAAATTTTTTGCTTTTAATAAGCTTTGAATCCACTTTAGAAATTACTGAATTAATATATTCTTCATTAACATTATTAAAAAAGTATAAGTTTCCTGTTTGTAAATTATGATTTTCTATAAATTTATTTGAATAAAAGATACTTTCAATTTCATCTTCTTTTTCTTTAGATAGCTCTGTGCCATCTGTATCAATGCATTTAATGCCGTTATATTCAGGAGGGTTATGGGATGCCGTGATTATGATTCCGAACAGCTTGTTTTTTTTGCAATAGAGTTGTATGGCAGGAGTTGGTGCAATACCCACATCGATCACGTCAATATTTAAAGAGATCAATGTTGATGAAACAATGTTTTTTAAATATTCTCCCGAAAATCTGGTATCTCTGCCTATTACAATCTTGCCAGTACCTACATATGTGCCTATAGCTTTAGCCACGGTAAGAACAAAATCAGGAGTAAGATCTTGATTGACTGTACCTCTGATTCCATTAGTTCCAAATAGTTTATGCTGCTCCATGTTAATCATGCATGAATATATATTATAAATACCTTTCAATTATCTTTTTGTGGTTAATTTAAATTCTTATGTTTCATGTTTCTCAATCTTATTCCCCTTTCATTAAGACAAAAAGATTAAATTAAATGTAATATATCTCTCTGTCAATGATAACTTTAGGCATAGAAGGCACTGCTCATACAGTAGGCATTGGAATATTAAAAGATGATAAAATACTGGCAAATCTCACAAAAATGTATATCCCAAAAGAAGGTGGCATTCATCCTAGAGAAGCGGCTAATCATCATGCTGATAATTTAGTACCGTTGCTGAAACAGGCTCTGGCGCAGGCAAATGTTGAAATAGATGATCTAGACCTTATCTCATTTTCCATGGGTCCTGGTCTTGGGCCATGTTTACGCACTGTAGCAACTGCAGCAAGAGCATTATCTTTAAAGTTAAAAGTGCCGGTTATTGGAGCAAATCATTGTATTGCGCATTTGGAGATTGGAAAATTGCTGACTGGTGCAGAAGATCCTATTCTCGTTTATCTATCTGGCGGAAATACTCAGATCATTTCTTACAAAGATGGAAAATATCGTGTATTTGGAGAAACGCTTGACATTGGAATTGGCAATTTACTGGATAAACTTGCGAGAGAGTTTGGATTGCCATTTCCTGGAGGTCCTAAAATTGAAAAAATGGCATTGGCTGGGGATAAGATATATCCTTTACCATATTCTGTAAAAGGCATGGATGTTTCTTTTTCCGGACTTTTTACAGCTGCAATGGCATATTATAAGAAAGGTATCAGTCTGGAAAACATTTCTAAAAGTGTGCAGGAAACTGTGTTTTCAATGATTACAGAGGTTACAGAACGTGCACTTTCACATCTGAACAAAGATGAAGTTCTTTTGGGTGGAGGTGTGGCTAGAAACAAGAGAGTGCAAGAAATGTTAAAGATAATGGCAGAAGATAGAGGTGCACATTTTTATTCTCCTCCGGGAGAAGTGTGCATTGATAATGGTGCAATGATTGGATATCTGGGCTATTTAATGTATAAAAATGGAATTCGCATGGAAATTAAAGACACAGAAGTAAATCAAAAATTTAGAACGGATGAAGTAACCGTTACATGGATAAAATATTTTGAGCATTTTAAAGATTATGGCACTTTACCCGGCGCGGAGGCTGAAATAGTAAACAGCGAGTTTTTTGGCAGGAAATCAATAAAGAAAACAAGAATTGTAAAAAATTATCGTGATAAACAATTAGATTTAGAGCTAAGAAAAGAAAGATTGAAAAAAGAGGTGCGATTGTTAATAGAAACTAAAAAAATAGGGATCAATGTGCCAATAGTTTATGATATAGATTTAGTGGAGATGTCTATTGAGATGGAGTATATTCCCGGACCAACTTTAAGAGAGATATTTGACAGTCTTTCCGGATCTGAGAAAGAGCAGGTGGCTGAGGATCTAGGAAGGATCGTTGCAACCTTGCATAATAACAAGATTGTACACGGGGACTTGACCACAAGTAATATAATATATTCTAACAAAAAACTTTATTTTATAGATTTTAGCATGGGTGATAAAAACGCGGAACTTGAAGAGTTTGGGGTGGATCTACATCTTTTAAAAGAATCTTTTTTGAGCGCACATTATAAATATTACGATTATTTCAGTAAAATAATAGAGAGTTATCAAAAATACTGTAATAGCAGCTCTGAAATCCTGGATAAGTTAGAAGAGATAGAAAAGAGGAGAAGATATTCATGATACTTAATATAATCACTTCCAACATTGGAAAGTACAAAGAATTTTCTGAAATATTAGAAAAATACGATATAAAAACAAATTTTATTCACCAGGAATATCTTGAAATTCAGGCAGACAGTACCGAAGAAGTTGTAAAATTTGGGTTATTAACACTATCTGAAAAATATGACAACTTCATAATAGATGATTCTGGTCTTTTTATAGATTTTTTGTCTGGATTTCCAGGCGTATACTCATCCTATGTTTTTAAAACGCTGGGAAACGATAAAATACTTAAATTGATGGAAAATGCAGATAATAGAAACGCTTATTTCAAAACTGTAATTGGGTTATCTAGATCACATGAATTTTATTATTTTACGGGAATATGTAAAGGATCAATTGCTAAAGAGCCGAAAGGCAATAATGGATTTGGCTATGATCCTATTTTTATACCAGAAAAAGAAAAAAGAACCTTTGCAGAACTGGATATTCATGAAAAAAATAGGATTTCACATCGAGGACTGGCAATAATGAGCTTGGTAAAATTCTTAAACCTTTGATTTAATTTTAAATTATTTACGACTGATTAATAAAAGGTGTTTTTCAGATAAATAATATATGAGCAAAAAAGTATTATAATACATAATATATTATGGTGGCTAGATACTATGAATTTCAAAAGTTTACGTGAATATATAATATTTTTCTCCGTCCTGATTATGGGATTAGGACTATTCTTTGCAATTAGTTCGTTTTATGGAGTATTTCTGAGCACCTATCAACCAGACTTTTTCAAATTAATCAATGATATATTAGGATACTGGACTGTCTGGGTACTTATATTATCAATAATTGTAATATTCATAGGTGCTTGGTACACTTATGACACAATTAGAAAAAGAAAACAGTTTGAAGAATATATTAATACTGACAGCAAAGCAAATTTTTTAAAGCACCTGAAGGATCTTGAAGTAATATCTTATAAATTAGGGACAAGATATCAAGAGATATTAAAAGATAAAAAGCAGAATTGGAAAATTAAGTAGATTTTAAATATGTGCCCTGATAATAAAATACTATGCAAGAAAATAAAGAAGAGAAAATAAAAGATTTCTTTGGAAAAAATGCATATAAATATGCGAAGAGTCTGTCTCATGAAAAGGGTGGAGATCTGTATAGATTATTAGCGCTTTTAGAGCCTGTAAACTCAGATATCGCCGCAGATTTTGCTACTGGCACTGGTTTTACAGCTATCGCTTTATCCAAATATGTAAATAAAGTTTATGCAATTGACCTTACTGTTGAAATGCTTGCTGAAGCAAAAAAATTAGCAGAAAATAACAACATAAAAAATATAGAATTTCTAAATGAGAATGTAACTTGTACGTCATTTAAGAATAATTCCTTAGATATAGTAGTTACAAGAAGAGCTGCACATCATTTTTCAGACAAACAAGCTTTTGTTTTGGAAGTTAAAAGGGTATTGAAAGATGGTGGAAAATTTGGCATTGTAGATATGGTGATCCCCGAGAATGACAACATCAGTTTTTTCAATACTCTTGAAAAAACAAGGGATTCTTCGCATAGTGAAGCTCTAAAATATACAGAATGGCTGGCTATGTTGGAAAAATTTGATTTTACAATATATCATTCAGAACTTTTTGTTGAAAAGCTGCATTTTAAAGACTGGTTATATCCACTAACAGTAGACAGTATAGAGGGCATTAACTGCTTGAGATTTTTAAAAAATCAAAAAAAAGAGGCAAAAGAAATTATTCAATTTGATGAAAATAGTTTAACATTTATAAAAAAAAGGGCTGTTATAATAGCTAAGAAGTAAAAATGATGATAATAGGACTTTAAGTTTAAATAGTAATATGAAATATAAGGTCTATGGAAAATGAAGATTCTGCAGGAAGCCCAAAATATTCGGAGAAAGCGTTAGAATACTCAAAAAAGTATAATGGTAAGATCCAAACTTTGCCAAAGGTTCCTGTAAAGGAACTTAATGATTTTTCAATCTGGTATACTCCAGGTGTTGCAGCAGTATCTTTAGCTATTGCTAAAGATGCGGATCTTTCATATGATATGACTTGGAGATGGAACTCTGTAGCGATAATAACAGATGGTACTAGAGTATTGGGGCTTGGAAATATTGGCCCTTACGGTTCATTACCAGTAATGGAAGGCAAAGCGTTAATATTCAAATATCTAGGAGGTGTAGATGCAGTACCTATTCCTGTCAATGTCCATGACAAAGATAAGATAATGGATACAGTAAAGGCTATTGAACCTGCATTTGGAGGTATAAACCTTGAAGATATAGAATCTCCAAAATGTTTTTATCTTCTAGAAAAGTTAAGTGAGTCTATGGAGATACCTGTATGGCACGATGATCAACTGGGAACTGCTGGTGCAACTCTGGCCGGTGTATTTAATGCATTGAAATTAACTGGAAGAAGTGTAAGAGATACAAAAGTGGTATTTATGGGTGCAGGTGCTGCTAATATAGCAACTGTAAAATTGTTTAGAGCCGCGGGATTTAATATGGAAAATATAATCTTGGTAGATTCACATGGAATACTGCATGCAGAGAGAGAAGACATGGATACTTTAATGACCAATAACCCATGGAAATATGATCTAGGCCTAAAAACAAATGGAAGAAAATTAAAAGGAGATATTCAGGAGGCCCTTATAGGGGCAGATGTTCTCGTTAGTGCTTCACGCCCGGGACCTGGCGTCATTAAAGGAGAGTGGATTAAAAAAATGGAAAAACGTGCAATCGTGTTTGCTCTTGCAAACCCTGTCCCTGAAATATGGCCACATGAAGCTAAGGCAAGTGGAGCGGAGATTGTAGCAACTGGAAGATCTGATTTTCCAAATCAGATAAATAACAGTATTGTATTTCCAGGTGTTTTTAGAGGTGCTCTTGATTCTCGAACTCGAAAAATCAATGAACCGATGATTATCCAGGCTTCTCAAGAACTGGCATCTTTTGCTGAAAAAAGAGGAATAAATGAAAACTATATAATACCCAATATGGAAGAATGGGAGGTTTTTCCAAATGTTGCAGCTGCTATAGCAAATAAATCTGTTGAAGAGGGACTTGCTAGAAAAAAGGCAACAAGAGAAGAATTTTATATTAAAGCTAAGGAAATAATTGGAAAAAATAGAGAAATGATTGAAAAGTTAATGAAAGAAGGTTATATTAAGGATATAGAGAGGTGAGATTATGGAAATAAAAATAAGAGAATTAGAAGAAAAGGATCTTAATGAAGCTACAAATTTAATATCCAGACTAAAGAGATTTAATGCAGAGCATGATACATTATTTTCTTTGAACGAAAATCTTGAAGATATAGTAAAAAAATACTTGAAAGAGTCAATAAGTCTCAAAGAGAGAGACGCATTGGTAGCAGAAGATAATGGAAAGATTGTTGGAATAATTATGGTTGAGATCATAGACAGGTTATTTTATAAACCAAAAAACGAAGCTCGAATAACCGAAATCTATATACTACCAGAATATAGAAAGAAAGGACTGGGTGGAAAATTAATCAACGAAATTATCACCAGAGAAACGAAAAAAGGTTGTATGATTCTTACTGTTGAGTTCCCATCAGAAAATCTGGTAGCACATAAATTTTATACTGGGCAGGAAATGAGAAGTATAATCTCAGTCTATGGTAAAAGTTTAAAATAAGTGTATATAAAAGATTTGTCCTGTTTCAATATGCAGGTAATAGCATCTTTCTATATACATAAACTCTTTTTTTAATATATTAAGTACTAAAATTTATTTCTGAAGGATCGGGGTTCTAACTTCATAGCCCTTTTTTGCTAAATTTATTATCTTTACATGATCTCTTCCCTTTGCATCAAGATTTATTAGATTTGCATTGCCCATGGGCACTTTATTGCCCTGGGTATTCAAGTGATCTTATTATCCGAGTCCTTTATTTAAATTTAAGAGCTAGGTAAAATCATTGTAGCTCTCTAGTTAAAAATAGTAGCTTTAATGCTTATTCAAAAATCTATAGCAAGATCATAAATTTATTAAAAACTATAAAGTTATATATTATAGAATCTAGTATTTATACCGCATAATAATGTTTATATATTATTAATACTATTAAGTATATGTGTTAAGTTTAGCAGATATCCTGTCCGGGTATGAAATACGATATAAGAACTATTTAAAGAAAAATGATATAGAAAGTGCTAAAAAAGAGATGGAAAAGATTCTTAGAACCCTAGATGAAGAAGGTGTCATGCCTTCAGAATACCGTCAGATACGTAAGATATTTCTAAATCTTTTTGATAGCTATATATCTGTTTCCGATATTTTAAACGCAGCAAAAACATTTGATTATTTAGTGGCTTTTAAGACTGATTTAGAGCAGATTAAACCAAGAGCAATAACTCTAATAAAAGATGCTTATAACAAAAAGATAAACATAGATAAAACATTAAAAAGTATTAGAGAGATATATAGTAATGATAAAGATATCCTTGAAGCACTAAATCAAACTACAAAAACACAGGCAGGAAGTGTTAAAACAGAAAAGATAGAGGTTCGTACTTCTGAGAAAAAAGAAGAAATAAAACAGAAAAGTGATGTAGACTTAGCATTAGAGCTAGCCAGCAGCTACGAAAAAAAGAATAATTATACTCTGGCATTAGAGATTATTACAGATTTATTGAAAAGTTATCCAAATAATAATGATGCTTTAAAAATAAAAGCTAGATTAGAACTTAAGGCTAAAACTAAACCTGTTGAAACTAA
>JAVRLB010000042.1:0-12613 GCA_031961865.1 Thermoplasmatota archaeon | reverse complement strand
AAAGAGTGGGCCCGACCGGGTTCGAACCGGTGACCTCCACCGTGTCAGGGTGACGTCATAACCAACTAGACCACGAGCCCTTGATAGCGTGATATGAGATCTATTAATATAAAATTTTGGATTTATAGACGTTGCCTGACTAGAGACTGCAAAAAGGCTGAGTATTTTTACTATTCAGGCAAAGCCGATTAATCTCTCCAATCTATTCCTACTGTCCTTATTCCTACTTTTGGTACATAAAATATTATCCTTTTGTGCTTTGAGTTCTGAATCTTCTCTTCTACATTCTTTATTTTATCTATATCATAGCCAGTAAGATCAGCAATTTCTTCTGCATTGTGACCCAGCTCAAATTCATAGAGTATAATATCAAGATCTTTGTACTCTATTCCAAGCTCTTTTTCATCAGTCTGGCCTTCCCATAATCCTGCAGTAGGTACTTTATCTATGATAGATTCTGGAAGATCCAAGTTTTTTGCCATTTCCCTTACCTGAGTTTTATAAAGATCTGCAATAGGATAAAAATCTGCAGCTCCATCTCCAAATTTAGTAAAATAACCCGTTAAAATCTCACTTTTGTTGCTTGTGCCTGCCACCAATCTATTTTCTTTGTTTGCTAATGAATATAATATGGCCATACGAATTCTTGTTTTCAAGTTTCCAGAAACAAACTTATCTAGGTTACCAATCAATTTTTGATAAGTATCAACTATTTCGTTAATGTTAATGGTCTTTAGTTCAATGTTCAAGATATCTTTCAGCAATTTCACGTCGCTAAGATCCTTTGAGTTTGAATCAGGCATATATACTCCAAGCACTGATTTGGATCCTATTGCCCTAGTGCAGAGAGCAGCTACAAGAGCACTGTCAATCCCACCACTTAATCCCACAACTACTTTCTTATTATTTGCAAAGTCTCTTATGAACGTCAATATTGTATCATATGCATATGATGGCAGAACAATCTCTATCATGCTTAAAGATATCTCAATATTAATCATATATTTTTCTATTATTTAACAAAAAAGCTAAAAAATTAATTAATTTTTTATAAATGATTGTAATATCCTATTATCAAGAGACGAATATGAAAGAAAAAATTGAAGATGAAAAAATAGACAAGATAGATATGGATATAATACGCATATTAAAAGAAGATTCTAGAAAGCCGTTAGAAGAAATGAGCAAGGTATTGGGGCTTTCAAAATCTACGATATATTACAGGATCAATAGATTAATAAAAAGGGGAATAATCAAAAAATTTTCAATAGTTCTGGACAACAAGAAACTTGGCTATGATATATCTGCATTATGTTGTATTAACATAAAGTTCAAGCAGGCATCGATAGAAGATATAGCCAATAAATTAGCTGCGATAAATGGTATTGAATCTGTTTACTCTACACTGGGAGAAATGGATTTTTTCGTAACTATTGTTGCAAAAAGTAAGGATGAGCTTAAAGATACGATAGAGAAGATAAATAATCTTGAAGAAATTGAAAGAACAAGTACATTCTTTATATTGAACAAATTAAAAGAAGAATGGATAACTATTTAACTTTTTGGGGTTGTGGGGTAGCTTGGCCATCCTACGGGCTTTGGGAGCCTGAGACCCCGGTTCAAATCCGGGCAACCCCATCTAACAATTCTCATTTATTACAAAGATATAGAAAGTCATAATTTTTTTATGATCATATATAAACCATCTTTTTTTATTACAGTCACTTTCTCATTTTTTTTGATAAACTCGTCAGAATAGGCGGACCAAGTTTCATTTTTTATTTTTACAACCCCGCTCTTTTTTGGATATATATCCGTCATTGCAATTCCAACCGCATTTTCATAGTTCTTATCTATTGGTTCAGAAGGGGTGATTATTTCAGCTCTTCTGATAATAATATAGAAAATCTCAACTCCTATCGAGAATATCAGGATAATAGCTAATGAAATAAACCTGTATTTTAGATATTCAACTATTATGAATATATTAATTATAGTCATTATTAGAAAAAGAATGATGCTACCCGGGCTCCATCGTAGCAAAGAAAATAATCCTATTTTATTTTTTTTGTTTTCCATCATTACCTTTAAGAATACACATAATATTAAAAATTATCTCTTTTTTCTATAATGTATGAAAATAATCGAAAATAGAGATATGATAAAAACTGCAATAAGCAGAATTGAGAAGGGAGTAAACAATTGGAACAGGGATAGACCTGCAAAATTGGAAAATATAAAAATATAGTTTATAATATTTGAATTCTGAATATTATTTTTTAAAGTTACGCTAGATAGTAAACTTAATAGTATAACAGTATTTCCATCAAAGATATTATTTGACATGATTGAGATCTGTGAGCTGCGCAATAAAATTGCAAGATCATTGTTGCTGAATGTATTATTTTGTATAATGATATTTTTAGAGTCTTTAACATACAACGCCAATAAAGAGCCATTGAATATGTTATGTGAGATAATCACATAATCATTTACATTTATTAATCTTAAATCTATTGAAGTACTTGAAAAATAATTACCTGTTATCCGGTATGGATCTGTTTTAGTTCCTGTGCCGGGGTAAACACCATTATAAATTGTCAGATCATTATTATTGATAATTAATGGCACACTTTTCGTATAGTTTATACCATATGGCCATAATATCTGGCTCTGGTTGCCGTTTTGATATATGAGCCCGGCTATAAAATCATCATTTGTGAATGGTATCTCTAATGCAGAATATTCAGAGTAAAGGTCTTTAGTGGAATGTTTAAAAACAGTTCCATAATTTAAGATGTTCCAGGTACCATTTTCTATATACATAAAAGATTTGAATTCTACTGGCCCTAATGGAGAATATGTGGAAAGTGCATTTTTTATCTCTGCCACAGCGTAATAGATACTTTGGCCAGTGTATCCATTGTCATTGATGGAGGTATATGATAGATTAAGTATTAAGACACTATTAAAATAAAAGCTCAGAGTTTGTGAGTTGAACAAAATTGTGTAGGTATTTAAAAAATTATTGCTCCCAAGGTTTAAAGGATAAGTATAGTTAAATATAGCAGTTGTATAATTATAGATCTTTACAAACAATCCAGAAGCTTCATTATTTAAAAAGTACCCGAATTTTACAAACCCTGCATTTGATATATTTTCACCAATCCAGAAATAATCGGTTATATTTGCAGAGGTAGTTGAATACTCAGTTCTGATCTCTGCTTTGATTCCCTGGTTATTTGTGATTTTGCTTTGAGAGCCAACCTCAAAACTCAAGTTTTTTAAATTTATAACAGTATTATAAAGATCTAGAGAGCCTAAACCAGTAACAGGGTTCCATCCTTCTCTAGCGGTATAAGCTCCGTTTGATCCATTAACAATCTCATGAAAATAGTGGTTTGAGTTATTGTAGTTGTAAGCAGAATAGAGATAAGGATTGATAAAACCTAGTGAGCGATGATAGTACTGATTTAGATCTGCAACCATTCCTGCAAATAATGGAGTACTTACGCTTGTGCCACCAACAGTTTCCATAGTGTCGTTTACAAATCCTTCTACGCCGGTAGAAGGATCACCAACAAACGAGATATCAGGCACTCCACGCATCGAATTGTTAAATCCCAGTGCGCGTTGCCATATCGGAGCGGTAAATATCGTGCTAAATCCTCCGCCGCTTTTATCCCATGCGTTTTCGTAATCGTAAGAGTAAATAGAATAGTTATTCAGGTTAAGTTCATTCATATAAAGTGCGGTAGCACCTACAGATGTAACATATGGATCCGAGGCAGGATATTCAACGCCACTGCCAGAGCCATTGTCTCCAGAAGCAGCAACTACCGTAATGTTTTCAGCGGCAGCCTGTTCAAAAGCAGTATGGAATCCAGGATCGTAATAGCTAGATTCTGGTGCTCCCCAACTTATCGATATTATATTTGCAAGATCATTATCAATGACATATGACACAGCCTCTTCGAGAGTTCCAGAGTCATCAGGGGTTATCACAACCAGAAAATGGGCTTTTGGTGCCATAGAAAAAGCACATTCAACATCTATTGCAGTTTCTACCTGCCATCCTTGTTTAGTGATGTTGGGAGTACCGAAAGGATATATGACTGTATAATTGACAGGTGGCAGTCCAAAATTTTTAGAATAAGATGCAAGATCACTGCTCAGAGTTGGATCTCCATAAGCGTCTATTATTGCGATAGTATTGCCCTGTCCCTCATCGCCAGTATTTATAAACGGGGCAACATCGTAAGCATACCGGAGCTCTTGTGGGTCATATGGCCCTGAAATCACATTTGATGCAGTATATATGTTAGTGTTTACATTAGTAAAGTTGTTTAAACCTGAGATCCAGTATATAGAATTTTGAAATTGGGTTGGTAAATAGGGTGTAGTAAAAGAATAATAGAAAGAACCATTACTGTTATATCTGTATACTTTATCATTAAATAATTTTTCAAAATTTAGACTGTTACCAGACAGAAAAATAGCTTTCTGGTTTTTAGAGATAGTATAATCAATATGGTAATATTTTATATATGATTCCATATTTTTGAGAGTTAAAGAGGAGGTATTGTTCAAGTAAAATATCATATATATTTCTCCATTGAAAGGGGTTTTTATTCCAGTATTATTTATATTATTGAAGGTGGTTACTTTGTAATAGCCAGCCTCAGCATTTGCATTATTGCTAAATAAAGCAGTAGCAGCTACGGATAATAGTATGAACAATATCAAGATACTTATAAATTTGCGCATGCTGATTGGATAAAAACGGATCATCTATTTATAGATTTATAAATATTAAGAGAAAGAATTCAGTAAATACCTTTAAACTTGCTTTAAGAAACTCTTACAATCTCGCCACTGTTTTTTACAAGCTTAAATACTAATAGTTCTCTATTTTCATTATAGTAAAATATGTTTTCCCTGTTTTCATTTTTTGACCATTTTCCTCTTTTTGGCAGATTATATTTTTTCAATATCTCAAATACTATAAAATCTTCTTTAATTTCTTTTCGGTTCTTGCAAGTATCGCAAATCTGATTGTGTATATGATCTTTGCACACCTTTTCGCCACAGATACTGCATGTATAAATGTGGTCTGCGCACTCAATTTTTCCGCAAATAGCGCATTTTTCAATATGCTCATTGCACAGTGTTTTCTGGCATGTATCACATTTGAATGTATGCTCTTTGCATAATGGTTTTCCGCAAACTTCACAATGGTAAACATGATCATTGCATAAAGGAACATTGCAAACTCCGCAATGTTGTGCATCATTTTCGCACATAGCAATTCCGCATTCTTCACAATGCTGAATATGCGATTTTGAGTAATATTTCCCGCAGTAAGAGCACTCTTCAATGTCATCTACACAATAGTATTTATTGTCCAGTGAATCTATTCTGGCATGATCTTTGCACACTTTTCTACCGCACAAATTGCAATATACAAGATCTTCAGAACACACTTCCCTGCCACAGATACTGCATTTTCCCGAATGTTCTTTGCACACTTCTCGATCACATATTGCGCATCTGTGAGTATGCTCTTTGCATAGATCCTTGCCACAAATAGAGCATGTATGCTTGCAACTCTCGCAAATTGGCTTATTGCAAACTTCACATTTATATATGTGATCCTTGCAAAAATAATTGCCACAGTCAAAACATATATGCGCGCAATCATCACATAGATTTTTGTTGCAAACGTTGCAGGTATGGTAGCTATCAAATCTTGAAAAATAATTGCCACAGTCATCGCATTTTATAGCACAATCTTCACATATAATTTCATCTTTTTTTGTTACTATAAAGTTCATAATATTTTTTCCACATTTGCAATTTAGATCATGTTCATCTTTTAGTGAATTATATACAATAAACTTCGAGAAACCTGGCTCTTCAACAAATAGGTTCAGGTTCTGTATGTCATATTTGATCACTAATAGCCCGCAAACTTCTAGTTTCAATCTTAAATTTTTGTCTAGTTTCGTTAATATGTTTTGCATCTTATTGTCCAGTTCGTTTCTCTTTTTATTGTTTTTATCTTTTAACTCAGCCAATTTTTTATACAGATTTTCACGATCTTTATAAAATCTTACAAATGTTTTGTTATCTTGCTGATCATTTAGATCTCTCAATTTTTCTGAAAGCTCTGAAATTTTAGATTCTAGCTTTTTCTCATCCTGCTCCATCTCTTTTTTTAAGGTTTCAAAGTACTCTTTAATCTTCGTTTTTTCCTGGTCGGTATCTCTATCAATTTTTTCATTATACTTATCAAAGATCTGATTATTATTTTCCAGAAATTTAGAAACTGCAATATTTAGTATATCTTCTTTGATCTCAAATTTTTCAGAGTTCTGCAATTTTAAATTTTTAATATTTACATTCATGATATGATCTGAAAATGGATCATAAACAAAAGACTGATACTCCTCTTCACCGACACTGCTAAAAGAGCTGATCTTTAATATAATATGCAATATATATCGTTCAGTTTTTTGTAGCTCATAGATCTTAAATGTTGAGTTTTTTGAGCTTAAATTAATAGTATTAACAATCTTTGTGAATGATACATTAAAATTCTCTCGCACATAACTTATTGCCTTATAAAACATTGTTTTGTCATCTAAATTTAAATCTTTAAATTCAGGATATATTGTAAAAAATTCATCTAAAAATTGCTTATCTACCATTCATTCCCTCCTAATGCTAGAAAGATCAAAGTTTTTGAACACATTTTCATTAAAGCTTTTTATTTTTTCATACAATTCCCTGCCATTTTCTATTTCCTTTTCAAAATCCATAAAGTTTTTAGTTAACATCGATGCATTTTTAGAGCTTGCAAGAATCTCTAATATTCGTTCTTCAAATGACTTAGAACTCTGGATATTGCTTAATATAAGGTCTATGTCTCCTACCACAGTTTCAAACATTTTTATCTTTTTTGTTAAAATTTCAAATATATACTCTTCTATCGATTTATTAAGGACCATGTTGATTATCAGTACCTCTCTAGTCTGTCCAATTCTGTGAATTCTTCCTATTCTCTGTTCCAATACCATCGGATTCCATGGCAGATCATAATTTACTATAATATTGCAAAATTGTAAATTCAGCCCTTCATTACCGGCATCTGTGGATATTAAAACATCTCCATATTTTTCAAAGGATTCCAGAGCTTGCTTTTTTTCAATGTTATTCAGTGCACCATGAAATTTTATTACCTTTAACCCTTGCTGGCTAAGTAAATCGTATAGATAGTCTTGAGTGCTTAAAAAAGCCGTGAAAATTAACACTTTACTATTTATTTTTTCTAAAGCATCATTCAGGATCTTACCTTTACTATTTTCCAAAATCGAAGAAGCTTTAGAATAGAGGCTCAAAAGTGTTCTTCGCTCGTTAATGTCATTGCTCTTGTCTATATAGTTCCAAAGAGATTTTTTTATGGCATAGCTTGAACTTGTGACTGCTCTCTGCAAGTTTATAAGTTTAAAGCTCTCATAATTATTCCAGTAACCATTTATTACATATTGTGTTACGTCAGCATATAGCTCTTGCTCTTTATCTGTCTGGTCTATAAATATATTTTCAGTTTTGCGGTCTGGAAGGTTAATAATGGTATCTGACCTCTTGTTTCTGATCATTACAGTTTCAAGATATTTTTTAAGTTCGTTCACGTTTTTGAGTGTACGTTCATCTTTTTCGATAAAATTATCTTTAAATCTTTTCATTGTACCAAATAGTCCAGGTCTTATGAGATTTGTGATATTATATAGCTCTAGCAATGAATTTTCAAGAGGCGTAGCTGTTAAGAACAGAATGTTTTTCTTGCTTAGAGAATCAACAAGCTTGTAGTTTTGAGTCTCTGGGTTTTTAAGTTTATGTGCCTCATCCACAATCACAAGATCCCAGTTTTTTTTCAATGAATATATTTTATGTTCCGGCCTTTTTGCAAGATCTAGCGAGCTGATTAATTTAGGATTGTTCCAGTCTTCTATTTCTTTCACAATTTTAAACTGTTCATCAAATTTATACTGAAGCTCAGCCTGCCATTGTAAAGTCAGAGAGGCAGGTGTGAGTATCAGAATATTTTCAGCCACACCTCTCAATATAAGTTCTTTTAAAACTATACCTGCTTCTATAGTCTTTCCAAGCCCTACCTCATCAGCAAGCAATGCTTTATTTTGCAAGAAATTTATGACTTTATATGCAGTATCAATTTGATGTGGATATAAGCGAACTTTTATTTTATCAATAGAGATTAGATCTTTGCTTATATTATACTCTAAAGATCTTAAAAATAAAAGGTAATTTTCATATTTTGCAGGATTTTGCAAAGATTTTTTGATTGGATCAAAGCTTTGAACTAATTCCATTTTAAAGGGGTAATGATAAAATGCATTATTAATAATTTTCAATTTTTATCCTTGCACATAAAGAATAATTTCATAATGCGAGCAGATGAGTTTATCGCTATAACTATAATTTATTAGTTTATAAATTAAAAAAATAACAAAAATACTGGAAAAATATATATTTTTTAAGTGATTCATGGAACTTATGAAAATAGTAGAGTTAGTTCCGAACTTTAGTGAAGGAAGAGATGTAAATAAAATAGAACAGATAAAGAGTGCAATGGCTTTCACTAAAGATATAAAAATATTAAACACAGAGTCAGATCCCAATCATAATAGGTGTGTAATCACATTAGTTTCCCCGCAAGAGCTTGCGGTAGAATCATGTTTTAGAGGAATAAAAAAAGCGAAAGAGCTCATCGATTTAAATAATCATAAAGGAGAGCATCCAAGATTTGGTGCTGCAGATGTGATACCTTTTATACCGCTTGGAGAAAGTACTACAGAAGAATGTATAGGATTAGCAAGAGAGCTTGGAAAGAGAGTGGGGGCAGAGTTAAATATACCAGTATACATGTATGAAAAGGCTGCGTTCAGAGAAGACCGCAGAAATCTTGCAGACATAAGAAACAAGAATTTTCAGTTTGAACAGCTGAAAGAGAGCATTAAGGAGGAGAAATGGAAACCTGATTACGGTCCTTCAGAGGTTGGCAGTGCCGGAGCATCAATCATTGGTGCCCGTGACTTTCTTGTCGCTTTTAATGTGAATCTTGCAAGCACAGATTTGAAGGTTGCAAAAAGAATAGCCAAGTCCGTTCGGGAGAAGGATGGCGGACTTAAAAATGTCAAGGCGCTGGGGTTTGAGCTAAAAGATCGTGGAATGGTACAGGTTTCTATGAACCTGGTTAATGTTAAGGAAACACCAATTTATCGAGTTTACGAGCTTGTTAAAGTGGAGGCAGAAAGATATGGTGTGCCAGTAAAAAGCTGTGAAATAGTAGGTTTAGTACCTTTGGAAGCTTTGGCAGAAGTCTCGGAATTTTATCTGAAATTGGAAAACTTCAGTATCGAACAGGTACTGGAAAAGAAGTTATGGAGTGAATAAAATGATAGTAGATCAAAAAATAAATGAATTTTTAATGGATCTGTCGAGCTCTTCCCCTGCACCAGGTGGAGGGGCTGCTAGTGCTTTGGTAGCAAGTATTGCAGCGTCTTTGACAGCAATGGTAGCAAATCTTACGATCGGCAAGAAAAAATATCTGGCAGTGGAGCCAGAGATGAAAAAAATAGTAGCAGAAGCAACTTCACTTAGAGATTTTTTAACACAGTTGATGGATCGCGATGTAGAAGAGTTCAACATGATCATGGCAGCGTATAAGTTGCCTAAAGAAACAGCTGAAGAGAAGGAGCTCAGAGATAAAAAAATAGAAGAAGCATCTATAAGAGCAAGTAATGTACCATTGGAAACAGCCAGAGCATGCATAAAGATAATGGATCTTGCTTTGAAAGTTATAAAGAGCGGAAACGTCAATGCAGTTAGTGATGGAATTTGCAGTTTTCAATTTGCAAATTCTGCGATGAAAGGTGCCTTGGCAAACGTTAAAATCAATTTGAACAATATAAGCAATCCAGAGATACTGCAACAGTTCAATACAGAGATAGAGAACATGGAAAAAGAATCCATAAATATTTATGAAAAGAATAAAGAGCTATTGGAGAAGGTGAAATAATGAAAGATTTAGAACCAATATTAAAAATCGCACAGAAAATAGGATTGACTGAAGAGGATCTTGAACTATATGGAAAATATATGGCAAAAGTTTCTCTTGACGTAATAAAAAAATATAAAAATAACAAGGATGGAAAACTGATCGTAGTGACAGCTATGACTCCTACTCCTGCAGGTGAGGGTAAAACTACCACTTCTATTGGGTTGGTGCAGGGAATGACAAAGCTCGGTAAAAAAACTATGCTGGCAATAAGAGAGCCATCTTTAGGGCCAGTATTTGGTGTAAAAGGTGGCGCTACAGGAGGCGGCAAGGCGATGGTAGAACCTATGGAAGAAATAAACCTGCATTTTACAGGGGATTTTCATGCGATCACTTCTGCGCATAATCTTTTATCTGCAATGATCAATAATCACATATACTTTAGAAACGAGCCCAGAATAGATCCCAGAAAGATTAGCTGGAGGAGATTAATAGATATGAATGATCGTTCTCTTAGACATATAATTGTAGGTCTGGGAGAATCCAATGGTGTAATTGTAGAAGATGGTTTTGACATCACACCAGCATCCGAGATTATGGCGATCATGGCACTTGCTGAAAATTATAAAGATTTGAAATCCAGGCTCGGAAATATTTTGGTAGGTTACACTGAGAAGAAAGAGCCTATATTTGCAAGGGATTTGAAAGCAGACGGTGCAATGGCTGCATTATTAAAAAATGCGCTCAAACCCAACTTAGTACAGACCACTGAACATGTGCCGGTATTTGTTCACATAGGTCCATTTGGTAATATTGCGCATGGCACAAACAGCGTCATAGCAGACCATATGGGAATCAAGCTCGTGGATTATTTTGTTACAGAAACAGGATTTGGCAGTGATCTTGGATTTCAAAAGTTTGTGGATGTGATCAGCAGAGCCAGCAATTTGAAGATTAGTGTAGTGGTTCTTGTGGCTTCAATACGGGCACTTAAAATGCATGGAGGGGTGCAGAAAGAGGATCTTAAACTTGAGAATGTTGCAGCATTGCAAAAAGGGTTTGAAAATTTACAGAAACACATCACGAACATAAGAAATTACGGGTTACCATTAGTGGTTGCAATAAACAAATTTGGTTCTGACACAGATGCTGAGATAAAGGCACTTGAATCATTGTTAAAATCCATGAACGTTTCCTATTCATTAAGCACTGGTTTTGAGGATGGCGGAAATGGAACCGTGGATCTTGCAAAAAAAGTTATCGAAGAGATTGATACACATCCAGATCCAAAAGTGAATTTTACTTATTCTCTTGAGGATCCTTTAGAAACAAGAATATATAATATTGCAACAAAGATTTACGGCGCCAAAGATGTGATATATACCAAAGATGCTATTAATGACCTGAAACTTATTAAGAAGAACGGTTTTGACAAGTTTCATGTGATCATGGCAAAAACGCAAAACTCGCTAAGCGATGATCCAAAACTGTTTGGTGCACCCAAAGATTTTACAGTTACAGTGCGTGAGTTAAGAGTGTTATCAGGTGCTGGCTTTATAGTAGCAATATTGGGCGAGATCATGACCATGCCCGGATTGCCAAAAGAGCCATCGGCTGTAAATGTGACATTGACTGATGATGGAGAGATCAAGGGGCTATTTTAGGATAGCCATTATAGATATCTGTTATATAGACTGTGCCATATCTCTCAAAAAGATCCTGGAGATTATTAGAATCTCCAATTGCAACAATAGACTTTCCAATCAAACTTATTGTTGCAAATCCATATTTTTCTGATTTTTTAATGATCTCTTCCATTTCATCTGTTAGAAGACCTATGCTTTTTGAAAATTTAACGCCAAGCTCAAACGCGTACTCTAAATTCTTATTTTTTAAAAACATGTCTAGCGCATTTTTACCATAAAATGTAATTTTCTTCTTGTAAAATGGATCTGTAATAATGCTCTTGGTTTCCATCTCTCCGTCGAGAGCAAGAATCGTCAATTTACTATCCACCATTACCCGATCCACGATTCCGTAAGGCAAAGCACCCTCTTTCAGTCTGATAGTGAACCCGCCCATGCTCTGCGTGGCAATGTCACCGAGCCCGGTATGATTCATGATCTCAGCCATGTGAGCAATTTGAAGTGTTTCAAAATAGCTCATGTTCAATTTAAATTCATGATTTAATGCTAAAGCGGTAGATATTGCTGCAGCCGCGCTCATTCCAAATCCATGCTTTATCGGCAATAAAGTATCTGTATAAACAGCCGCATTTAAATTTAGTAATTTCAATATTGTGTGCTGTATAGAGGTTTTAATTTTTTTGTTATTTAAAAATACTTCTGTATTACTTGTCTTTTTGATGGATGTAAATGCACCTAAACTAGTGGTTATTCCCACGCCTCGAGATCCTCTTTTCAGCAAGTTTTTGTTTTGATCCTTTATTTCAAAGAATAAAGTGATGCTGCCAGGTGAAAAAAATCTGATCATGATTAGAAGGTATAATCTACAAATACTTTTAATTTTTTA
>JAVRLB010000041.1:0-13098 GCA_031961865.1 Thermoplasmatota archaeon | reverse complement strand
TCTATCAACGAACATTTGACAGCATCCTTCTGTAACTAATGCTTATATAGGTAAATGTAATTACGTTATTTCTTATTAAAAGTATGTGAGTTGAGATCATGGAAACAGTAGTAATAGCAGTAGGCGGAAATGCATTATTGAGGCAGGGAGATCAGGGAACAGCGGAAGAGCAGTTTAAGAGGGCTAGAGAAACCGCAGAAAGCATATTGGACATTTTTAAACAGTACGATATAGTAATTACTCATGGCAATGGTCCTCAGGTAGGGGCTATTTTATTACAGAACGAGCACTCTAAAAATATCGTGCCTCCAATGCCGTTAGACGTTTGCGATGCAATGTCTCAGGGGAGTATTGGATATATGCTAGAGCAGAGTTTTAATGAGATAATAAAGAAACATCATATTAACAAAGATATAGTTACCATTATGACAAGAGTACTTGTGGATAGTAAAGACCCCGCATTTGAAAAACCCAGCAAGCCAATTGGCCCATTCTATTCAAAAGATGAGGCTATGGCTTTAAAAGAAAAAAATCATTGGAATATGGTAGAAGATGCTGGAAGAGGATGGAGAAGAGTTGTACCGTCGCCAAAGCCAATCGAAATAATAGAGAAAAAAGTAATTCGTTCAATAATAGACTCTGGCTTTATCGCTATTGCTGTTGGCGGTGGTGGTATACCGGTTGTTAGAAAAAATGGAGGTCTGGAAGGTGTGGAGGCAGTAATAGACAAAGATCTTGGAGCTGCAGCATTGGGAAAAGACATCAATGCAGATATGCTATTTATTCTCACCAGCGTTGATCAAGTATATATAAATTATAATAAAGAGAATCAGAAAGCATTGTCTGAAATACATTTGCCAGAACTTTCAAAATATATTGAAGAGGGTCATTTCAAGCCTGGAAGCATGCTTCCGAAAATACTCGCTTCAGTAGAATTCATAAAAACAGGTGGTAAGGCAGTATTGATAACTTCTCCGGAAAAGTTAAATGATGCACTGGCACATAAAAATGGAACATGGATCTATCCTTGAATCTTCTTTTTCCACTCATTTATTTTATTTAATGCCTCTATAGGAGTAAGTGCGCTAATATCTATCTTTTTTAGCTCTTCTAACAGCTCATTATCATCGCGTATCTCAAAAACGCTCTGAAATATCTTAGCCTGCTTTTTTACCTCTAACACATTCTCAGATTCTATCTTTTCAAGCACCTGTCTGGCTCGATTTATCAGCACGATCGGAAGCCCTGCAAGCTTTGCAACCTCTATGCCGTAGCTTTCACTCATTCCTCCGCGCATGATCTTTCTTATAAACACCAGTCCCTCAGGTGTTTCCTTTACAGAAATATAATAATTTTTAACACCGTTCAAAAATTTTTCTAGCTCGATCATCTGATGATAATGCGTTGCAAACAACGTTTTGCAGCCAATAGTGTTATGTAGGTACTCAGCAGTAGCCCATGCAATGCTTAACCCGTCAAATGTGCTGGTTCCTCTTCCAATCTCGTCAAGTATTACAAGACTGTTGCTTGTAGCACTATTCAATATATTGGATAATTCTATCATCTCAGTCATAAATGTGCTCTGCCCTCTTAAAACATCGTCACTTGCCCCAACGCGTGTAAATATTTTATCTATAACCCCTATCTTTGCATTTTTTGCGGGCACGAATGAACCTATCTGTGCCATTATTATAATTAGTGCGATCTGGCGCATATAAGTGCTCTTACCTGCCATGTTAGGACCTGTAATAATCAAAAATCTGTTTTCATTGCTATCCATATACAGATCGTTTGCCACCACATCTTCCTGTATTATATCAAGTATAGGATGCTTTGAATCTTTTAATTCTATTATCCCACCATCATCAATGATTGGCCTGGTATAGTTACGCTTTACTGCCAGCTCCGCCAGATTATTTAAAGTGTCTAACTGCCCTATTCCTTGAGCAAGATTCTGAATTTTATCAATATACTTATTCAATTTATCTAATATATCTAAATAAAGATCCTTTTCTAACGTTACTATATTTTCGTCTGCAGATCTTATAAGATACTCTTTCTCCTGCAATTCTGGAGTGGTAAACCTTTCACTGTTCTTCAAACTCTGTTTTCTGATAAAATGAGCGGGTACTTTATTTGAATTAGATGCACTGATCTCAAAATAATATCCTATCAAGTCATTATACCCGATCTTTAGATTCTTTATGCTGCTGTTTCTACGCTCTTTCTCTTCAATGTTCGAGATCCAGTTAATGCCCTCGCTCTTTGTCTTTCGGTATTGATCTAAGGTCTCATTGTACCCATCTTTCAGTACCCCGCCAGAGTCAATGTTATTTGGCGGATTATCTATAATTGCTTGCTCTATTAAATAAGTTAAGTCAGGCATAGGATCCATGTTTTTATCTATGTCTCTTATTATTTTAGCATCCAGTTCTTTGATCATCTCTTTTAAATAAGGGATCTGCTTCAAACAATTTTTAAGGCTGATAAGGTCTCTGGGATTGGCGGTCTTGAAAGATATTCTGCTGTTTATCCGCTCTATATCCCCAATCTTAGATAGTATATCTGAAATAACGCTTCTGGTTATACTGTTCTTGTATAGCACTTCCACTCCCTCATTTCTATACTTTATCCGCTCTGGATCCAGCAATGGTTTCTGTACCCAGCGTTTTAATGTTCTTGACCCGATTGAAGTGTTGCAATGATCCAGGATCCCAAATAATGTGTTCTGCTTTTCATTTTTTATGCTCTCAAAAATCTCCAAGTTCTTGAGTGTTGTATAATCTAAGAGCATGTACTCTTTAGACTCATAAATCATAATATTTTTGATAAATTTTATCTTTGTTTTTTGAGTATCAGAGATGTATTTTAATATCAGACTTATCGCAAATTGAAGGTTCACTTTATTTTCTAAACCTATGCTTCTCAACTCTGGTACATTAAACTGCTCACAAATCTCTTTTTCTACCATTTTTCTGTCAAAATAAAAGTCATTGACATAGGTAATGCTTACTTTAATCTTCTCTTCGATTTCATGTCCGATCTCTTTCTCTGAATCAAATGCTAAAATCTCAGCCGGATGATATTTTAAAATATCAGAAATGAGCTCATTTTTTTGTTCTCTTTCGTATTCTGCACCAAACATCTCATTTGTAGAGATATCCACGAAAACAATACCATACCCAGATTTCTCAACTGTTAATGATGCTAGATAGTTATTTTCTTTGGTAAGCAGCTGCTCATCAAGTATAGTACCAGGAGTTATCACTCTTATTACATCCCTTTTAACGAGCCCTTTTGCTTTTTTAGGATCTTCTAACTGCTCACAAATTGCAACTTTATATCCTCTTTCTATTAGTTTTGAAAGATAAGAATAAATGGCATGATATGGAACCCCTGCAAGTGGTATATTGTTTTTTTCCTTATTTCTAGCAGTTAATACAATATTCAATTCTTTAGATATCAGTTTTGCGTCATCATAAAAGGTTTCATAAAAATCGCCAACTCTAAAAAGTAATATTGTGTCAGGAAACCTCTTTTTAATAGAATAGTACTGTGCCATAAGTGGTGTGTCCATTATATATCTATATACTTTCTTTATTTTTAAACTTTATCTGATCTTATTCTTTAAATACTATAAATTATATCTATTTTTCAAATGAAACTGGATAAGTTTACAAAAAAAATAGAGCTATTAAATGCTGATGCAGCAGTGGTTTTCTTGACAGATACACATGGATTCGTGCTGATAAAAAGAAAAGAGAGAATTGACGATCCATGGTCTGGGCACATGGCCTTACCAGGTGGGTTTAAAAAACCTGGAGAAAATATACTTCAGGCAGCGGAGAGAGAATGCTTTGAAGAAGTGGGTATAAAACCAAAAATAGAGGGCAGTTTGGGAGTATATTTACCATTGAACCGCAAGATTAATGTTCAGGCATTTTATGCACTGTGCCAGAAAACTGAAAGATTTATGATAAGTGATGAGGTAGAAAAAGCTTTCTGGGTTGATGAAAAAGATCTTAAAATTGAGGATAATTGTTACTATTATAATGAATATAAGATCTGGGGGCTTACATACAGAATACTTTCAGACATTCTTTGAACCCTTTTACTAAAAATCTGGTAGCTACTTCTCGCTAAAGAATCTGAACTTGCTTTTCATATGCCTCATTTGTTTATCAGAAAAGTTCATTTATTCAGATTTATAAGGTTCTTTTCTGTTATTCTCGTAATTTCATTTTTCTTCTTCGATTTTTACAATCCATTATAAATCTTTATACCATTCAACGGTAATATTATATAAGGCTATGATTTTTTTAAGTACAGGATTGGCAATGCCAGAGCCCAGCATTTCATTTATGGTTATAATTATAGATTTTTAGCCCTTTCACCATATATCTTATGTATGCTATTCATTGTGACTATCCCAATAAACTTACCCTTTTCAGCTACAGGGGCCCAGGTGGATTTCAACTCGCTCATTAATTCCCAAGCTTCATCAGCCCTCGAATCTGGATGAACATAGGCAATTCCTCTCTGAATATATTTTTCTACGATCCCCTCTTTCTTGTCAGCTATGCTCTGAAAAAATATAATGCCCATAAAAACATCGTTTTCATCTATTACTGGTAAAGACATTAGAGAGTTTTCACTCATTTTCTCCTTTGCGTATTCTAATGTATCATTCATTTTTATGCTTAATTTGAGTAGCGGAACTTCAGATATTTTTATGTATGAGAGCAATGGTATGTTATATTCACCCATGTGTGCGGGAGAATCTCTTCTTGTTGCCACCTGTGATGAGTAAATTGTGTTATTTCCGGAAATAACGTAGGATGCTGCAACAGCAATCATTGCCGCTGGCAAGAGCTGAAGACTACCTGTCATCTCAACAACCATTATCATCACTGAAAGTGGTACTTTTCCAGCTCCTGCAAAGAAAGAGAGCATACCTACAATAACGAATGGAATAACAGATGTCACTATAGTTGGAAATGCAAAATGCATCGCCATGCCAAACAAAAGACCCAAAGAGGCACCGATGACCATACCCGGAGCAAACACTCCACCGCTTCCGCCAGAGCCAATTGATAAGGATGTTGCAATGATCTTTGCAAAAGGCAAAATGATTAATATCAAAATCAAAGGTAACCCAAAGGTAGGTATTATATTTATATCATTTGAAATAAATACCTGCACCCATCCATAACCAACACCCATAACCTCTGGAAAAATTAGTGCTATGATTCCAACAAATAAACCACCAATTGCAGGTTTAAGATATTTATTAACTTTCAGATTATGAAATATATCTCTTATTTTATAAAAAAATTTTATATATAATATTGCCAGTAACCCAGCAATAACTCCGAGAATAAGATAAAACGGTAACCTGAGTGGATTAAACGTGCCAATGTAATATCCAAAAATAGGGGTGAATCCAACAAATGAGCCAAATATAGAATATCCAATAGCTGAAGCAATAAGGCTGGGATATATGATTTCTGGCTCTATATCCCTTTTATACAAAATTTCTGCACCAAGAATAGATCCACCTATAGGTGCCTTAAATATTGTGCCTATTCCTGCTCCTATACCAATTGCCACAGCTCTTCTCCGGTCTTCAGGACTGAGCCCAAAAATTTCTGCCAGCATAGATGCCAGTCCCGAAGAAATCTGTGCGGTTGGTCCTTCTCTTCCTGCACTTCCACCTGACCCTATCGTAATTGCTGATGCAAATGTTTTAATTGGTATCACTATCTTTCTAACTTTACCCTGTTTTCTGTGATATGCGTCTATAGCAGCATCAGTACCATGTCCTTCAGCTTCTGGTGCAAATCTATAAACTAAAAGACCAGATATTAACCCACCAAGAGTGGTTGATAGGGGAATAAGAAAGTATCTGATAGGAGTGGTAGCAAATTTTATTGCTCCCCCTTCCCCTATAGGGGATGGTAATGTGATACCTACCATTAAATTCAAGAATAAATAGTTGAAAAAAATGATTGCATAATAAAACATAAGTGCACCAAATCCCGCAATAATTCCTATTATTGATGCAATAATAAACCATCTCTGAAAGTACGGTAGATTGCTTATTTTTTTTGGTTTAGCAGGTTTTTTGTCATTTTTATTGGGCACTTATATACACCAGTCTATCTATTTTTTCTAGATAATCTGAATTTAGACTATTATTTCCTTTATAATGAAACCTATAATCCACCATTATATTTATTTTTTCTTGGTTTGTAATATGTCACGATTCTGAAGATAAATTGGCATATGAGTGCATATTTCTAATAGACTGGAAGGATTTACAATATATTTATGGCATTAGTAAATAGGTGGTGTATTAGATAAAAGACACTTTATTCTTTATCGCTACTTCTTCAACGTGACAACTTACTATAGTTTTATATCATCAAATCCTCAGTGATTATTATCTAAATCATATAAAAAAGGTATATCAAGATTAAAACTACCTATTTTTCCTATAACTTTTAAGTGTGCTGATTAACCATAACGTAAATCATTAAAAGAATATCTTACAACACCTATTGTTGATAAGTGAATACTATCTTAATTATAAATATTGTTTTTATATAAATAATTTAAATATCTACCAAGTATGGTAAATAAATCAGTTGCTATTCAAAACAGATAATACGTTTATATAATTAAATGATCATTAATGTATCATGGAAAAAAGATACTCTGGGTACATCTTAATGACTATCGTTGCCTTTATCTGGGGTGTAGGATACACAGCAATAAAAATATGCCTGCAAGTTATGGACCCATTAACACTTGCAGTTACAAGATTTCTTTTTTCTACTATATTTTTCATACCTATCATGATCAAGTTATGGAAAAAACCAAAATTAAAAGACCTTTTTCTCATTGCCTTAATGGGGCTTACTGGCGTTATGCTGTATCAGTCCCTTTACAATTATGGCGCAAACGGTGTTTCTGCGGGAGTTGGATCGATAGTGGTATCAACAGAGCCAATATTCATATTTTTGCTTTCTGTGATTTTCATAGGAGAGAGATTCAGCATTTTAAAAATGGCAGGAATAATCATTTCTTTTATAGGTATTATATTTATTTCAATTAACAGCATTTCAGATTTTCTTAGCCTTGTATCCATAATATTGATCCTTGGTGCTTCAATTGCATGGAGCGTTTACACTATTATTTCAAAAGATGTTTTAGAGAGATATAATGCTATGTTTGTCACCTCGTTATCCATGGTTTTCGGAACTGTTTTTCTTTTACCTTTCATCTCAAAAATGCCGGCGGAACTTATAAAATTAAATACAATTGAGATCTATTCACTTGCATTTCTTGTTATTTTTTCAACATTCATTGCATTTTATCTAAATTTCAAAGGCTTACAGATACTTAGCGCTTCACGAGCGTCTGTTTTTTACTATCTTAGCCCGCTTTTCACCATAATAAGTGCATATTTTATTATTCATGAGGCAATTACAGTAACAATAATAATAGGTGGGATAATGGTAATAGGGGGTGTAGCGTTAGTAAACAGGTAGTTTTATTTTTAATACCTCGACCTAAAACAAAAAATGTTTATTTACGCAAATGATATATAAGTTAGAAGGTGGATAACTTTGGACTATTTTTTCAACCCGAAAACAGTCGCGTTAATTGGCGCCTCATCAAAAAAAGGAAGAATTGGATTTGAGATCATGCAGTCATTATTACAGACCAAAGCAACAATATATCCTGTAAATCCAAAAGAGGATTATATACTTGGGAGAAAATGTTATAAAACTATTAATGAGATTCCTGATAGCATAGATTTAGTGGTAGTATCTGTTTCCGCAAAGCAAATGCCTCAAATTGTTGAAGAGGCGCATGAAAAAGGAGTAAAAGGGATTGTGATAATATCAGGAGGCTTCAAAGAGATCTCTGAAGAAGGTGCAGAACTGGAAAAAAAAGTTAAAGAGCTAGCAAAATTGTATAATATTCGAGTTATTGGACCAAACTGTATCGGCGTATATTCTGGCGATTCTGAATTCAATACGTTTTTTCAGGCTCAGAAAGCTTTAAGCCGCCCCAAAAAAGGAGATATTGCATTTATTACACAGTCAGGAACTTATGGTGTGACACTTCTGGAGTATTTAGAGCAGAACAACCTTGGCGTTAGCAAGTTTGTAAGTTTTGGCAATAAAATAGATGTGAATGAGCTGGATATGCTTGATTATTTAGAAAAAGATAAAGACACAAAAATCATTGCTGCCTACTTAGAGAGTATAGAAGATGGCCGTGAATTTTTTGAACGTGCCAGAAAAGTGGCAAAGAGCAAGCCCATAGTAGTATTAAAGACTGGAAGAAATGCGATGGGAAATAAAGCTGCAAAATCGCATACAGGTGCGCTGGCCCAGAACTATGAAGTATTTAAAGGGGCAATGAAACAGGCTGGTGTAATTTTAGTGGATGATATTGAAGATCTTGTGGACATTATCAAGATTCTGTCGTTTCAACGGTTGCCGAAAAATGGTAACTTGGCCATGATCACTAATGGTGCAGGGCCTTGTGTTGTGACCTCCGATGAGGTTGGTGAATCTAAATATCTAAAACTTTCACCAGTGAAAGATTCTGAAAGAATAGAGCTAGAGAGAATCTTGCCTGATTTTGCAATCATTTCTAATCCGCTGGATCTGACAGGATCTGCCACACCAGACTGGTACCGGGCTGGATTTGATGTATTGGGAAAGAGCAGGGATTTGGAGATAATAGTATCATATTTTGTAGTGCCCAATGCCCCGATATTTAATAATATAGAAAGCATGATAGAAGTAATGAAAAGTACCAGGACTCTAGACAAGACCGTAATAGCTGTAATGGCTGGCGGAGAATTTACAAAGCGTGTTGAAAAAAACTTGCAGGAATTTAGGATCCCTGTATTTACTACCGCAAGGAGGGTTGTTCATGCAGTTGACAAGATTGTTGAATATTCCATATGGCGGACAATGCACAATTAGGATCGCTATGCCCAATGATGCGAAGGGTATTGTAAGATGTATGAATAATGTCATGAAAGAGGGAATTTATTTATTGGGGGATCAGTATTCTTATTATGAAGAATTTGAAGCAGAGAGAATTAGGACTTTAAAAGAAGATTTGACTCTTGTGGCAGAGTACAACAATGAGGTAATTGGTGTTTTATTTCTCACGCGGGGCAGGTATATAAAAAATAAGCACACTGCATATTTGAGCATTGCTATAATTGATAGATACAGGAAGATGGGAGTAGGCACTTCACTGATCCAAACTGCGATAGAATGGGCAAAAGATAAAAAAATAGAAAAAATATGCTTAGAGGTATTTTCTTCAAATTGTGCAGCCATAAATTTATATATTAAACTTGGATTTATAATAGAAGGTAGATGGAAAAAGCAGTTTAAAATAAACAACGAATATGTAGATGACATATTGATGTCTATCTTCCTAGAGGATCAACATGAAACTAAAAGTCAGGGAGCTTGATCTTGAAAGTGGAAAAAACACAGTTCTGTTAAGTGATGAAGATTGTAGGCAGCTGGGAGTATTCCCGCATGATCGCGTGAAAATATATTATAAAGATAAAAGTGTTACAGCTATTGTAAATACTTCTAATTCTATGATTAACAGGGGGGAAATAGGAATATTCACAGGAACCTGTGAACTCTTGGGGGTAAAATCAAATGACTCAATCCAAATAGAGCAAACCTTAAAACCTGAATCTTTAGAGTTTATAAAAAAGAAGATGCAGGGGCTTAAGCTGAGCAAAGATGAAATTTATAAGATCATAGAGGATATTGTCAAAGAGAACATATCAGACATAGAATTATCCGCCTATATTACCTCGTTATTTATCAATGAACTGAACCTGGAGGAAACAGACTATTTGACAAGGGCAATGGTGGATACTGGCGAAACATTAGATTTCCCGTACCCTGTGGTTGATGTACACAGCATTGGTGGAGTACCGGGCAATAAATATGCACTGATCACAGTTCCTATAGTGGCGGCACTTGGGCTTAAAATCCCAAAAACTTCATCGAGAGCCATAAGCAGTGCTGCAGGCACTGCAGATGTGATGGAAGTGCTTGCAAAAGTAGACCTGAAACTTGAAGAGATCCGGAAGATTGTAGATATGGTAGGAGCCACGCTTGCCTGGGGCGGTGCAGTAAATCTCGCACCCGCAGATGATAAAATAATTAAGATTGAATATTTGCTGCGCATAGATCCTCAGGCTCAGCTGCTGGCGTCAGTGATGGCCAAGAAAAAAGCGTTGAACATAAAGAAGTTACTGATCGACATACCAATAGGCTCTGAAGCAAAAGTGCATGATGAAGTATATGCAAGAAAGCTAGCGAGAAACTTTATAGATCTTGGAGAGCGGTTAGGAATTAATGTAGAATGTGCATTCACCTACGGTGGCCAGCCTGTTGGAAGGAGCATAGGCCCTGCACTGGAAGCAAAAGAAGCCCTGGAAGCTCTTGAAGGAAAGTACAGGTCGAACAGCCTGATAGAAAAATCGTTAGAACTTGCTGGCATTTTATTAGAGATGGAAAATGTAGTAAAACCAGGGTCTGGAAAAAACAGGGCTAGAGAGATCCTTAAAAATAAAAAAGCATTGAATAAGTTTTTAGAGATTGTAAATGCGCAGGGGTCTAAGCAGATAGAGAAGAGTGAGGATATTCAGATTGGAAAGTACAGTGCTGATATGATATCAGAGGAAGAGGGTTATATATCATATGTATCAAATGCCTCATTAGTAACAATTGCCAGAATTTTAGGGGCACCGAAAGACAAGGGTGCTGGTATATGGGTTTATAAGAAAATTGGAGACAAGGTGGATGCCGGAGAAAATCTATTACGATTTTATAGTGAGAATAAAAATAGATTAGAAGAAGCACAGAAAGTATACAAAAAGTATAAGGTATTAAGAATAGAAGGTATGGTTATTGACAGCACTTTTTTAAAAACTAAACATAAAAGTTAAAAAAGTGCATTTTTTTTAAAAACATTTAAATATATTTTTTCACTATCCATATATATTCAAAGTTTCATAAAAAAGGTGAAATTATGGTAGAAGATCTTTCTCCAATGGCAAAAAAAGTTTACGAAGCCATGAAAAAAGTAGGCGCTAGTTCTGAAGACAAATTGAAGACTGCTGATGATATTATGAAAGCTTCCGGCGTAGGAAAAGGCATAGTTACTAATTCTCTGCAAGAGCTGCAGAATAAAGGATATATAAAAAGAGTGGCCAGACAAAAATCAGCAGGATATTTTATAATAAAATAAAATATTACGCGCCCCAAAAAGCCTTATCTTTTCTTTTAATTTTCAGTACCTCTTCTATTATTTCTTTTTCTTCATAGCTTAATGCTTGAGTTCTCAGGAACCTGATATCTTCCTCTCTCAAATCTGCATATAATATATCATTTTCTTTAAGATTTCTTCCAATTACTGCATTATCAATAGAAATCGCTATCTCTGACCCCATAATTGCTTTTTCTAGCGTATTCTCTTTCTCTCTGATACTTTTTAATGTGCCGATTACTCTACCGTCAGGTTTTAAAATTTTTACTCCTGCTCTTAATTCTCCTCCAAGAACTCTCACGCCTACTATTGCAGGCTTGGAAACTCTGAATATGTTATTTTCCAGTACCAATAACTTTACTGGATATGTGTATGCTTTTCTTGATTCCTCTTCCAGTTCTAATGCTCTTTTCTCTCTCCATATCTTATAGTCATCTATAATTTTGTACAGTATGTTCCCGGATATTACAGGTACATCTTTTTGATCTAGTGTGCATTTGACATTGTACGCCAGTATGACTTTGTAAAGTTCATCTTTAGAAGTTTGTGCATCTACCACATCCCTTTTTGATACCTCTCCCAGTTCAGCTTTCTTTATTGGTATCTCTAGTATGTTTAGCTCAAAAGCCATAGCTTCCAGAGAACCTATTGCATCTGCTTTTATCACTACCCCATCATCTTTCAATTCTATCTTTATATTTCCCTCACTTTTTATCTCCTCTACCACTTTTTCCAGTGTTTTAGGTGTTGCTACTTTTAACATTCCACCAGCTTTTACAAAATCAAGATCTGATGCCAGAATCTTTATTCCTGCTGCTGCAGTTGCAAAATCAACAATATTTAGCTTAGAGCTATTATCTGGGGAAGGTCTTAAAAGCGCTTTTACTCTCGACACTATTGGCTTATATATACCCTCAAATACAATTATGTCTCCTTTCTTAATTACACCCTGATAAAGTATCAGATCCAGCGTCTTGCCAAACCCTTTCTCTTCTTTTACTTCTAATATAGTCGCTGCTCCAGGCTCATCTACGGTTCTGAGATCAGATTCTAAAAACTTCTGGGCCAGACCAACCAATACCAACAAAAGATCTGCAATGCCTACTTTGTGCTTGGCAGAAACTGGTATTATTGCTACATTTTTTGTAAAATCATCAATTCTATCATACCTTTCTGCAGAAAATCCATTGTTGTAAAGCTGTTCAGCTATCTGGTAAATTCTTTGATTCAGATCTTCTGTTACTGCCTCACGCTGATCTTTCAAAGCCATTACAAATGGTTTGTTATATACTGTTTTCCAGCCGTATATCAAATCTATTTTATTTGCAACAACCACAAAAGGCGTTTTATACGCTTTTAAAATTTTCAGGCTCTCAACAGTCTGTGGCATTATTCCCTCTTTTATGTCTATTACAAGTATTGCAAGGTCTGCCAATGCTCCGCCTCTGGCCCTCAATGTTGTAAAAGCCTGATGCCCTGGGGTATCTATAAAAAGTAAGCCTGGCACACTGAATTTTTTTTGCCCTATAATATCAGCGCATATACTGTATATATTAGCAATTGAAACTTCAGTGGCACCTATGTGTTGTGTGATCTGGCCATATTCACGGGCGGCAATAGAAGAGCCCCTAATCTGATCTAATAACGTTGTCTTTCCATGGTCGACATGACCTAGCACACTTACAATAGGTTGTCTTAATGTCATATCCGTTCCTGCTGAATTAAAAGGTAAATACATTTTGATAAATAAATGTTTTTAAGATT
>JAVRLB010000040.1:0-13230 GCA_031961865.1 Thermoplasmatota archaeon | reverse complement strand
AGCACTGGATATGGAAGAAATAACAGAAGAAGTATGAACATACCGACAGGGTATAAGATTGCATATTACGTACTCACGTTTGGAGCACTGATATTTCTGTTTTCAGATACATTTTTACCGATGATCACCTATTCAGATAGTCTCTTAATATTCTTGGTTATGGTAATCGCTGGATATGTGGTCAGGTACTATGGTCTTAGAAAAGGCAGAAATAAAGATCAATCATTGCAGCAATAGAAATGTGACATCTTTATGCATTAGCTGAGAAGTAGCTGAAGGTGAAAATATGAAACTGGAAGTAAGACTGGTTGAGAAACTGAAATTCGATGTAAATGTAAATGAAACGCATGAAGTTATTGTGGATGGAGACAGAATGGTTGCACCATCTTCAATGGACTATGTTTTGGTAGGGCTCGGAAGCTGTACTTCAATAAGCATAGTTTCAATTCTTAGGAGAATGCATGAAATTGTTACAGATTTCAGGGTAGAGATTGAAAGTGAGCAGGCCAATGAGCCGCCCAGAGTATTCACGAAAATAAAATTGAAGTATATTGCATCAGGCATGTCAGATGAGAATAACCTGAAAAAAGCAATAGACCTGACATTTGAAAAATACTCTCCTTCAGCGGTGATGCTTCAGAGAGCTGGAGTATTGCTAGAAAAGACTTATGAGCTTAGATAGGGCATTATGCAAAGTATAATTATTTGGGATGGCTAATTGAATGAAACTGTCAGTTCTTAGTTGAAAATTTTACTTACTCTTTGGAGGTTCTAATCTAAGATTACGGTACCGTCGTCATTTTCATTTTGAAGGTAAAAACACAGTTATATCTTTGTCTATCAAAGAAAAGTTGACAGGGTAAATTGAATGTAAGAATTAAATATTTAAATTGTATACACCTTCTTTATGTTTGAGAAAAGATTTGAGGCTTTAGGTAATTATATCGGAAGAAACAAAAATAAGATAATAGTAATATGGATAATAGTAATACTTGCATTTTTACCTTTTGCTAGCCTACTATTTTCGCAAACATCTTATAATATGGAAGGAAGTGTAGTTACTCATAACAGCATGTCTTCCAAGGCTGCTGCTCTTCAAAGTGCTGAATTTCCATCCTCTAATAACAGCAGCACTTCAGACCTGATATTAATAGAAAATGCTAATGTTAGCAACAGTCAGACGATCCATTCAGTTCTGGCAATGCAAAATGCCATTTTGTCCAATTCAGAGCTGAAAAAATATAATGTATCTGTCAGTTCAATTTATACTGTTGAAAATACTATTTTGACTAGCTTTGTAAATGGATCAAGAACACTTTACAACTCAACCCTGCAATTAAACGAAAAAACAAAAAGCCTGGTTAACGCGCTTTATTTGATTGGTAATTCCTCAAATCTTTACATGCAAAATTTAGTATTTTTGGCACAGGAAACAAAATCTAATTATTACAATTTTCTGAATCAGACAAACGGGTCACTCAGTTTAATGTTTTTGCCACCTCAATATTATACTGGTACATTTTTAATGTACTATAATCAGACAAAGAATATTTCACTTTCAGAAAACTATGCTTATAAAAATACTCTTAGCTTCATTTCTAGTGATTTTGGCAACTATACCAGCTTGTTAGATCCATATTTCAATACCTTTACAGTTTACTGGAACATATCTATGGTAGACCCTGCAAAAGCGGAAAGTGTGGAAAGTCAGAGTATTTACATGACTCTGTATAACTCATCCTTTGCCAGTCAATTTGAAAATAATCAAATGGTGCAATTCTGGCAAATGCTTGGCCAGTATTTCAATGTATACAATTACAATAACAAAACTGCTCAGGTTTCATTTTCTATCAATTTTATTGCCACTAAACTTTCACAGAACGCTACGGTAAATAGCATTCTCCCCCTGGGTGCGCAAAGTTTCACTGAAAGCGTGGTATCACTGCAAAATTACACTGCACTGGCTGAACAATACGCTCCGATGATGTTTAACAGCACAATAAAAGGCATGATATTCCAGTTTTTTAACAGTACCTATTTTCAATATATCTATTATAATTCAAATAATATATTAAACTACACGATTTCTCATGTAGCCACATACTATCAGGGCAATAGTACAGTCTACAATTTTATTGCCAATATCCTGAATATCCCGGTAATATCTTTTGTTCAGGATTCTTACCAGACCGATAATTTAACTGCTTTGACAATATCGGATGCGATCAGTTCATACAATAAGACATTTGATGGAAATCCGTTAACAAGCATAAATGAAAAAGCTTTGCCTTCATTTTTTATGAAACTAAATGATAGCAATGCTCCAGATATAGTGGCAAATATTATTGCTACCGGCAATTTCAATACTTATCCTATTATTCCTTCTTCATATACTTATCACAAGCTTGTAAGTTATACAGATAATGTATCCATGGTACTTGTAACGTTGAGCCCGAATGCTCCTAACGATACATTGAACGTGATACAAAACATTTCAGATAGGTATCTGCCTCAGATTAGCGGTGTAAAATATTATGTAGCTGGCTCCAGTGCAATGGCTGCACAGCTAGAAAACCAGGCCAGTAATGGTCTGATGGATGCATTGCTTATAGGCATAATTGCCTCTGTCATAATCAGTCTCATATTTTTCAGATCTCCGATTGCCGGACTGATACCTCTTACTATATTTGGAATGGCAACAGTGATAGGAATGGGGCTAAATGGCCTGATATATAAGTATGTGCTTCATGCGAGCGTATCATTTATCACACCAACGCTGATGCTGATATTATTGCTAGGATTGACAACAGATTACAGTGTATACATACTTGCAAGGTTCAGGAGAGAGCTGATAAACAAAAATGACAAAGCAGAGGTAGAAACGGTCAAATGGGCAGGACATGCAGTATTTACAAGCGGTGTTACAGTAGTATTGTCCTATTTGTTCTTATGGCTTGCAAACGTACCTATTTTCAGTGATTCAGGGCTGACAAATGCAATATCTGTTACTGTAGCATTGGTATTGAGCATAAGTTTGCTACCATCATTGTTAAAAAGGTTCAACGAGAAAATTTACTGGCCTAACAACCTGGAAAAATATAAGCCTATCTCGGGAAGAACATACCATAAGATCGCAAAATTTGATAGAGATCATAAAAAGGCTTTGTTAGCAATATTTGTAGCAATAGTTGTGGTCAGCGTGGGGGTTTATCTGTACACGCCGACAGGAATGGATATATTTCAGCTAGTGCCTCACGGAAGTGCTTTAACAGCAGTAGAAGTGATCAACAGTACTTTTAAGGGAGATGCGGTATTTACAAGTTTTGTAATATTGCAATTTTCACAGCCGGTTCTATTAAAGAATGGCAGTTATAATACGCAGGAACTGAACGTTGTTACCAATCTTGAAAACAAGTTGTTGAGCACTGGCAAAATATCGTTCGTTTACGGACCTACCTATCCATTCGGGTCGTATGTATCTCCATTTGATCTTAACTATACAAACAGCACAAATTCCTTATATTTAAACCAGATAAATTCTTACATTGGTACAGACAACAGAACTGTGATAGTAGATTTCCAGCTTTCAATGCTAGGATGGACTTCTCAGGCATCTAACTTTGTTTCATCTCTCAAAAATGAAATTGCACCGATATTAAACAACAATGTAGATCAATGGTATATAGGAGGCCTCACGCAGGGGCTCGTAGACGTGAATAGTTATGTAGACAATGCATTTACAATGATCGTGCCCATACTGACTCTGGCTATATTTGCAGTGCTTTTATTGCAGCTGAGCTCTGTATTCACTCCTTTAAGATTGGTGTTGATGGTGCTGGGGTCCGTGACATTTGCATTAGTAATTGCATATGGCTTGTTCTACTACATATACCAGATACCAATAATAATATTCATGCCTATGTTCGTGGTGATTACGCTGCTTGCAGTGGGCCTTGATTACGATATATTCATGATTACGAGGGCTAGAGAAGAGGTAATGAAAGGGAATAAAGATGAGGATGCAATAGAGAAAGCGATCGTTGAAAATGGTGGAATTATAATGGTGCTAGGTCTGATATTAATGTCCACATTTGGATCTCTATATTTCAGCGGTATGGGTATTATTCAGGAGATTGGTGTGGCGCTGGCACTGGGTGTATTCATAGCCACTTTCGTTTCATGGATGTTCTTTATTCCATCTGTGATGCTGATATTGAAATCTTATAACTGGTGGCCTTCAAAGATTCAGAAAAAATAATATTTTTAAAATTTTAATTTTTTTATTTAGGATAAATTAAATATATCAGGTACATAATATAACATTTGAAATGAACATATCGTTGAGTATCCTGCAGTTTCTGATCCTGGTAAGCGTTAGTTTAGTTGTATCCAGGGTATTTTCTGCAATTGGCAATAAATATTTTGGATTTCCGGCAGTAATTGGAGAGCTGATTACGGGAATTGTTATAGGTCCTTATGCATTAGGCTCGCTTCCGGTTTTAGGGTTCACACTTATTCCTCATACCACAACAGGTTTTCTGGCACCGGTGAGCAGCAGTGTGCCAATTCCACAATCTTTTTACATGTTCGGGCAGGTGGGAGTGATTATATTGCTGTTTTTCGTGGGGTTAAACACCGATCTCCAAAAATTTATTAAAGCCATTAAAAACTCAACATTTATAGCTATTGGAGAGTCTGCCGTTCCATTCTTGATAGGATATTTTGCTACTTTATGGCTGTTTCACAGTGTTATAAGTGCACTGTTTATGGGTGCTATTTTAACAGCAAGCTCTACCGGCATTACTGCAAGGGTTCTTGCAGATATGAAAAAGCTGAATAGCGTGGAAGGAATTACCATTATGACAGCCACAGTCATAGTAGATGTAATTAGTATTACGTTGCTTGCATTAGTTACAGGCATAGCTTATAGCTCTCTGCGTTTCAGTTCTCTAATAGTAATCCTTCTGAAAGTCATTGTTTTCTGGGGTATTGCATTGTTTGTGGGATTGAAGCTCAACAAATATGTCACTAAGATCCTAGCACTTTTTAAGGATAGCCTGACTCAGTTTGCATTCGTGCTTTTGATTCTTTTTTTAGTGGTCTCAGGATCAGAGTTTCTGGGATTGACAGTGATAGTAGGTGCCTATGCATTTGGGCTGGCATTATCAAGGGTAGCAAAGAAGGAAGAAATCAGTAAAAATACTGAGAATCTTGCCAATTTTTTCACACCTATCTTTTTTGTATCAATGGGTATGATTGTAGACGTATATTCACTTACTCTTGGTATTTTCATATCTCTATTCATATTAGCCATCGCGATAATCACAAAGATTTTAGGAGCAGCTTTTCCTGCTAAACTGATAGGCTATGATTTTAAAAAATCAATTATTATAGGTGCCGGGTTACTGTCCATGGGTGAGGTAGCATTGATTATTGGTGGAAATGCAATACTGTACGGGTTAATAAGCAATGAGATATATTCAATAGCAATATTTACGACAATTGTTACTACTATTATAGCTCCTATTTTGCTATCTAGACTTTATAAGAGCAATAAAACTATGATAGATATAGCAAATTAACTGCCATCGACGATCAACATACGAAAAGTTTATTATATGCCGTTTTATAATATATATCTGAGGTAAACATAATATGGTTGAGGCAGATAGAGCGTTTGATTTTTTCAGAGCCAGGCCATTAAATAATAATAAAGTAGAGTGCCCGCTGGATTATCCGGCAGTTCAGCAAGTATCTTTAGAAAACTGCAAAAGTTGTGTATATCATATAAAAATAGCGGATGAAAGTGTATATTGTGCACTTTACTGGCTCTAAAAGTTTTTATTTTTTTATCTCATTTTTTTTAGAGTAATGTTCTTCGTGAACATATCTTTCACCCATCAATGCTGAGAATATTACTCCCAGGATGGATAAAGCCATTGCTATGTATATTGAGTCTGTAAGACCTGTAATAAATGATGGCCCTATCACCTTCGGGAAAAACGTGGTAGATTCAAGCACTTTGAGCGTAGATTGTGGAATAGTGGCCAGCAATTGTTGTGGTAATATAGACAATGGATTTACTCCTAGAAACGCACCAAAAAGCGCTCCCGATGCAGGAATCTTAGATAGTATATATGCTATTTTGGTAGGCACACCTGCTGCAAGAGAGCTTTGTAACATTGACGCTGGCATATTTTGCGAGAATATCGTTATTGCAATCGAGAAAAATATTGCCATGCTTATCGTTGATGCTACATTGTTTATGGTCATTCTCATGCCATTTGCCGAAGCACGGTCTGATGATGAAACCGCATTCATTATTGCCGTAGTGTTTGGAGATGCAAACAATCCACCGCCAATGCCAATAATCAACATTATGCTCTCAAAATAGATGAGATCAAAGTTATATGGCAACAATGTTAATAGAAACAATCCAATCACGGTGATTATCATGCCTGTTGTAGCAAAGGTTCTGGCTCCATATTTATCTGTCAATATACCACCTATAGGGCCAAATATGGCCATGCCAATTATCATAGGAAGCATATATATACCTGCCCAGAGCGGAGTAACTGCGTAACTAAACCCATGAAGCGGCAGATAAATGCCCTGCAGCCATATCACTACCAG
This sequence comes from Thermoplasmatota archaeon, assembly GCA_031961865.1. Taxonomy (GTDB): domain Archaea; phylum Thermoplasmatota; class Thermoplasmata; order Thermoplasmatales; family ARK-15; genus JAVRLB01. Next base: position 6,597 of record JAVRLB010000040.1, on the reverse strand, counting down.
AAACATGACTGCACCTCTACCCATGGAAGAAACCAGCAAGCTGATGTTACCGAAGGCAAATGGTCTGATTCTGAATAACGATAAATTAAAGAGTGGATTTTTCACTCTTCTTTCGATGATCACAAATGCTATGAGCAATATAATTGCAACAATGAACGATGCAATTACCCATGGATTGGTCCATCCCATCTCTGAGCTTCCATAAGGCTCAAGAGTGTAAGTAAAGCCTAAGGATATCATTATCAGGGATAGGGCAAGCGTAATATTGCCCCAGTAATCCATAGATACCTTCAATTTTGGAGCTGTATCTTTCAGTCTGAATATGGACCATAACGTTCCTAAAATGGCAAAAGGTATGTTTACAATGAAAATAAGATGCCAATCATATTGTGAAAGCAGTCCTCCTAATATAAGCCCTAGCACTGAGCCCACAGTGAATGACACCATGTTTATGCCCAACGCTCTGCCACGCTCGGTGGTAGGAAAAGCATCTGTAAGAAGTGCAGTGCTGTTCACCATCAAGAATCCGCCGCCAACAGCCTGAATCATTCTGAAGAATATTATCATCAATGCTCCTGTATTTCCGGAGTTGTCGGGTATTATAGACAGTAATACAGATCCTATCGTGAATATTATGAATCCCCATGTGTACATTTTTGCCCTTCCACGTATATCTGAAATTCTACCGAAGGTGACCAGGATGGTAGCTACCACAACGCTGTACCCCATCAGTATCCAGAGAAGATATGTAAATTCTCCCTGAGCAAAAGGATTTATATTTAATCCTCTGAATATTGTTGGTAATGTAATCATTACAATGTTCATGTTTATTGATGCCATTAAGGCGCCAAGCATAGTATTAGTAAGAACTACGTATTTATATTGCATAAAACCTCCAATTATTTTGGTTATAAAAATATTTGTATTAAAACAATTTTAAATTAAGATATTATGGATCTATTTCATCGCAAAGTAATAAAGGTTTAAGTATATGAAAGGGAATTTATGTAAATTAAAATGAAAGATCTGGTCGGTGTTGGAATTGTAGGATTAGGAGGCATCTCAATCGTACATGAGGCAGGATATCAGGATGACCAGAGGGCAAGAATTGTAGCGATGTGCGATCAGGATTTAGAGCTTGCCAGATCAAGAGCCAAACAATATGATGCAAAAGCTTATACTGATTTCAAAGATTTAATAAGAGATCCGGCAGTAGATATTGTTGATATAACTCTCCCGCATAAATTACACTATATAGTTGCAAAAAATGCTATGGAGCATGGCAAAAATGTGATTGTAGAAAAACCAATAACAATAACTTTCAATGAAGCGGTAGATCTGATACAAGTCAGCAAAGGCAGCAATGCAAAATTTACAGTCGCTGAAAACACGAGATTCGTAAAATTGTATCAGGCGGTGGAGACACTATTAAGAGAAAGAAAAGTTGGTGAAATATGGCAGGTCAGAACTTTAATAGCAGGCAGCGAAGTGGAAAGACTTTCTGATGCCAACAACTGGATCAGAACAAGAGAAAGTGGTGGGGGAATAATAATAGATGCGGGAGTGCACACATTCTATCTTTATAAATGGCTGTTCGGAGGTGTAAAATTCATACGCACATTTTTGTGGAACAGGGTAAAAGGCACTGATGTGGAGGACAATGCAATAATGGTCGGAGTTCTGGAGAATGAAGCCCAATTTCAGGCACAGATAACTGATACTGCGCAGAATCCTTGGACTGAGAGATTGGAGATATATGGAAGCAAAGGTGTTATCATAGGAGATCAGCTTTCAAATCCGCCACTTAAGATTTATGAAGGGTCTATGGATGATGAAGGGCAAGCGGTCGAGGCTATAGAATATAACCCTGCTGGCTGGAAAGCAATATCAATAATGGAAGAAGTTAAAGACTTTGTTGGAGCTGTGATAGAGAACAGAATTCCAGGAGTAGATCCAGAAGACGCTGCCTATGCTGTCAAAGTGGCAGAAATGGCGTACAAGAACTCTTTCAGGCTAAGTGAAAGTCATGATTGAGAGCCCAGAATCCAAACCAAAGAGGTCAATAGGGTTCTTGCTAGCGTTCAGCTCTTTTTATCTTGGTCTGAATTATCTTTGGATTTCATACAATTCTCTGATATTACCAACACAGGTCAGCATACTGTTTCCAGCATCTGAAAGAGGGATCATAGTAGGTGCAGTAGCAGCAGGTGGTGTTACTTTAGGCGTAATCATGAATATTCTGTCTGGCATAATAAGCGACCAGATTCATTCAAGCTGGGGTAGAAGAACGCCATTGATACTGTTAGGAAGTATACTGTTGATACCGGTCATGATTTTAGTAGCCGTAGCGCCATTGACAGTTATCCTCGTGGCATCCGGATATGTTTTCATGCAACTATTTTCCAATTTAGCACAGGGTTCTTTTCAGCCACTTCTTCCCGATTTAATAGCGCAGGATCAGAGAGGAGAGGCAGGTGGGTTCTTAGGGTTATTTACGCTTATAGGAGATGCTTTGGGCTATGGTATCACCGGGTTGCTCGTCGGGTTAGGATATCTTTCATTCTCTGCATTTATTACAATTGTTCCAGTAATTCTGACGATGTCCATAGCAGTATACGTGATCAAAAGTCATGATATGCCGTTTTTAGGCACTCCGAAGAGCCTGAAAAAAGCTTTTACAAATATATTCAGGCCAGAAGAAGAAGCACCAGGTTTTTTTTGGCTGGTGATGGGATCGTTCTTTGTGCTTACTGGATCTTCAGGGCTCACTTACTTTGAACTTTACTTTTTTGAAGATGTGCTAAAACTTCCAACACCGGCATACGGAGTGGCAATAAGCGGGATAGTAGTTTTGTTTGTGGGCATGGTCGCAACTATTGGTCTTGGAAGCCTGTCAGATAAAGTAGGTAGAAAACGGATATTAATTTTGGCTGCGGTCATAGGAGGTATAGCCATGCCAATCCTGCCATTTACCCGGTCTTTTGAATTTTTTCTGGTGGTGGCAGCGATAGTAGGTGCAACGACCGGTCTATTTTTGAGTGTTGAGATGGCGTATGCCAGTGATCTCGTTCCTGCCAGAGCATCAGGGCAGTATATGGCATACTCAAACATAGCGTTTGGTGGATCATCTGCATTTGCACCCATTATTGACGGCTCGATCCTTTATTTTTTCGGGGCAAATATGACCAATGCGTTTATAGCAATGTTTTTTACAGCTTCAATCCTCTATTTTTTTGGTGCTATACTGCTATTGCAGACGCCAAAACGTTAAAAAAGTTTAAATAACGATAAATGATAAGTTCTAAAGATGAGTAACATGATTGTGGCGATCGGGTACGATAGTAGTAAGGCATCGTATTTAATAAAAGAAAAAAAAATAGAAGGAATATTATTAAGTTCTCCTGAAAATGTTTATTATTTTACAGGAGCGCCAGTGCTTCCTGGTACAGGCAATCCAATCTTGTATGCATTGCGAAACAACGTTCCGTCATTTGCATTTGTGGATAATGAAGGTAAAGTAACGCTTTTCACATGGTTCGGAGTAACTATGGGAATAGATTATTCAGTATCAGATATCAGGAGCTATATGGATCTAAACGGCGCAATAGATGAATTAACCTCATTTATAAGCGAGAAGCTAGGCAGTAATGCTAAAATCGGCATTGAATCATTCTGTCCCTATAAAATTACAGAGCTTTTAGATAAAAGCGGTATTACATTTGAGATAGTTGATGATCTTGTCAGCGAATTGCGGAAAATAAAGAAAAAAGAAGAAATAGAGTACCTAAAAAAATCTATAGAAATAGCAGAATTGGCATTGTCTGAATCTATCAATAAGATTAAAGTAGGGGTAAACAGAAAAGAGCTCGCAAAAGCACTGAGAGAATCAATGATGAAAAATGGTGCAACAGCCATAGACCACTTGACTATAGCATTCGGAGCATCTAACCCGGAGGTCCTGATTGATGAAACATTGATGGAAGGGCAGATAGTTACAATAGACATAGGCGCGGTTTATGAAGGATATGTATCAGATATAAGAAGGTTATTTTTCAGCGGTTCTGATATTCCTCAAGAAACTGTTGATTTATATAAAAAAATGGTTCAGATAGTAGATATGGTAAGTCAAGCGCTAAAGCCAGGGATAACGTTTGGAGCAATCTATGAGCTTGCAGTTGAACTTTACAGAAATGCAGGGTTAGAGCCCATGTTTATAAGTGTTGGTCACAGCATCGGGATTTTAACGGAAGAGCTGTTGATTTTGCAGGGCAGTGAAGTCAACATTGAAGAAAACATGGCTCTCAATATCGAGCTTTATGCTCCAGATGAAAATGGAGTAATGATCGGAGATGAAGAAACTTACATAATTGAAAACGGAAAGAGCAAAAGGCTCACAAAGCTTGAAAGGGAGATATTTAAAGTTTAGAACTGATAAGTTTAAATAGCACCGTTAATATTTAAACAAACATGGAACCACTTATTATAACAGCTACTCCAAACATAAGCTGGTTGAATCCAAAAATAAGATACCCACAAAATCCAGAAGAGATGGCAGAATCTGCTAAAAAATGTACTGCTGCCGGAGCATCGATAATACATATCCATGCCGAGAAAATGTGGGCGAAAACAATAAGAGCTCTGCGTAAAAAGACCGGGGCAATAATACAGTGTGGCATGTCCAGTCTCAGCATCCAGGATAGATTAGAAGTTTTTTCAGAACATGCAGATATGATATCAATAATTCTCGGGCACCATGACGAGGCTTTTATAAACATAGATACAAATGTGTTGCATAATAGAGAAGAGCTCATAGAGTATTCAAAAATGGTAAGACAATATATGCTCAAACCTGAATTTGAGGTATGGCATACTGGCAATATCTGGAACCTGAGATATCTGATTGAAAAGAATTATGTTGATCCTCCTTATTTTTCAACTCTGTTTTTTGGCTGGCCTGGAGGAAACTGGACTCCTCCAACAATAGAAGAGTATCTCTATCGAAGAAGGTTCATGCCAGAGAAAAGTGTGATAAATGTGAGCGTTATGGGTACAGAGCAGAAAAATATAATTACTGCAGCAATATTGCTGGGAGATCATGTGAGGGTTGGAACTGAAGACAATCCTTTTATAGGGGATAAAGAAGCTACAACTGAGCAACTGGTTGGGTGGGTAAATGATATTGCAAAATCGATAGGCAGAAAAATTGCAACCGTAGAAGAGGCTAAACAGATCATTGGATTAAAGAGGTGAATAATATGGATAAACGTGTTGCCATTATCACTGGTGGGGCGAGAGGAATAGGTGAGGCCACTGCTAAACTGTTTGCTGAAAAAGGATATACTGTAATCGTGATGGATATCATTGAAAGCAATGTCTGTGCCGAAATAAACGGCAATGGCAGAGAGTGCATATTTATTAAATGTGACGTTTCGAAGGAAGAGCAGGTTAAGCAAGCTGTTGCAAAGGTAATGAATCAATTTGGAAGAATAGATGCATTATTAAACATAGCGGGCATAGTGCTGGTAAAACCTGTGGATGAGATCACATGGGATGAATTTAGAAAAGTTGTGGATATAAACATAGGCGGTACGTTTTTGACAATAAAACATGTAGTTCCCGTAATGAAGAAACAGAATCACGGAGTGATCGTGAACATGGCATCTGTTTCTGGTCATGTGGGCCAGGTAAGGCATTCTCTGTATGGAACTACTAAAGGTGGTATACTTGCAATGACCCGGGCACTGGCTTGGGAGCTTGCACCATACAATATTCGCGTTAATTCTGTGAGTCCAGGTTCAGTAGATACTCAGATGCTCAGAGACGATGTTGCAGGAGAGGCAGAGCGGTTGAGAATGAGCTATAACGAAATAAAAAGGCAGAGAGAAGCTGAACAGGCATTTGGTAAATGGGCTGATCCAAAAGAGATAGCTGAAGCAATCTACTTTTTAGCGAGCGAATCTGCATCTTTCGTGAACGGAGCTGATTTATTGGTTGATGGAGGATGGGTTGCTAAATAGTTGTTCACATTAACAGTTTCTGAAGCTTTAATAGATCTTCCATGGATCCTTTCACTTTAATTTTTCGTGTAGAATATGCAATTACAGGATTTATTTTTTTATTTATGATTCCTGCCAGAATCTCAGTAGTAGTGCTTACAAAAACATCCGGTGCACTGACTGATTCTTTTGAAAGCGCAGCATTACCGTTTTCTATAGCTAGCAGATACTGCTCTTTGGTATCAGAAAAATCAAACTGTATCTTTTTTACGACATCTCTAAATTTTTCTTTTATTTCCGGGTTTGAGAAGCGATCTCTTACAATCACAAGAACAGGAAATATATCTACCATGCTAATAACTACTTTAAACCATTATATAAATATTTAGTTTTTTTTGCTTATAATATTTTATCTTGGCGAGAAATATAGAAAAATCTTGAGGGTATTAAAAAAATGGATGATGTTTTCATAAGCTCTTCAATATTTTCTCTACATTAAAATAATTACCTGAACGCACAATATTCTATGAATTTTAAAAGCAATTAAAATTTTTTTGAAATAACTCTCTGAAACTGTTAAATGCATCATTATCGTAAAGTA